>JAILHP010000194.1 GCA_024695705.1 Prevotella sp. | reverse complement strand
ACTGGCACGCACACCAGTCCTGGAACCCACAACAGCCATAGCGGTTTGACACCGAGAACCCACGGTTCTATTTCCAGCCCTAATTCTGTCGCACCGCGCTCTAACGGTTCCATCAGCAGCGGCAGACACATGGGTACTGGTACCCACGGCGGCACCATCAGTAGCGGTTCACGCGGCGGCGGCAGCCACAGTGGTGGCTCACACGGTGGCGGAAGTCATGGTGGAGGTTCACACTTCGGTGGTGGCTCACATGGTGGCGGAAGTCATGGTGGAGGCTCACACTTCGGTGGTGGCTCACGCGGTGGTGGAAGTCATGGCGGAGGCAGCCACGGTGGTGGTGGGCACTTCGGTGGACGTCGCTAAAGCAGCAAGGTTACAACTGTAACTCACGCACTTCGGCATTCAACATACGCTGAATCTGGTTCATCGGCTTGTGATAATAGACTGCCTGAATTGCTTTATTCACAATGCCATGACCGACAGCGACAACGGTTTGACCCTCATAGTTTGTCATAATATAATTCAGAAATCGCTGGGCTCGCTCTAACAGGCAGTCCAGCGATTCTATATCATCAGGCCATATTTCATCCTTCAAATCAGGAATAAAGCGTCCAGTAAAGCCACCCCAGTCACGTTCACGCAGCAACGGCGTTTGGTCAACCGTCAAGTCGTGGGGCTCGGCAATCACCTGTGCCGTCTGCACAGACCGCCGCAAGTCGCTCGACACTACGGCATCAATCTTCCTGCCGTGCATCGCTTCACGCACCTCACGAGCCTGTTCCCAGCCATGCTCCGTCAGCTCGCCCTGCGTCTGACCCTGCATAATCTGTCGCACGTTATCTACCGTCTCCCCGTGACGGACCAAGTATAGTGTTGTCATTTTACACAATAGGGTCGGTTCCGTTGTGTAATTTCGTTCACACGTTGGTCACGATACCCTCAATGTAAGTCTTCAGGATGTGGATGCCGTTCTTGTTGTCACCACCCCAGGGGATGATGAGGTCGGCAAACTTCTTGGTGGGTTCGATGAACTGCTCGTGCATGGGCTTGAGGATCTTCTCGTAACGGTCGAGCACCTGATCAACGGTACGGCCACGCTCTACCACGTCACGGCGGATGTTACGGATAAGCCGGACGTCGCTATCGGTATCGACAAAAATCTTCAGGTCCATCATGTCGCGCAACTTCTTATAGTGCAGCGTCATGATACCTTCCAGAATAATGACGGGCTTAGGTTCCACATGCACGGTTTCGGGCAGACGGTTGGAGAGCACATAGGAATAGGTTGGCTGTTCAACTGCCTGACCACTCTTCAGCATCTTGATGTGCTCCGACAGCAACTTCCAGTCGAAGGCATCAGGATGGTCGAAGTTGATTTGACGGCGCTCCTCGTCGGTCATACCAGTGGTGTCGTTATAGTACGAGTCAAGAGGAATGACTGCTGCACAATGAGGTGGCAGCACCTGAGCAATTTTCTTTACGACGGTGGTCTTACCTGAACCCGTACCGCCTGCGATACCAATAATATACATCTTGTTATATTTACGATTTAACAATTTACAATTTACGATTTATTTGACTATTTCGTCGAATACTGTCTGGTAGTACTGTGCCTTCTTCTCTACAGACAGGGGATAAGCCCTGGAGCTGCTGGGCATGCGATAGAGACGGCATTGGCGAGTAGCGGAAGCTGGAAGATGAAGGGAAAACTCCCTATACTCCCCCACCCTTGGTTCTGCTATACCGAACTGGCGACACGCTATGGTTGTCGCCAATTGTCCAGCCGTCAGTACAGCACGGCAAAGAGGCAGTCTGTCCAGCATTTCGGAAAGATCCGTCTCTTCCACCACCTGAAGGTCCTTGTCGCTGGCCGTATTCTTCGTACGGATGATACGGGTTGCCGTATCGAACATGGCTATTCCCTTTTCCCGCAGGAAAGGAATAATCCGCTCCAGGTCATAAGTCTTCTCCTCTTGTCGCACAAAATGCATCTTGTCGCCGAAGAAACAGATGCCGAAGATGCGCCACATGTCATTGGTGAAATTGGGATAATAGAATTTCATCGCCCATCGTTTCTCAGCCGGTGGGAACGTGCCCAGCATCAGCAGCTTGGCATTCTCCGGCAGGAACGGCTCAAAGGGATGAATCTCCATTCTTATTTCTGTTCTTTCACCAAATAGACGACGGTGGGCAGGTGGTCACTGTAACCGTTGAGCCACTGACCTCCGGCATGGGTACGCAGGGTATTGCCCTTATACTTACCCTCCTGCTGGAACAGGTAGTCGCGGCGGAACACCTGATGCTTGAGGTATTTCAAGTCAGAATAGTCTTTCTTACCATCGAGGTTGAGGAGTTTCGACGACAGGATGATTTGGTCAAACAGGTTCCAGGCGCCGTCATACTGCAACGTTCCCGTTCCTGATGCCAGCACATTCCAGAAGGGGTTCCACAATCCGTCAGCAGGCTCCACCTCGTTAATCTCACGATGGGCACCCAGTGCAACGGCCATTGAACGGTCCTGCGGGTCGTCGTTCATATCACCCATGATGATGATCTTGCAGTTGGGATCATCACGAAGCAGCGAGTCCTTGACAAGCCTGATCTGTCGGCCGCCTTCCTCACGATAGAACGAACCGGCAAAACGGCTGGGCAGGTGGTTGACGATGACGGCCACATGCTCATCGGCCAGTTTTCCGCTGACGGTAAGGAAACCACGGGTGGCTCTCAAACTGTCTTCAGGCAATACATATATATAAGGTGTAAGTGTCACGTTCTCAACGGTAAAGAGCTTGGGATTGTACAACAATGCACAATCAACACCACGCTGGTCGGGACCTTCAATGTGACAGAACTGCATGTTACGGGCAGCCAACGGCTCCTGGGCACAGAGGTCGGTGAGACATTTTGCATTCTCCACTTCCGACACACCGATAAAAGCACAACCGACGGAAGCCGGCAGCATGTCGGTACCCATCTCACTGAGCACACGAGCCATGTTACGCAGCTTGTTGGTATATTTCATACCCGTCCACTTGTTGCGCCCGTCAGGCAAGTACTCATAGTCGTTATGACCTTCATCATGACAAGTGTCAAAAAGATTCTCAAGATTGTAGAAACCAACGGCATACACCGAATATTTCTTCTGCTGAGCTTGGGCTGAAACAACTCCCAATAGGAGTGCTAAAGCCATGAGGATTGATAGTTTTTTCATATAGTTCTAAGTTTTATGCCACAAAGTTACAAAATTTTTTTGAATAATTCATTCATTATTCATAATTTTTTTTTATCTTTGCACCAAATTATCTATTAACAATTAAATAATAAACTATGAAGAAAAAGCTGAAACTTGTTGTGATGGCATTGTGCATCGTGTCAGCAGCCTATGCTCAGGAGCCTGTGGAGACCACTCCCCAGACCGTTCCAAGCGAGGTGCAGGACGAGCAAGCCTTCACTTTCACCGAAGCTCAGCTGGGCGAAGATGATGACATGTCACAAAACGTGACCATCATCTCTTCGAACAACAACGTCTATGCCTCTCAGGTAGGCTATTTGTTCAGCCCCGTTCGCTTCAGGTATCGTGCTTTTAACCAAAGGTACAACGAGATTTACATCAACGGTGCCCCGATGAATGACATGGAGTCAGGTCAGTTCCGCTTCTCACTCGTAGGCGGTCTGAACAATCAGACACGTGGTGTGGAGAACTCGTTGCCTTTTGAAGCAAACAACTTCTCGATGTCGGCCATGGGCGGTTCGAACAACTACGACTTCCGTCCCAGCCACTTCGCTACTGGCCAGCGTGCCACGCTGAGCCTCGCCAACCGAAACTACACAGTACGTGCCATGTACACTTACAACACGGGACTGATGGAGAACGGTTGGGCTTTCACGGCCAGCCTTTCCTATCGTTGGGCTGACATGAACACAGCCATCATCGACGGTACGTTCTACAACTCCCTCTCCTACTTCTTCGGAGCGGAAAAGAAGCTGAACGACCGCCATGCCATCTCGCTCGTCACCTGGGGTAACCCCACCGAACGTGCTTCACAGGGCGCTTCGACCGACGAGATGTACTGGCTGGCTAACAACAACCTCTACAACCCCTACTGGGGATACCAGGACGGCAAGAAGCGTAACTCACGTGTGATTAACGACTTCGCTCCCACGGTACTGTTTACCTGGGACTGGGACATTAACCAGAAGTCCAAACTGACCACGTCGCTGACTGGACGCTACTCAATGTATAAAGGCACCCGCCTGAACTACAACGATACCGAGAAGCCCCAGGCCGACTACTGGAAGAACCTGCCTTCAAGCTACTACGACGTATGGTACACTGACGATGCTGCCGGACGTACCCTGGCCGGCTACAACGATTTCTACCGTGCCCGCACCTACCTGATGGGCAGTGAGGAAGCACGTCAGATTAACTGGGACCGTCTGTACTATGCCAACCAGCAGCGTGCAGCAGCAGGCGGTGATGCCATGTACTTCGTTCAGGCCAAGCACAACAACAACCTGAACATTGCCTTGGCATCCACATTCCGGACGGAGCTCAGCAAGCGCACCACTTGGATTACCGGTCTGCAGCTCGCCACCAACACGGGCATACATTACCAGACGATGGAAGACCTCCTGGGTGCCAACACGTTCCATAACTACAACACTTACGCACTGGGCAACTATGCCATGGGTGACAGCCACGTCTATTACGACCTGAACAACCCCAATGGTGAAGTGAAAGTTGGCGACCGTTTCGGCTACGACTACAACATCCTGGTGAACAAGGCACAGCTCTGGAGCTCGCTGAGGTACAGCAAGGGTCGTCTCCACACCTTCATCGCCGGACGTGTGAGCGGTATCACCATCCAGCGTGACGGTAAGATGAAGAACGGTGTGGCCGAGTCTCTGGGCATCAGCTCCTATGGCAAGAGCGAGACGGGTAAGTTCCTTGACGGCGGCGTGAAGGGCGGACTGACCTACAACCTCGGCGGCGGTAACACCATCGCTTTGGGCGCCGGTTATGAACTGCGTGCTCCGAGTGTGCAGGCCGTCTTCGTATCACCTGAGGTCAACAACGACTTCGTACACAACCTGAAGAACGAACGTATCTTCAGCAGCGAGGTGGGCTACAGTCTGCAGACCTCCTGGCTGAAGGCCAACATCAGCGGTTACTTCACCTCCATGGACCGCGTGACCGAGTGGCAGAACTTCTTCTATGACGATATCAACTCGTTCTCCTACGTTTCCATGACCAACATCAAGAAGCAGTACTACGGCGTGGAAGTGGGCGCACGTTTCAAGCTCACCTCCGACCTCGACCTGAAGGCCATCGGAACCTGGAGCGAAGCCAAGAACACCAACAATGCCGACGTTGTCTATATGAACTCTACCGAGGGAAAGTACTACGGCGACATAGTATATAATAAGAACATGCGCGAGGCAGGTACCCCGCTGACAGCTCTCAGCCTCGGCCTGAGCTATCATAAGAGCGGATGGTACATCGACCTCAACGGCAACTACTACGACCGCATCTACCTTAGTTATTCACCCAGCTACCGCTACGCTACGACACTGGAGAACCGCCAGAAGATGTACGAGAACAGCGGCATCGCTGCCGAACAGGTGTTTGCTATCAACGACAACGGCGACAAGGTGCTGTTAGGCGATGCCGTTGCCCAGGAGAAGGGCAAGGGCGGTTTCATGCTCGATGCCTCCATCGGTAAGAGCATCCGTCTGAAGCAGGGCCGTCAGCTGTCCATCAACTTCATGGTTACGAACCTGCTGAACAACACCAAGTTGGTAACCGGCGGTTATGAGCAGAGCCGAAGCAACTACTCAGTGAATACGACCTCAGGTGAGGTGGGCAATGCCCGCGTCTATAAATTCGACCGCAACCCGATGAAGTTCTACGCCTACGGAATCAACGGAATGCTGAATCTAACCTACAGGTTTTAATGGATAATAGAGAATTGATAATTGATAATTAATGATTACCGATATGAAACAGAATACATTATCCAGCATAAAGAATACGGTGAAGGTCGTCATGGGTCTGTTACCCTTCTGCCTTTTTACCCTTTCACTTTTGACGTCTTGTCATGACAACGGCGAGTGGGATGCTCCTTCTACGGAAATAGGCATGGCTGCTTACGGCAACCAGAACATTCAGCCTACCAACCTGAAGACCATTGCCGAGGTGAAGACGCTCTTCCAGAACGAGATTAACAACAACGGGTTGCGCATGGTGAAGGAACCGATGCAGATCAGAGGTATCGTTACCGGTAACGACGAAGGAGGCAACATCTACAACAGCCTCTACATCCAGGACAATACCGGTGCCATTGCCATCAGCCTTGCACAGAGCGGACTCTACGGTGCCTTCAGCGTCGGACAGTGCGTACTCATTGAACTGCAGGACCTCTACATCGGCGGCTACGGCAAGCAGGCACAGATTGGTACCACCTACACCAATCCCAACAAGGTAGGTGCCACACCACAGGTCGGCCGCATGAGCCGTTACATCTGGCAGAGCCACTACCGACTGGTATCTCCCGTTGACGGTCTTATCGCTGCTCCCATTGAAGTGAAATGGAACTTCAACTCTTTGAATATTGCCGACGACTGTGCCAAGCTCATCACGCTGAAGGGCGTGGAACTGGCTGAAGCCAACGGAACGGCAGTGTTTGCTCCCTCTGACGGCAGCGTCCAGCTGACCGCCAACTGCGCTAACCGCATCATTAAGGGAGTGGGCAACGTCGTGCTGCGCACCAGCACCTATGCCGACTTCGCCAAGCAGGTACTGCCTACTGGCCTCGTCGATATCACGGGTGTTGCCACTCGTTACAACGACACCTGGCAGATACTGATGCGTACGGCCAACGACATTAAGGAGTCATCTACCGAGCCGGCTCCTGTTGCTACGCCGTCAGGCACCGGCACACAGGCCGATCCCTACAACGTGGCAGGCGTGGCAGCCTATACACAGGGACTTGCTGCTGACCAGCAGTCGTCAAGCGCAGTCTATGCCAAGGGTATCATTGTTTCGATTTCCGATATCGATACAACCGGAAGCTTCGGCAATGCCACCTATCTCATCTCCGACTATGCTGACGGCTCTACGGGAACCTTCCAGGTTTATCGCGGCTATGGCCTTAACGGTGAGAAGTTCAACAAGCCAGGCGCCACCATCATCAAGGTTGGCGACGTTGTTCTCATCAAGGGCAAGGTGGTCAACTACAAGGGCAACACCCCGCAGTTTGCTCAAGGCAGTACTATCGTCACTATCCAATAACATTCACTAGTAACGAACAAATAAAAACGAATTAAAATATGAAAAAGCTATTTAATTATCTGATTGCGACGGCCCTCATGGCCTTCACATTCACCAGTTGCGAGGATGTTCCCTCACCGTTTGGGGACATCGTCAAGCCAGACAGTGGCGGCGAAGAAGTGGTCATTGAGCCCTCTGGCGACGGAACGGAAGCCAACCCCTACAACGTGGCTGGTGTTCTGGAGTTTATTTCCGGACTTGGTGCCGATACCCCTTCAACCAAGGACGTCTATGTAAAGGGCATCATCACTGAGATTACCGAGAAGTTCGGCACACAGTATGGTAATGCCACTTTCATCATGTCTGACACGGAAAGCGGTGCCAACAAGTTCACCTTCTATCGTGGACTCTATATCGGCAATGTCAAGTATTCGAAGGATACTGACACCAACATCAAGGAAGGCGACGTCGTCGTTATCTGCGGTAAGGTGGTGAACTACAAGGGTAATACCCCCGAGACCTCACAAGGCGGTGCCTATGTGGTATCCATCAACGGACAGGGCGGCGGTACAACTCCTCCGACTCCCACAGAAACCCTAGGCACAAAGGACGATCCCATCACTGTGACGAAGGCCCTGGAGTACATCAATGCATTGGCTGACAACGCTTCAACTGCCCAAGATGCTTACGTAGCTGGTAAGATCACCAAAATTAAGACCACTGATGCCAACGTACAGCAGTACCACAACATTGATTACATCATCTCTGACGGAACCAACGAGCTGACCGTATTCCGTGGAAAGAACCTCGACAACACCGACTTCAACTCCGCCAGCGACATTGCTGTTGGCGACGAAGTCGTTGTCTTCGGTAAGCTTACCAAGTATGTGAAGGACGGCAACACTACTCCAGAGGTGGCTCAGGGCAACTACATCGTCAAGATTACCAAAGGCTCCGGCGGCGGTGGTGGCGACACTCCGACACCCAGTGGCACTGGTGATGGTTCTGAGAACAGTCCTTACAGCGTATCAGCTGCTATTGCAAAGGTTGAACAGGCTGGCGTTTTTGTCAAGGCTTATATCGTAGGTTGGGTAGAAGGACAGGTTTATGCTTCAGGTGCTCACTTTGACGGAAATTCGTCATCTGCAACCAACATCCTTATTGCTGAATCAGCTTCTGAAACTGATCCCGCCAAGTGTATGCCCGTTCAGTTGCCCGCCGGTGCCATCCGTACTGGCCTGAACCTCATGGACAACCCTGGCAACTACAAGAAGGAAGTCATCCTCTATGGTGACATCATCAAGTACTTCGGAGTACC
>JAILHP010000159.1 GCA_024695705.1 Prevotella sp. | reverse complement strand
GGCGACAAGGTGAACGTGGAGCGTTCCATGCTCATGAACGGACGCCTTGACGGCCATATCGTACAGGGACACGTGGACCAGACAGCACGCTGCACCGCCGTAGAAGACGCTGACGGCAGCCGCTACTTCACCTTTGTCTATGAGGCTGACCGTGAAATGGCACGTCGGGGCTACTTCACCGTCGATAAAGGCTCGGTAACGGTCAACGGTGTTTCGCTCACCGTCTGCAACCCCACAGATAACTCGTTCCAGGTTGCCATCATTCCCTATACTTTCGAGCATACCAACTTCTGCGACATCGAAGTTGGAACGGTGGTGAACATTGAGTTTGACATCTTAGGCAAGTACATTGCAAGACTTCGTCAGATTGATAATTGATAATTGACAATTGATAATTGATAATCAATGAAGAAAGTAATCACACTTATGGCTATGCTGTTGCTGACGATAACCGCAGCAGCACAGAAGAAATGGACTTTGCAGGAATGCATTGACTACGCCCTGCAAAACAACATCTCACTGAAGAAAACCGTAATAGCCCGTCGTTCCGCCGCTGAAGACGTGCGACAGGCAGAGGCAGCGCTGCTGCCTTCGCTCTCGGCATCGACTAACCAGAGCGTAGGTTACCGTCCGTGGACCAATAGCGGCGTAGCCACTGTGACAAACGGCACGGTATCGACCAGCGTCCACAAGACGTACTACAACGGCTCGTACGGGCTCAACGCACAGTGGACAGTATGGAACGGAAACCGTAACAGGAACCAACTGAAGCTGAACCGTTTGACAGAGGAACAGGCTGAACTGGACAGTGCCTACACCGCTAACTCCATCCAGGAGCAGATAGCACAGCTCTATGTGCAGATACTCTATCTGAATGAGGCCATCACCGTAAGCGAGCAGAGCTTGGAAGCCAGCAAGATGAACGAGCAGCGAGGACAGGACATGGTAGATGTAGGCAAGATGTCGAAAGCCGATTTGGCACAGCTGACTGCCCAGCGTGCCACCGACGAATACAACCTCGTCAATTCGCGTAGTAACCTGGCCAGTAGTATGCTGCAACTGAAGCAGTTGCTGGAGATTACCGATGCCGACTTCGACATCGCCATACCTGTCACCACCGACGAAATGGCTTTGGAAGACATCCCGGCACTGCCCACTGTCTATGAAGCTGCACTCGGCCATCGCCCGGAGATTAGGAACAGCCGCCTCAGCATACAGTCGAGCGACCTGCAGCTCAAGATTGCCAAGGCACAGGGTCTGCCAACCATCAACATGAACGGTTCCGCAGCTACCAGCACCAACTCGCTGAGCTCGTTCGGTTGGGGCAACCAGATAAAGACCAACTTCGACATGGGCATCGGTGCCTCGGTCAGCATTCCCATCTTTGACCAACGCTCCGCACGCACAGCCATCAACAAGGCCAAGCTTCAGCAGGAGCAGGCGCTTCTCGACTTGCAGGACAAACAGAAGCAACTCTATTCTACCATCGAAGGTTTCTGGCTTGACGCACAGACCAACCAACAGAAGTTCCGTGCCGCACAGCTCAACGTCGAGAGCGAGATGCAGAGCTATAACCTGTTGTCAGAACAGTTCCGGCTGGGTCTGAAGAACATCGTGGAGCTGTTGAACGGCAAGACGAACCTGCTGAATGCCCAGCAGAACATGCTGCAGTCGAAGTACATGACAATACTGGACATACAGCTGCTGAAGTTCTATGCAAATGAGAATTTGAGAAAATGATAAAAAAGAAATAATAATATGAAGAAGAAGAAACTTTGGATTGGCATCGGCGTCATCGCCATCATCGCCATCGCTTTCTGGATGCTGTCAGGCGGAAAGAAAGAAGAGAAGATTGAGTTCGAGACAGCTGTTGTCGAGGTAGGCAACATCCAGAACAGCATCACCGCCACGGGTACCATTGAGCCTGTGACCAGTGTCACCGTCGGTACGCAGGTGAGCGGTATCGTGTCGAAACTCTTTGTGGATTATAACTCCGTGGTCAAGAAGGGTCAGGTGATTGCCGAGCTCGACAAGACCAACCTCATCAGCGAACTGAACACGGCGAAGGCAAACCTGGCCAGCGCACAGAGCTCACTGAACTACGAGCAGGCCAACTTCAACCGTTATAAGACGCTGTACGACAAGGGACTCGTATCAGCCGACGAGTTTGAGAGTGCACGACTAAACTATGAGAAAGCCCGTCAGACAGTGGCCACCAGTCGCGAGAGCGTGCAGAAGGCCCAGACAAACCTCGGCTACGCCACCATCACGTCGCCCATTGACGGTGTGGTGCTGTCGAAGTCCGTAGAGGAAGGTCAGACAGTGGCTGCCTCGTTCAACACACCTGAGCTGTTCACCATTGCCCAGGACCTGACAGACATGCGCGTCATAGCCGATATTGACGAAGCCGACATTGGCGGCGTGAAAGAAGGTCAGCACGTGACATTCACCGTCGATGCATTCCCCGATGACTCGTTTGAGGGACAGGTAACGCAGGTACGACAGCAGGCTACGACAGAGAGCAATGTCGTGACCTACGAAGTGGTGATTTCCGCCCGCAACGACAACCTGAAGTTGAAACCCGGTCTGACGGCCAACGTCACTATCTTCACGCTTGAGAAGAATGGCGTGCTCACCGTTCCGTCGAAGGCATTGCACTTCATGCCCACAGAGGCATTCCTCAAGAAGGGACAGACCATTGAGGATGTCGAAGCCAAAAACAAGGTTTGGACGTTCGACGGCCAAGTGTTTAAGGCCCACGCCGTGAAGATTGGTACGACAAACGGCACCATGACGGAAATAGTCAGCGGTATCTCAAAAGGCACTAAGATTATCACCGACTTCAGTATCAGCGGTGGTATGGAAGGTCCGGCACCTGACCAGGCTACCAACCCCTTCATGCCAAGACCGAGGAACAACAATAACAACAGACAGAACGGTAATCAACAGAGGAAGTAATGGATAATAGGAAAGTTGTCATCGAACTGCAGAACGTGAAGCGTTACTTCCAGGTAGGCAGTGAAACGGTGAAGGCGCTGCGTGGCGTGTCGTTCAAGATATACGAGGGCGAGTTCGTTACCATACAGGGAACATCAGGCTCCGGCAAATCTACGCTGCTGAACCAGTTAGGCTGTCTGGACACACCAACGTCAGGCGAATACTTCCTCGACGGCATTAACGTTCGCAGCATGTCGAAGACGCAACGCGCACACCTGAGGAACCGCAAGATTGGCTTCGTGTTCCAGAACTACAACCTGCTGCCGAAGACCACTGCCTTGGAGAATGTCGAACTACCGCTGATGTACAACTCGGAAGTTTCGGCAACGGAACGACGCGAAAAGGCAAAGAAGGCCCTTACATCCGTGGGACTCGCCGACCGTATGGAACACAAGTCAAACGAGATGTCAGGTGGACAGATGCAGCGTGTGGCCATTGCCCGTGCACTGGTCAACGACCCTGCCGTGCTTCTGGCTGACGAGGCAACGGGTAACCTTGATACACGTACGTCGTTCGAGATGCTCGTACTCTTCCAAGAACTGTATAAGCAGGGACACACTATCATCTTCGTGACGCACAACCCCGAGATTGCCGAATATGCCAGCCGTAACATCAACCTGCGCGACGGCAAGATACGCGAGGATACCATCAACACCAACATCAAGTCGGCAGCAGAGGCACTGGCCGCCCTGCCGGTGATAAAGGACGATTAAAACTTATGAACATATTCAATCTTTTTAAAGTCAGTCTGCGAGCCATTGCCAACAACAAGATGCGCTCGTTCCTCTCCATGCTCGGCATCATCATCGGCGTAGCAGCCGTCATCATCATGATGAGCATCGGACAGGGTTCGAAGGAAAGCATCCGCGCCGAGCTATCAACCATGGGTACCAACCTGCTCACCATTCGTCCGGGTGCCGATATGCGTGGCGGTGTGCGTCAAGACCCCAGCAGCATGCAGACGCTGAAGATGGCTGACTACGAACGCATCCTCCGTGAAAAGAAGTTCGTGACGAAGGTTTCTCCTGAAGTCACTGCCTCCGGACAGGCTATCTACGGCAACAACAATACCAACGCCTCCATGTATGGCGAGTCGATTGACTATCTTGACATCCGCCTGTGGACTATTGAAGAGGGCGAGTGCTTTACTGAGGAAGACATCAAGAAGGCCGCCAAGGTCTGTGTGGTAGGTGCCACGATTGTAAAGGAACTGTTTGGTGAGGGTGCCGAGTGCATCGGCAAGACCATCCGTTTCAAGAGCATTCCCATGCGCATCGTCGGTGTGCTGAAGGCCAAGGGTTACAACTCCTGGGGCATGGATCAGGATAATGTCATCATTGCCCCCTACACCACGGTGATGAAGCGTATTGCTGCCCAGACCTACTTCTCGAGCATCGTCTGCTCAGCCGTCACCGAGGAGTTCAGTGACGCTGCTATCGAGGAACTGACACAGATTCTCCGCGACAATCATAAACTGAAGGAAGATGCAGATGATGACTTTACCATCCGTTCCCAGGCAGAGATGATGGAAACCATGTCATCGACCATGGACACCGTGACCATAATTCTTGTTGTGGCTGCAGCCTTCTCGCTGCTCGTGGCTGGTATCGGCATCATGAACATCATGCTGGTCTCGGTGACGGAACGTACCAAGGAGATTGGCTTGCGCATGGCTGTTGGCGCTACGGGTCCAGTTATATCACTACAGTTCCTCATCGAGTCGGTATTGATATCGCTAACGGGTGGACTGATAGGTGTGCTCGTAGGTGTTGGGGCCAGCACGTTTGTGGCCTCCTTCGGCATGCCCAGCTCAGTGCCGGCATGGAGCATCTACGTGTCGTTCCTGGTCTGCGTCTGCATCGGTGTGCTCTTCGGCTACATCCCAGCACAGAAAGCAGCCAACATGGATCCTATCGAGGCCATCCGTCACGAGTAATGTTCACGAACTAAACGAATCCAAGCAATTCATCGGGGCGGGAGACAAACGTCGTCGCTCCGTGAGCTTCAAGAAAGGCACGGTCACGAAAACCCCAAAGCACAGAGATGCACGGCAGTCCGGCATTGCAGGCTGTCTGAATATCTACATCGCTGTCGCCAATGTAATAGGTGGTGGGTGATGGGTGATAGGTGGTGGGTGATGGGTGATGGGTGATGGGCAGCCCCAATTGCCTTAATGCCTCAAAAACCGTGTCAGGAGCGGGTTTCTTGCGTATGCCTTCAGCCTCATGTTCGCCGATGGCAACGGGAATCATGGGAAAGAAATGACGGATAAGCTCCTGTGTCGCCGTCATGAACTTATTACTGACCACAGCCATCTTGCAGCCTCTTCGGTCCAGTTCAGTCAATGTTTCCAGAACCCCTTCGTAGGGACGGGTAGTATCGAGGGAGTGTTCCATATAATAATCGCGGAAAGTCTGAAAGGCAGCGTCGAACTGCGGATTAGCGGTTCCATCAGGTACGGCACGTTCCATTAACTTCTGCACACCGTTTCCCACAAAACCGCGCACCTCATCGATTGAGCGCTTAGGCATGCCATGAGTGTGCAGGGCATAATTCACAGAAGCAGCCAAGTCGCCTAAGGTATCGAGCAGCGTACCGTCGAGGTCAAAGATAAAAGCATTTATCATTTTCGATTTACGGATTTTCGATTTACGCATTTATCGTCGCGAACGAGTTATCATCGTCTTCACCTTATTATTATACTTAGTAGCTTCGAGCAAGTCCTCAATGGTGAGGTGCATACGCCACTGCCAGCGGTTATAGGGGTCGCTGGGCGTATTTATACGTTCGGAACGTACGTCCTTGCCACGCAGTTCACCGTCCATCGATAGCCAGTCCTGCAATTGCAGCACACAGAGCATGGACGGACAATAGAGGTGGCGGGCGATAATCTCCTCAGCCAAGTGGGCAGGCAACTGCTGGGGCGCACGTCCCTCCTTCTGCAGCATAGTGATGTAGTAGCGCTGAGCACGCTCAGGGTTCTCTTCCCACCAGAGACGCAAGGGAGCCATATCGTGCGTCGAGATGGTGCAGACGGAACGTTTAGGATAAGCATCGACATGCCCGAACTCCTCACCCTGCTGCTTCGGCAGGGCCTGAATCTCGAGCGAGAAGATGCGTAACTGGTCGAGCACGGGCTGTACGCAGTCAGGCAGCATTCCAAGGTCTTCTGCACAGATAAGCATCTTCGTGTCGTGCAATATGGCAGGCAACCGCTTCAAGGCAGTAGCTCCCCAGTAGAAGTTATGGCGCTGGAAGAAGTAATTGTTGTAAAGCCGCATGTAGGCATCTTTCTGCTCATCGCTGAGCGACTGGAAGATGGGTTCGTAGAGTGCGCCAATGCGCGGATGGAACATCTCGGCCTGACGCGGGTCTTCAACAAACAGCACATTGGCTATTAGGCGATACAGTCCATCCCGAATCCACACGCTGTGTTCATCGGTTTTCCCGATGAAATACTGTTCCACCTGTCGTTGGGTATGGAACTCCGCCTTCAGGTCGTAGAGTCCGTATGCCTTCGGCAACAGAAAATGCTCACGAACATACTGGGCATGAATGCCAAACGTACGTTCGATGATGCGGTCGTTGATGTACGGCTGGGTATAGAGTTCACGACGGAACGGCAGTCCAAAGTATTCTATCTCTCCAACAGTCAGAGGCAATGCTGGAGAGAAATGTCCCAGCACGCCATGCACAGCATCGTTAGGAATCTCCCAAATACGGAAGAAGCCGAGCACATGGTCAATGCGCAAGGCATCGAAGTATTGCTCCATGTGGTTCAGACGCTGACGAAACCATTCCGTCAACCCTCCACCCTCCACCTTCAACCAGTTATACGTTGGGAATCCCCAGTTCTGTCCGTTGACGGAGAAGGAATCGGGCGGTGCTCCGGTTTGGGAGTCAAGGTGGAAGAGTTCAGGGTGAGCCTTGGTTTCCACACTCTCACGGTTTACGCCAATGGGCAGGTCACCCTTCAGGAAAACACCCTTTTCTCGAGCGTAATCTGCCGCAGCCTTCAGTTGGAGATGCAGATGGTATTGGATAAAGGTTGAGAGCAAGCCCCCTAACTTAGGGGACAAGTAGGCTACATAGTCCTTCAGCCAATAGTCGTTTTCAGCTTGCCACTGCTTGAAGTCGGCAGACTGTAGCGTCTGCTGTCCCTGTTCATCAAAGAACTCACGAACGTAGGCAAGCTTCACCCTATCAACAGCCTCGTAGTCGCTATATGGCAGGGCGTTGAGTTCCCGGCGCTGACGGTGATAGGCCGTCATACGCGTCTTCGACTTGAGCGTGCCGAGACCTTCCAGGTCGAGGTAATGCGGGTGGAGCGCAAAGGCACTCACGATGTTGTACGGATAGGAGTCGCCCCAACGGTGTGACAGCGTAGTATCGTTGACAGGCAGCGTCTGGATGACTTTCATGCCCGTAGTAGCAGCCCAATCGACGAAGCGTCGCAGGTCGCCGAAGTCCCCTACTCCATAGCTATGCTCGCTGCGTAGGGAGAAAACAGGAACGGCTATTCCTGCCACACGCCACTCGTCTTCACGGATACGAAGCCGTTCACCATAAAGCACGAGGACGGCACCTTCATTGAGCTGGTTGGTTGAGGATGGAGTGTTAAAGGTGGAAGGAGTCAACCCCTCAACCACACGGTTCTCCCCTTCCTCCCATGCAACGAAAGAATGGGAAGCATCATCGATGACGACATATTTATATTCCAGGGGGAAGAGCATGCCAAAAGCATCAACGGAAAGCATCCACTCGTACTGACCAGCATACTCCATGCGTAGATAACGGCTGGTGTTCCACGATCCAATGGCTGGATGACTACCACAGATAGCCAACGCCTGACCTGGCTTCAACTGAGGTGCCGAGACACGGAAAATCAGCGTCTGGCGGAACAACGGCAGGTTAATGGGAGCCCCCTCCAAACCTCCCCGAGGGGAGGCTTTTTTGCCCACCCCGGAACACGATGGGGCAACTGGGTAGAGGGCTGTGACCGCGTAAGCTTTCGTATAGAGATGGGCACAGAGCGGACAGTCACGCCACTGGTCAGGAAAAGTATAGTCCTTCGTGGAATCGAAAGCATAGCGACGCGGCACCAAGTCCCACTCCCGACGGAGTGTATTGCCGTCAGCATCCTGTACCTCATAGAGATAGCAGATTTCACTAATGGGATGGTGCCGGCTCTCTAAGGCTGCCGTCTCCAGCGTCCATAGACTGCCGTCTTCGGTAAGCATCGTGTAGTCATGCTGTTTCACCGTACCGTCCAGACTGCGGTACTCCATGC
>JAILHP010000136.1 GCA_024695705.1 Prevotella sp. | reverse complement strand
TGCCTCACCATTTGCAACTAGTTTTTCTGTCATAAAATTGTAAGATTTAAAGTGTTCAAGGGCTATGAGAGGCTATAGTGTCTTTCACTGCATTCATGCCGAGTGCAAAGGTACAAAATTTTTCTGCGGTTTCCAAATTTTACCGCAAAAAAGAGACGTATTGTTTGTGTTTTAACACTTTCTGCGTTTCCTCAGCGTGAGCCGTCAGAAAGTGAGGTAATGGGTGAGGTGTTGAGTGAGATGTTAGTGAGGTGTTTTGCCAACACCTCACCATGCTCAATCCCTGTCTATATCGGCGTATCAGCGATGTTGAGTGAGTAACTCAGGGTTATGAAAAGAGATGTCAAGATGTCAGGTGTCAAGAGTTATAACTGAATAACTTCGACTATGCCCGCCGACAATCGACCAGATTGGAGTTAGGCATCCCCGGGGCCGCTCCGAGCGGACTCGGAGATTGGACGGAGCAATCTAAAGGATAACCCCGACTTCGGATATAGCGGAAGCCGGGGTTAAACCAATAATTCTTCTTTGTTATGTCAAATGATAGGACTAGAGAAAATGGTTTTTCTTGTTTTGTCTGACCTGTCCCTGTGGCATACAATCCTCTTCTTTAAAAAAAAACACAAACTCAGGGTGTCAATGTACTTGTTCCGGCGTCACCTCAATTACACTTCCATTGCTGCGGCCTGGAACACTTCTATTCCCAGCCGCTCCTCAATTTCAGATATTGTCTTGAACGAGAAATTAACCTTACCAGAAAGAATCTTGCTGACATACTGCGGACTGACTTCCAGCTTTTCAGCCACATCGTTACGACTAAGATGACAATCCTGCATATAGTCCATGATGGCATATGCTACACGACGTGATCTCCTAAGCCAAGAAGCATTTTCCTGCCTCCAACGAGCATCATCTACAAACGTGGAACGCTCACCTGACTGATGCGTCTCCAAAAAATGCAAAGCTTTTGATTTCATAATTAATCCTCCTCTATCATTGAAATAAAACTATCCGAATCAAATACACCATTATCTAATAGATACTGCCGGCACTGATTAAGTTTGCTTAACTCCTCCTGCGTATGAGCACGATCTTGCATGGTATGAGTTAATTTAATGGCACCGCCAGGTATCTTCTACTGCTTCACTAATTCGCTCAATATGGAAATACTCTTGAAGATCATCCAAATTTTCCATGAAGAACTCCCACAAGTATTCTGCATCATTCCATTTCTGGAACAACGCAGCCAACTCATTATTGGGCTTTTTCATATCTCGTACAGCCCAAAGATGGTTTTTGCATTCTATAATACGTTCAAACCTCATATCGGCTGCAAATATATGAAAAAAAATTATTTTGTGCAACTTTTAGGTTGCATTTTTGCTGTTTTTTTTCTAAATCTTACTTTTCTTGCGTGCGCTCGGCTTGCCAGTGTCAATGTATTTGTCCCAGTGTCACCTCAAGTGGACGCTGCAAATAATCGCTATAATCCAAGTGTCATTAGCCTCGCAGTGGGAGAAATTGCGTTCGCTTGACGACTGGTAACCTGCTTTTTGCGACAAATTTCGTCCTCACTCCCTGACTTTGTCACTATTTCAAGTGGTTGTCGCAACTAAACGAGAAGAAAAACATGTAAAATGTTGGAATGAGGTATTTTTCGTCATAACTTTGCCCGCCACCTTAGAACAACCTACGGCTTAGCAGCACAGCTCAGAAAAACAGTGAAAACCGAGAGCAAAGTCAAACTAGTTTGAACTTTGCCGAGGTGCATCCTGTTTTGGCAGAAATTGCAAAAACCAAGAAAACCGAGTGCAAAGTTATGACGAAAAATACCTCATTCCAACATTTTTCATGTTTTTCTTCTCGTTTAGTTGCGACAACCACTTGAGATTGCGACAAAGTCAGGGAGTGAGGCCGAAATTTGTCGCAAAAAGCTGGTTACCAGTCGTCATGAGGGAAGAGGGAAGAAGGAAGAGGGAAGATGGAAGAGGGAAGATGGAAGAGGGAAGATGTGTGATGGCTGATGGCTGATGGATAAATTTTTTACGCTCAAGAATGCAAATTTATTTGTATTCTCTTTGCTTAATCGAAATTTTGCACTATCTTTGTGGCCATGAAACCAGCTCAGATTTTTCACCAGTACATCTGGATCATCAATACGCTCAGTGCGTATAAGCGAATGACCTTTGAGGAGTTGAACAGGAAATGGCGGGAGGACCAGGTGACCGACGGCAACCCGTTGCCACGTGCGACGTTCAACCGCCATCGCGACGCTATCCTCGATATGTTCGGCATCATCATTGACTGCGACAAGAAGACCTTCAGGTACTACATTAGTAATAAGGAGGTGCTCTGCGATGACAGCATTGAACGTTGGCTCTTCTCGACGCTCACCGTGCATGGCGTGCTGGCCGACAGCGCTGCCGTGAAGGAGCGTCTGGTGCTGGAAAACCCACCTGAGGGCGAACAATATCTCGACATCATCATTCGCGCCATCCGCACGGACCGTCGCCTGCGCATTGGCTACAAAAAGTTCCAGGCCGAGGGCTACGAGAAGGTGGTCAGCCCCTACGCCCTGAAGCTGTTTCACCAGCGCTGGTATCTGCTGGCGCTGAACGATGAAGGCCAGATGCGCATCTATGCCCTCGACCGTGTTACGATGGTGAAGCTGACGGACGACACGTTTGAGATGCCTGCCGACTTCTCGCCACAGGCCTACTTCTCAGAATACTTTGGCGTGCTGACCGATGATACGCCCATGACCCACGTCATTGTCCGTGCCCACAAGTGGATGCCCAACTACCTGCGCACCCTGCCCCTGCATCACTCCCAGTGTGAACTGACTTCTACTCCTGACTACGCAGACTTCTCTTTCGACATACGTCCCACGACGGATTTTCTTGGTGAGCTGCTGAGGTATAGTGAAGGTATCGAAGTGCTTGAACCGCTGGAGCTGCGTGAGAAAATGCGGCAAACGATAGTCGAAACTCTTAAAAGATATTAAAATTTTTCTGCCTGTCTCGACTTTTGAGACAACCCCTGTTGTATCTTCGCAACCGTAATTTTATTGTTGAACTAAAAACGTAACGATTATGGTTGGAATAGTTTTTTTATTTATTATGACGGTTGCCATCGGCAGCCTGCTGGATTGTTTTATTGATGGTTTGAACCATCATGACTCCTCGAACAAGGAACACAATTCTATTAACTTCACAAGAGATGAACATGAACATTGAGGAACTGAAGGACTGGCGTGACAGCGCCAGACGTGGGCTGGAATACGAGATTGACCGTCTGAAGGAGAAGGAAGTCCAGCTGAGCGACTATCTGCGGGCGTTGGATGCTACGGAGGATCTGCTCGAAGAGATTGACGTGCTGAAGGACGAGCTGGAGCGGCAGAAGGCGGAGAATGACAGCCTGGACGAAGAGCTGGCACAGCGGCAGGCGGAGAATGAGCGTCTGCGCGCGGAGCTGCTGGAGATGAAGGAGCAGCGCCTGGCTCAGGAGCCGGCTGCCACGGCGACGGAAATCCACAATCATTTTGAGTCGGGCAGCAGTGCCCAGGTGTTTAACGACAAGGTAACGGGCAGATTTGCCAAGAAGAAGAGATGGAAGAGAAAAACCAGATGAATCATGTAGTGAACCACTTTGAGGCTGGCTCCAACTGCCAGGTGTTCAACGGCGACGTCACCAGTAGTGTCTTTGCCCTGCCTGGAGCGATTGTGACGCAGCAGTCGTGTAACAAAGGTGCCGTCCCCCAGCCGGCCACTGGCAAGCGTGGGCGTCCCTTGAAGGCAGGCAAGAAAACACAGAAGTCGTTCATCTATCAGGCTTATGATGAGGAGGAAACCAACCTGCGCCTGCAAAGCCTGTTTCACGCTCTGCTGCAGCTACAGTGGATAGCCCCTGACACGAAGCAGAAGAGCTTTATAGGCATCTTCAGTGGTGAGGATACGGCGTGCAGGGTAACGTGGACGGGTGACATCAATACGTTGGCAGAACTGTTTAAGGAACTGGTGACGAGGAGGGGTTACGTGAAGCTGCCTGAGGGCGAGAGCATCTGGGTGATGGTGAATGCCCGTTTCTGGGAAAAGGAGGGCAACAGAGAGTTTGGTAATGACCGGCTGCGTTCCACGAGTGCGCCTACAGGCAGTAAGGATACGATAGACCTATTGGTGAAGCTGATGAATCCTGACCTGCCACTGGAAAGTCTGAGGGAGGCAATGCTGACTCAGCGTTAATTCAGCGCAGTCAGCGTTGAGAGGAAAAACGTAAATTATTTTTGAAAATTATTTGTGCCCGCAAATGGCTATAGACAAGCCGTTTGCGGTTTTTTCGTGTTGTGCCTTACGGCTTGAAAGTCAGCGTTAATTCATTTTTCGCTGAGTCTGATTGCAGCGTTATTATAGAAGCGCCTCGAAAATCGGTGACAGCCTCTAAGTAACAATAATAATAGTATGAAGATATGAAACGTATAACTGTAAAGCGAACAAGAACGGTGCGGGTGATGAACGATTACCACATCAAGGTAAAGAAGTGCTGTGCCTCGTGCCAGTTCAAGGAAATCGATGAGGAAGGCAATCGCATTTGTTCCAGGATGCAGCTGATGAGGGGACAGCATGACAAGTGTCCGTTGTGGGTGATGTCTGAAGGACTGATGAACGCCGGCATGTCGGGTGGCAGGGTAAAGAAACTGACAATTGTAGTGATAAAGTAAAATTTGACAAGTTATGAAGAAGTATATTTATGTTTTGAACGCCATGGAGCTGCTGGAGCGGCTGTTGAATGGCAGGCGAGTGGAAGGTGTTCTGTACATGGATCAGAATACAGGTAGATTAACCTTCAAGGCGTACAACCGCCAAGTGCGTGTGCGCGAGAAGGACCAGCTCATCAAGAAGCTGCCCTGGGGCTGGGTGAAGGAGTCGATAGAGCGCATCAAGGTATTCGGCAGCTTCCCCAAGGACATGGGAACAGCCCGCGCGATGGGACTGCTCGAAGAGCATACGCGCGAGGCGAAGAACGCCCTTATCACCAGGGAACTCATAGATTTTGTATAATCTTTAAACTGGGAATTCTATGGGATTCTGTTATCAACAAAACACTCACTTCTCTCAGGCCACGAAATGTGGTCGGGAGGAGTTCTGGGGAAGCGTGAGAAACACGTCGAACCAGTGGAAAATAGACAGTCGAAGGGCTATACTGGAAGCTGTGGAGAAACACGATGAGAAAGCCATCAAACAGTGGGTGAAGGATACTGACTATCAGAAGTTCTTGGCTAAGAAGCGAGGCTTGAAGAACTCAAGTGCCCGTCAGAAGTTCTTTGAGAAGAGTGATGAAGAGCGACTGCTGGCTTTTGCTCAGGAGTTAAAGGACAACTTGACGGCGTTTATTTTCTCTTGTCGTGAGTTTGATGCTACGCCTACGGCCAATGGTAAACCTTTTTGTCATCGCCGCTTGGCTGACTGCCACCTGAACGGACTGGTGATGCTTGACATTGACCATGTAGAGAATCCGTTGGCGGTGTTCGAGGCATGGAAGGCTCATGATGAGTTGGTCAAGCGTACCGCTTTAGTCCACATTACATCCTCAAAGAAGGGCATTCGTTTTGTGTTCACAGCGAACCTGAAAGATGGTAATCTTGCAGATCAGCAGATTGTGTTCAGTGAGAAGTTGGGTTACACCTGTGACCAGAGTACAATCGATGCTACTCGCAACTCTTTTGCTCCCAAGGAGGAGGATATACTTTACATCAACGAGGATTTATTGTTTGACTATTACGACGAAGAATTTGACAGGAAGTACACTCCCCTGTATCGTGACAAGAAAACGCAGCCGCTATATCATCAATTTAAGGAGACCCACCCCCAACAGACCCAGCCCCAACAGACCCACCCCCGGCCCCTCCCTGTTATAGAGGGGAGTGATTACTCTCAAGGGCAGGAACTATCAGCTCCCTCCCTGCAGGGAGGGCAGGGGGAAGGTCTGCTTCTCTGGCATGGCATTCCTGTTCAGTCTATTATAGATGCTCGCTATCGAGACAAACTGCCTTGTGCTGCGGACTCGAATCGCCATAATGAGAGCCTCAAACTGGCAACCGACCTGCTCATCATGCTTGATGGCGACAAGCAACAAGTGCAGCGCATTGTTGAGGCGCAGCCGTGGGTCAAGGAGATTATCGACGAGAGGGACGAGAACGTGGGTCAGACGGTGGCCAGTGCTGCCGAGTGCGTGGCGCAGAAGGAAAAGAAATATGGTCCCGACCTCAAACCGTCGAAGGCGATGCAGGAGGCTATTGCTACGATATCTGATGGAAAAAGTACACAAAAAGAGTCCCTTTTGTGTAATCAGCCTTCAAACATCGATCGGCTCCTGTGGGACTGGGGGGCTGAGATAGAGGCGCTGATGCCCGACTTCCCGCTGCTGCGCGACATCACGAAAGGTCTGAAGAGGAACCAGTATCCTGCGGCGATGTTTGTTGGTGGCGGCCTGCTGATGACGCTCATGACACGCTGCACCTACCGCTTCTACCATCGCCCAGAGGAACTTCGCCGGCTGAACAACTCGACGCTCATCGTCGGCGACCCTGCCAGCGGAAAGAGCTTTGCCACGCGGTTGTTCAAGCTGCTGGCTGCTCCCATTGTCGCAGCCGACAAGGTGGGCAAGGATGCCATCAATGCCTATCGCGAACTGATGAAAACCAAGGGTGCCAACAAGGAGAAACCCAAGAAGCCGAAGGTGGTGGTACGCGTGCATCCGGCTCGAACCTCGAACGCCCAGTTCATTCAGGACATGGTGAACGCCGTTGAGACAGTAGATGGTGAGGAAATGCAGTTGCACATGCTGACCTTCGACACCGAGCTGGATAACACCGTCACCGTCCAGAAGGGCGGCTCGTGGATTGACAAGTTCTCGATGGAACTCAAGGCCTTCCACAACGAAGAGGACGGTCAGGCATACTCGAATGTCGATTCCATCCTTCAGGACTTCATCGTGACTTGGAACTTCATCTATACGGGCACGCCCATCGCCCTGAAAAAGAAGGTGAACGAGCAGAATTTTGGCTCAGGTCTCGCAACGCGATTGACCTGCATTCCTCTGCCAGCCACCAACTTTGAGATGATGGAGCGTGAAAACCGGGTGGACTATGAGAGCGATTCCCGTCTGAAGGCGTGGGCTGAGAAACTCGACCGCATGAAGGGAGAGCTCAGCGTTCAGAAGATTGTGGATGAGCTCTACGACTGGACGGCACGCCGCATGATGGATGCCAAGGAGAACGGCTCACGGGCAGACGAGATGCTGTTGAAACGTTGTGCCTATCACGGTCTGAACTTCTCTGCGCCGTTTATCGTGATGCGCCACTGGGACCAGATGCATCAGGACGGCGACTACTGGTGTGGTGAGTTCGAGACTGACGAAGTGGATTGGAAACTTGCAGAACTGATCACCAACATCCAGTATGCCTGTCAGCGCCACTACTTTGGTGGGATGGCCGAGGCCTATTTCGACAACAAACTGAAGGATGCCAGCGTCAACGTGCAGCGCAAGCAGAAGACCTTTGAGGGCTTTGCGCGACTGCCGGAAGAGTTCACCATAGAGGATGTGATACGCTGCTTCAACCTGTCGAACGAGGGTGCTGCCCGCATGAAAATCAAGCGGCTGCTGAGCGACCACCTGATTGAAAAGCTGGTTGACGGCAGGCAGGCCGGTGCCTCAATGTCAAGCTACCGCAAGACTGGTAATATCATGCTGTAATGTACCATTGTACCATTGTACCATTTGGAAATTGAAAATTGAAAATTGAAGGTCGCGATTAAGTGAGAACAGAGCTAAGCTTGCTTAAGCTATGTCGAACGAGAGCGAGCTCGATGTGAAACATCAAAATTGAAAAGACTATGAAGAAGATATTTTTATTCAGTTGGGCACAGCTCATGCAGCTGGTGTCCTTGCTCAAGCCGCTGATTGAGCTGGTGAAGAGCATTATCGATGTGTTCAAGTCAAATCCCAATGATGACGAAGATGAACGCAAGTAACAACAACGCCGCCGTGTCTGCCCAGCAGACACGCGGCTACAGGAACAGGAACCCGTTTAACATTCGCAAGACGAATAGCAAATGGGCGGGGAAGGTGCTGCATGGCACGGACCCTGCATTCGAACAGTTCGACCTCATGGTGTGGGGTGTGCGGGCAGGTCTCTACCTGCTGACCAAGTATGTGCGTGACTACAGGCTCAGGACGGTGAAGCAGATTATCCACCGCTGGGCTCCCGACGGTGACGGAACGAACAACGAGAAGGCCTACTATGATGCCATGAGGGCAGGCGCAGACTTCAGCAATCAGGTGCAGCAGAACAAGGGCTGGCTCTACGCAGTTGCCGCCGGCATGTGCCGCGTTGAGTCGCGTTACTACCTGACATCGGCTGGCTTCGAGTCGGCGTTTAAGCTGCTGCCTTATCCGATGAAGTGTTTCTGGTGCCGCCTTAGTCCTGAAGTCAGCGCCTACTCTCATGGCATCGTAATATGCTTTCTCGTTGTTCGTTCCGTCGCCGTCGGGAGCCCAGCGGTGGATAATCTCTTTGACGGTCCTGAGCTTGTAGTCCCGCACGTACTTCGTCAGCAGGTAAAGGCCTGCACGCACACCCCACACCATGAGGTCGAACTGTTCGAATGCAGGGTCCGTGCCATGCAGCACCTTTCCCGCCCATTTGCTATTCGTCTTGCGAATGTTAAACGGGTTCCTGTTCCTGTAGCCGCGTGTCTGCTGGGCAGACACAGCGGCGTTGTTGTTACTTGCGTTCATCATCGTCATCATTGGGATTTGACTTGAACACATCGATAAT
>JAILHP010000129.1 GCA_024695705.1 Prevotella sp. | reverse complement strand
TTGTTAGATGAGTTGAACGACAGCCAGCGCGAGGCGGTGGTATGGTGCGACGGCCCCCAGCTGGTGATAGCCGGTGCGGGGTCGGGTAAGACGCGCGTACTGACCTACAAGATTGCCTGGCTGCTGGAGGAATACCAGCTGGAGCCCTGGCGCATTCTTGCCCTGACATTCACCAACAAGGCGGCGCGTGAGATGAAGGAGCGCATTGGTCTGCTGGTGGGGCAGGAGAGGGCGCGCTACCTGCAGATGGGCACGTTCCACTCCGTCTTTGCACGCATCCTCCGTCGTGAGGCTCAACACATAGGCTACAACCCCGACTTCACCATCTACGACCAGAGCGACTCGCGATCGCTGGTGAAGAGCATTATCCGCGAGATGCAGTTGGACGACAAGGTCTATAAGGCATCGAGTGTGGCTGACCGTATCTCGATGGCTAAGAACCACTTGCTGCTGCCTGCTGCCTATGCCAACGGCCCCTCGGCAGCCGATGACGCCATGCGGAAGGTGCCCGCCATCAAGGACATCTACCGGCGTTATACCGAACGCTGCCGACAGTCGAACGCCATGGACTTTGACGACCTGCTGGTGCAGACCTTCCTGCTGTTCCGCGAACATGAGGAGGTGCGCCGTCAGTATGTGGACCGCTTTGCCTACGTGCTGGTGGATGAGTACCAGGACACGAACTACGCCCAGCAGGCCATTGTCATGCAGTTGACCAAGGAGCGTCAGCGTGTCTGCGTGGTGGGCGACGACGCCCAGAGCATCTACAGTTTCCGAGGTGCCAATATCGACAACATCCTGAACTTCCAGAAGGGGTACGAAGGTGCCCGACTCTTCAAGCTGGAGCAGAACTACCGCTCTACGCAACTCATTGTGCAGGCGGCCAACAGCCTGATTCGCCACAACCAGCGGCAGATACACAAAGACGTGTATAGCCATAAGGAGGAGGGTGAGCGCGTCATCCTAAAGACGGCCTACAGCGACAAGGAGGAGGCGCAGATAGTGTGTAACGACATCCGGCGCATCATGAGGAAGGATGGCTGTGCGTACAGCGACTTTGCCATTCTCTACCGCACCAATTCGCAGAGCCGCTCGTTTGAGGAATACATGCGCAAGGAGGACATTCCCTACCGCATCTACGGCGGACTGAGCTTCTACCAGCGCAAGGAAATCAAGGACGTCATTGCCTACTTCAGGCTGGTGGCCAATCCTGATGACGAGGAGGCTCTGAAGCGCATCATCAACTATCCGACAAGAGGCATCGGCGATACGACGGTAGGCAAGATTGTGGATGCTGCTAACCTGCATGGCGTGAGCCTGTGGACCGTCATCCGACAGCCGGCCGTGTTCCAGCTGGACGTCAACAAGGGAACACTCAACAAGCTGGATGCCTTCCGCCAGTTGGTTGAAGGATGGGTGGAGCGGTCCAAAACGGAGGATGCCTTTGCGCTGGGTCATGACATCATCATGCAGAGCGGCGTCAGCAAGGATATCTACTCGGGTAAAGATCCGGAAGACCTGTCGAGACAGGAGAACCTGCAGGAGTTTGTCAGCGGACTGCAGGACTTTGTAGAGACGAGGCGTGAGGAGGATATGGCAGAGCAGACGGCTCTGTCGGACTTCCTACAGGAGGTGTCGCTGTTGACCGACCTGGACAGCGACAAGGACGATACGCAGCCGAAGGTGGTGCTGATGACCATCCACAGCGCCAAAGGTCTTGAGTTTCCGACGGTCTTCATTGTCGGGCTGGAAGAGAACATCTTCCCTTCGCCCATGTGTACCAACTCCCTGCGTGAACTGGAGGAGGAGCGCCGACTGCTGTATGTGGCCATCACCCGAGCCGAGAAACATTGCATCCTGACCTGTGCGCAGAACCGCTGGCGCTACGGCAAGATGGAGTACGACACGCCCTCACGTTTCATCCGCGACATCGACCCCTCGCTGCTGCAGGTGGAGTCGTCGGGTGTTGACAGCAAAACTGTCAGCCACAGTAGCGGGTTCGGTTCCGTCTTCGGGCCTTCGCACGACTATAACGGTAACAAGTACAGTCGCAGCAGCTCCTATGTACAGAATGCACGTCCTGTGGCCACACAGTTCAAGGCAGACCCGAAGCCCCGCATCGTACCGCCCTTATCGGGAAACTTCAAACGTGTTAGCACGTCCACTTCTTCTACGGGAACAGGACACCCTTCCTCAGGGGGAGGACAGGGGAATGGGCTTCTTCACGAAGGCTCCGTCATTGAGCACCAACGCTTTGGCATCGGCACCGTCATCAAGCTGGAAGGAACGGGCGAGAATCAGAAAGCCACCGTACAGTTCAAGAATACCGGCACGAAGCAATTGCTCTTGAAGTTTGCGCGTTTCACCGTTGTGGGGTAGTCAAAGAAAAAGCCTTATCGGGCCCATTGCCCAATAAGGCTGAAATATTTTACAACGCTTCATCATCAGGTCGCTGCGGTCTGCGGGAGAGCTTGGGAAGGTGTCGCTTCCGACGCAGATAGTCTGCCTTGCGTGCTTCGTATTCCTCGAAGTGCTTTTCCAGGAAATTATCGGCCATAGGAACGGAAATTAATCTCCTTTGTTGTAAATCACGCTGATGGTAACGGGAGCATGCGTGTTGGCGCTACCGCCTACAAGCCGCGTGCTGGTCAGCAACATGAGGTTAGACACGGAGGTGGTTGCCGACGATGAGGAACTGGATTCACGTTCTACAGGTACGAGCAACACTTTGTTCCAATCTTCATCGCCCTCAGTCCTGGTTTGGTAGAGGTGGGTGATGAGCGTGGAGATGTTGCCGAATTCGTAGTACTTGTATCTGGTGTTGAGTGTGGACAGGAACGTCTTGTAGTTGTCAGGAATCTCGTTGTTCTCAAAGAACGAGTAGAGCTGTGACTTCGGAACCATCACGATGTAGCTGGCATTTCCGAGGGCATTGGGCGTATTGTCCTGATAGCACTGGAACTGAATTTTGGCTGACGTAAGGGTGTCGGCCTCATGACCCCGCATGATTTCTTCAACAGGAAGCGTCACCTCGGTGAAGATACCGGCAGGCGTCTTCAGGTAGGTGCAGGAATTGTCGTTGACAAGCTCGTTGATGCGCTGCTTGTCGTTGGTAATGGTTGTGGTCTGCATGACCTCACCCGTACCTGAGAAAATGCGGCTGTTGTTGGTGATGGAGTCGTTGTTGTTGTAACGGTAATAGACGTGTAGCTCGGCGGTGAAAACCTGTGTCATGAGACCTGCGCCGTCGGTGGACTTGAAATAGAATCCCGGGCAGATGTTGTGAATGAACGAATAGCTGTTCTTGAAATACTCGGGATGATCGTAGTAGTTGCGGATGACGTAAGTGCCGTAGTTGTTGTAAGTTACACCGTTCTTGTCCGTATAGGGCTCGTTGATGCAAATGTTAATGTAGGGAACGTAGTTTGCTATGTTACGCTGAGCGACGGACTTCAGGAAGTTGACGTAGGCGTAGCTCTTTGACTTGATGATGCCGTCTTCGCGGAGGAGATTCTCTTCCACGGGGTCAAAGTCGGAGTAGTACTTTCTGCCTTCTTCAGCCGGAATGGCCATCTCATGAATCTTGAGCTTCATGGGAGCCAGCGTGTCGCCCTTGAAGCCGTTGATATAGATGTTGATGTGGCAGGAGTCGGCGACGGGCAGACCGAGGTCATCCCTGCTGACCATCAGGTTCTCGGCAGGAAAGGCGTTCTCGGACAAGGCTTCCAGCATGTTGAACTGCGTGGTAAAGTCGGAGGTGATATAATCGCCGGTTGAGGGGTCCTTGATGCGTCCCAGATAGCTGTAGTTGCTCCTTGAGAAAACAGAGTCAACCTTGATGGAACGGGTGGCCACGTTAAAGGTGTCGGTGTAGATGGTGAAGTGGTCAACGTCTTTGGTGAGGGAAGTACCGATGGTTGCTGTATCATCATCACATGCAGAGATTGAGATTGCTGTCAACAGAATCCCTGCTATCCATTTTGCTTTCATCATTGTTGAATGGTAGTGCTTGTTGCTTATTATCCTTTTCACTTTTCTTTTTACTTAAGAGCTCATTCTGCGGCTATCAGCTGGTCGTAGAATGCCTCGTAGGCTTCGCCGAAGTCTTCACCCGGGTTTGGCAGGATGGGCTTGTTGCTGTCCTTGGCATACTGCAGCAAATCGGGGTTGATGTCAGGACCGGCTTCGATGATTCCGTCAGAATAGTCGATGGCCAGCTTGCACAACTCATCGAAGTCGAAGTTGTCAATATACTTCTTCAGCAGGCTGGACTTGGCGTCCTTGTATTCTATGAATTTCTTGAAGTCCTCACCTAAGTTTGACTGGATGCTCTTGGGGAACAGGGAGGTCACCACTTTGGCGTTGGCAAACGAGGGTTCCTCGCTGTAGGCGGTCTTCAGGTAGAGCGGTATGACGGCGCTCATCCATCCCTGACAATGGATAATGTCAGGAGCCCAGCGCAGCTTATTGACGGTTTCCAGGACACCACGGGCGAAGAAAATGGTACGTTCGCCGTTGTCGGCATACTCCACGCCGTTCTCGTCGCTCAGCATCTGACGCTTGGAGAAATAGTCATCATTATCGATGAAATATACCTGGACGCGGGTCTGCACAATCGTCGCTACCTTGATAATCAGCGGATGGTCGGTATCGTTGATGATCAGGTTCATTCCGGAAAGACGCTGTACTTCGTGCAACTGTCCACGGCGTTCGTTGATGTTTCCCCATTTGGGCATGAACGTGCGGATCTCGTTTCCCCTTTCCTGAATGACTTGTGGAACTTTCTTGCCCATCACGGCCAGCTCGGTGTCGGGTACATAAGGTATAGTCTCTTGATTGATGAATAATATTCTCTTTGCCATGTCATACTTGGTTTTGTAATGCAAAGGTACGAAAAAAAATGGTAAAAACCGATTTTTAAGAAGGTTTTTAGAATTTTTAGTGTCTTATTTGGCATATTTTCACGATATTTCTTTCTTATTTGATAAAAATGTTGTTATTTTGCACACGTTTTGCAAAACGCTTTAAGAGATGAAGGTATTTCAAAAGATTGTTGATTTACAGAATGCGCTCTTCGATGAGCGCAAACAAGGCAGGCAGGTGGGAATGGTTCCCACGATGGGTGCCTTGCACGAAGGACACGCCTCTTTGGTGCGAAGAAGTGTGAAGGAAAACGACGTGACGGTGGTTTCCGTCTTTGTCAATCCGACGCAGTTCAACGACAAGAATGACTTGAAGAACTATCCCCGCACGCTGGAGGCCGACTGCCAGTTGTTGGAAAAGACCTTTGACGAAGCAATCGAAAATCGAAAATCCGTAAATAGTAAATCTATCTACGTCCTGGCTCCGTCGGTGGAGGAGATGTATCCCACACCCGACACGCGGCAGTTTGAGTATCCTCCCGTCTCTACGGTTATGGAGGGTGCGCATCGTCCCGGACACTTCAACGGAGTCTGTCAGGTGGTGAGCCGTCTGTTCTACATCGCGAAGCCTGACCGTGCCTACTTCGGTGAGAAGGACTGGCAGCAGATTGCTGTGGTGAAGGCGATGGTGCGTCAGCTGGGTATCCGCGTGGAGATTGTGGAGTGTGACATTGTTCGCGACGAGGACGGCCTGGCCAAGAGTTCGCGTAACACGCTGCTGGCTCCCGACGAGCGGGCTATTGCCCCGACCATCTACAAGGCGCTGAAAGCCAGCGTGACGTATGCCAAGAAGCATACGGTGCAGGAGACGCACGACAAGGTGGTGGGCGACATCAACAAGGTTGATGGACTCGACGTGGAATACTTCTCCATCGTTGACGGCAACACGCTGCAGGACATCACGTCGTGGGATGACTCTCCCTATGTCGTCGGCTGCATTACCGTCTATTGCGGCAAGACGCCCATCCGACTGATTGACCATATCAAGTACAAATCGTAAATCGAAAATATAACAAGATGATGATAGAAGTATTGAAGTCGAAGCTCCATTGTGTAACCGTCACGGAGGCGAATCTACACTACATGGGAAGCATCACCATAGACGAGGATCTGATGGATGCTGCCAACCTCATTGCCGGCGAGAAGGTGCAGGTGCTCAACAATAACAATGGCGAGCGTTTTGAAACCTATGTCATCAAGGGGGAACGCGGAAGCGGATGCATCTGCCTGAACGGGGCTGCTGCCCGAAAGGTTCAGGTGGGCGATGTGTGCATTATCATCTCTTACGCCCTCATGGAATTTGAGGAGGCCAAGACGTTCAAGCCCAACGTGGTATTTCCTAAAGAAGGAAACAAGTTATAAAAAAAAGCCGCTCAACAATTGGGCGGCCTTTTTTATGATATTGGTATTATTCACTCGATAACCACAAGTGCATCGTCTTCCATGACGCTCTGGCCTTGCTGTACGAGTACGGCCGTTACCTTTCCGCCCTTCTCAGCTTCCAGGTTGTTGGCCATCTTCATGGCTTCCAGTACGACAACGACGTCACCGGGCTGTACTTCGTCACCCACGGCTACCTTCACCTCGATAATGGTACCGGGCAGCGGAGCCTTAATGGCATTGTTGGTGTTTACATTGGCAGGGCTGGCACCTTCCGCATTGTCGTTGGCAGCAGGAGCGGCAGCTTTGCCTAATACTACCTTTTTCTTTTCGGGCTCAGCTTCGGGTTCCATTTCCACCTTGAAGTCCTCACCGTTCACTTTTACGGCAGCGATGTTATCGACGATGTCGCCAATCTCAACCTCATACTTGTTGCCGTTGATGGTATATTTGTATTCCTTCATGTCTTTTTGTTTTTAGGGATGTTCTGTCATACTCAGGGCATAGCCGTTCCACTGGGTCGTTTTCTCCTGAATGGTGATGATGCCCGTCTCCTTGTCGTGGACGTTGTTGCCCTTGAACTCGTGCAGCGCCAATGCAATGGCGGCATAAACTTCGTTCTTATTCATACGCAACAAGTATTACATAGGTATGTTACCATGCTTCTTGGCAGGCAGTGCATCGCGCTTGGTGGCCAGCTGAGCCAGACCGCGGCAAATGCGGAAACGAGTGTTACGCGGCTCAATGACATCGTCGATGTAGCCGTACTTGGCAGCCTGATAAGGATTGGCAAACAGGTCGTCGTACTCCTGCTCCTTCTCGGCAATGAATGCCTTGACATCCTCGCCGGCTTCCTTCTTGGCTTTGGCTTCCTTGGCGTAGAGAACGGCAGCGGCACCTGCAGCACCCATCACGGCAATCTCTGATGAAGGCCATGCGTAGTTCAGGTCGGTATGAAGCTGCTTACAACCCATCACGATGTGTGAACCGCCATACGACTTACGCAGCGTAACGGTAATCTTGGGGACGGTAGCCTCACCATAGGCGTAGAGCAGCTGTGCTCCGTGCAGGATGACGGCATTGTACTCCTGACCGGTACCCGGCAGGAATCCCGGAACGTCAACCAGCGTAACGATAGGAATGTTGAAAGCGTCGCAGAAACGTACGAAACGGGCACCCTTGCGGCTGGCGTTCACGTCGAGCACACCGGCATAGCAGCTGGGCTGGTTGGCTACGATACCAACACTCTGCCCGTTGAAGCGGGCAAAGCCCACGATGATGTTACGGGCGAACTTAGGCTGAACCTCGAAGAACTCACCGTCATCCACCACAGCACCGATGACCTTGTACATGTCGTAGGCCTCGTTGGGGTTCTCGGGGATAATCTCGTTGAGCGAATCCTCCAGACGGTCGATGGGGTCAGTGCACTTCTTGCGGGGAGCCGTCTCCATGTTATTAGAAGGAATATAGCTCAGCAAGGTCTTGATCATCTGCATACCCTCTTCTTCAGTCTTGGCTGTGAAGTGGGTCACACCGCTCTTCGTGGAGTGAACGCTGGCACCACCTAGGTGCTCCTGGTCAATATCCTCACCCGTCACGGTCTTCACCACCTTCGGGCCTGTCAGGAACATGTATGAGATACCTTCCATCATCAGCGTGAAGTCGGTGAGGGCAGGGGAGTAAACGGCACCACCGGCACAAGGTCCGTAGATACCTGAAATCTGCGGAATAACACCTGAAGCCAGGATGTTACGCTCAAAGATCTCAGCGTAGCCTGCCAGGGCGTTGATGCCTTCCTGAATACGGGCACCGCCTGAGTCGTTCAGACCAATGACGGGAGCTCCCATCTTCATGGCCATATCCATCACCTTACAAATCTTCTGGCTCATGGTCTCAGAAAGAGAACCGGCATGAACGGTGAAGTCCTGTGCGAAAACGAACACCAGACGACCGTCGATGGTTCCTGAACCGGCTACTACACCGTCCCCGAGGAACTGCTTCTTCTCCATTCCGAAGTTATGGCATCTGTGCTCCTTGAACATGTCATACTCCTCGAAAGAACCAGCGTCGAGCAGCATGTCAATGCGCTCGCGTGCGGTGTACTTACCTTTCTGATGCTGTTTCTCAATCGCTTTCTCACCACCGCCCAGACGTGCCTGTTCGCGCTTGGCGATGAGTTGTTTGACTTTTTCTAATTGCTTTGACATTTTGTTATTTACTATTTTATAATTTCACTATTTAACTATTTACTATTCTATTCCGGGTGTTCGCAAAGTTCGGTGAGGATACCGCAGGTGGATTTCGGATGCAGGAAGGCGATGTTCAGTCCCTCGGCACCCTTGCGCGGTGCCTGGTCAATGAGACGCAGCCCCTTCTCGTCGCACTCGGCCAGTGCGTTGGCTACACCGTCCTCTATGCAGAAGGCTACGTGGTGTACGCCCTTATTGCCCTTGTCGAGCCACTTCTGGATAGTACTCTCGGGAGATGTCGGCTCCAGAAGCTCAAGCTTTACCTCGCCGCACTTCAGGAAAGCGGTTCTTACTTTCTGGTCTTCTACTACTTCAATGTTGTAACACTTCAGGCCCAGCACGTTCTCAAAGTACGGCAGGCTCTCTTCAATGCTCTGAACGGCAATGCCCAGATGCTCAATGTGTGAAATCTTCATAATTAAAAATGTTAGTATTTTACATTATTCGAAAGTTTGCTTTGCAAAGATACTGCAAAGATACTACTATTTCTTAAGAATGAAGAATTACGACGGAAGAATTAAGAATGTTTTAGAATTCCACGCTCAGCTTGGCGTTCAGAAGGCGTCCGGTGAGGTAGTTGGGCACTGCATACTGCTGGTTGCTGACATCGGTTACCCAGTAGTAGGAGTTCACGTTGTTGATGCCGAAAAGGTTCAGACAATCCACTCCCACCCAGATGCGTTTCAGACTGAAAGCCTGGTGCTGCTCATTCTTATAGGCCAGGAAGCTCAGTCCGATGTCGGCACGGCGGTAGGCAGGAGCCCTGAACTGCTGGTATTCCAGACCTCGGTGGGGGGCACCGAAGGGCAGTCCGTCGGCAAATGCCAGTCGTAGCGTCATGCGCCAGCGTTCGGTACCCGGGAAGTAATCAGTAAAATGCAGGTTCATGGCCCAGCGCTGGTCGGTAGGCAGCGGCATGGAGTGGCCGTTGAACTCTTGTTTGGTTGACATCAGCGAGAGCGTCAGCCACGAGTCGGTGCCTGGGACAAACTCTCCGAACAGCTTGAAATCCAGTCCTGCGGCGTGTCCCTTGCCGATGTTCTCGCCATAATAGGTCAGCTTCATGTTCTGCACGTTGTAGGGTATCAGCTTGTCCATGGCCTTGTAGTAGGCTTCAGCGGTAAAGCGGAACGAGCGTTCCAGCATCTTGAAGCGGTAGTCCATGGCTGCCACGAAGTGAATGCTCCGCTGGCTCTTGATCTGGTCGTTGAACGTTACCACCGTCTGCCCGTTGATGGTCGTCGTGTCACGCATCTCCTTGAAGAACGGCGCCTGATAATAGAGTCCGGTGGCAAAGCGGAATGTCAGATCCTGGTTGAAGGCCGGTGTGATGGCCAGCGCCATACGGGGTGATACGGTGGTCTCTCCGTTGAACGACCAATGGCTCATTCTGACGCCGTAGCACAGCGTGAAGAAGCTCTGCCTCTCGGTTCCCGTTGACCATCGGTAGGTATCCTGCAGATAGGCTTCCGTGCGAGTTGAACTCAGCTTATTGTTGGCTGTCAGCTGATAAATTAGGTCAAGGCGCTCGGCAGAGTGGGGCAGCGAGTAACCGCTGGAGTCGCGCATCTCCCATTCACGTGAATACTCCTCTATGCGTTCCCGCTTCAGGGTAAGCGCACCCTCCCATTGGTGGTGCTTCGTGCGGTGCTGTACCATGAGTTTGCCGCTCAGCACATCGGCAGTCAAGCGGTTGCGGGCATGTTCCATGTAAGTTCCCACAGCCAGCTGTTCGGCTGCCTGTGCATCGTCGAGCCAGTACTGCCCGATGATGTCGTATGCCTCACGTTCCTTCGTGTGGAAGGCTGCTCCCATCAGCGATATGTGAGTTTCAGGCGTGATGTTGTAGGTAATGTTCAGGTTGCCGAAAAGCGTCTGGAAGCGGTCTTTCTCCTGTCCGTCGAAATACACCTTGAAGGTCTTGGCGTTCTCCAGGGTGCCGAATGATGTCTCGCGGTCCTCAGGTGTGAAGTTGTATTTGTTGTCCGACACGTTGCCAATAAACTCAAAGAGCCAGCGTTTCGATGGCTTGTATGTCAGGTAGGTCTGATAGTCCAGAAACTTGGGGTGGTACTCACCCTTGGTGTCTGTAGTACCCAGTAGGTAGCTGTTTGTCTTATAGCGTAGTCCGTGGCTCATGGAGAAGCGCTTGCCTCCCAATCCGAAGAAGGCACTGCCGCCTAAGAGTGAGGCCTGCAGGTTAGCTTCTGCCTTGTCTGGACGACGGTAGCGAATGTCAAGGGCCGATGACATGCGGTCGCCGTAGCGTGACTCGAAGCCACCGCTGGAGAATCCTATCGACTCTACCATGTCGGCATTGATGACCGACAGACCCTCCTGTTCGCCGCTTCTGACGAGTAAAGGCCTATAGACCTCAATGTTGTTGATATAGACGGCATTCTCGTCGAACGAACCGCCACGCACATTGTACTGGCTCGACAGCTCGTTGTGCGAAGAGACACCGGCCTGCTGCTGTATGAGTTCCTCTACGGCATTGCCGCTGGCAGTGGGGGCTGCCTTCGTATCGCGAGGCGTCAGCTGTTCCGTCGGTGTGTTCTGACGACGGCGTTCTGTTACCACCACTTCGCCCAAGGCTTCCAGCGAGGGAAGCATCACTTCAATCTGCATCTTCCCCTTCGGATTATGGAACGTCCGCTTCTTTGCGTTGTACCCTACCATGGAAAACTTAACGGTCACGGTATCAGCTGATTTTAAGGTAATGCTAAACTCACCCTTTAGGTTTGTCATCGATAGTTTTCCCTGTTTGGCACAGCTCACGTTGGCTAGCTCTATGGGGTTGTTTTCCTCGTCGATAACGCGTCCGGTCAGCGTGAATGTCTGGGCAGATATAGACAAGGGCAAAAAAGCAAGAAGGCAAAACAGCATCAGCCCTTTTACCTGTTTCCGTACCTTATTATATATATAGTTACTTGGCATTCTACTTCTTTCTATTCTTCTCCTTATAACGTTTCTTTCCGCAGTTTATTGTTTTTGGAGACAGTTCAGAAGTATTTTGTTATCTTTGCATTGTCAAAGTTGTTCATCTCGTTCATCATGCGGACGGCAGAGTCAATAAGCGGAAAAGCGCAAAGTGCTCCTGTCCCCTCGCCCAACCGTAGTCCGAGGTGGAGCAACGGTTTGGCATCTATGATGTCTAACATTGTCTTGTGTCCGCTCTCATCACCACAATGGGTGAAAATCATGTAGTCCTGAGAAGCAGGTTCCAGACGGATGGCGGCCATAGCACAGGCGGTCATGATGAAACCGTCTATTAATATAATAAGGTGTAGCTCTGCAGCTCGTAGCATGGCGCCTATGGCTGCAATCATCTCGAATCCGCCGAAGTAGGGGAGCATTTCCTTCCAACTTTCCCCTGCAGGAGATGGATGGAGAGCCTTATACCGTTCTACGGCCTTAGTGAGCACTTCGTATTTATGCAGAATGCCAGGGGCATCGAGTCCTGCACCGGCACCTATGCAGTTGCGTAGGGAGGTGTCACTTAGAAGATGCATCCATATACTGGAAGGAGAGGTGTTGCCAATACCCATTTCTCCTATGCTCAGAATTTGGCATCCTTCTGATACACAGTCATCTACCAGATCCGAACCAATCTGTATGGCATGGTCAAATTCTTCCTGGCTCATGGCAGGTTCGTAGAGGAAATCCTTAGTACCTCGTGCTATCTTACGGTCGAGGAATTCAACATCACAAATGGACTGAGCCTCTCTGAGGTCTGAAAAGTCGTAGTCAACGCCTACATCAACAATACGGAGTTTGAATCCATGCTGACGGCAAAACATGTTGACACCCCCGCCGCCGCGTGTGAAGTTGAGCATCTGCTGCCAGGTGACTTCACGGGGGGAGATACTGACTCCTTGGCGTTCAATACCATGGTCACCGCCAAGAAGCAGATGACAGGGATGAGCTAACGACGGGCTGAGCGTCTGTTGTATCAGACATACCTGCAGGGCAAGTTCTTCCAGTCGTCCCAAGGAGCCCTTTGGCTTGTTGAGATTGTCTATCTTCTGCTGAATCGCAGCTTCCAGAGAGCGGTCAATGGGTTGAATGTCAAATACTCTCATTTTCTCTTTCTTTATTTTAACTTTACAGGAATACCTGAAATCATGAGGATGACTTCATCGGCACGAGCGGCGATATATTGGTTCATCATACCTTGTAGGTCGGTAAAACGCCGTTGAAGGGCATTCTCACTAATACCGCCGAGTCCTATCTCGTTCGTGACGAAAATATAGGTGGCTTCAGGCGCTGTAAAGGCATCGAACTCGGCAAAGGCTTTCTCCAAATTCCCCTGTAGCGAGGAGTCAAGCATGTTCGTGAGCCATAGCGTTACGCAGTCGATGACCACTACGCGGCCCGTCATGTCGTGACGGCTGAGGTGGATTTCTTCTTCGATGGTTGTCCATTCTGGACCACGTCGCTCCTGATGACGACGCACTCGTTTCCGGAACTCGTCGTCCCAGATGTGCGCGGTAGCCAGATAAACAGGATTCGAACTCAGGCTTAACGCTAATTCCTCGGCCTTCTTACTCTTGCCAGAGCGCTGACCACCAGTAATCAAAATGATTCTTTTCATATAGTTACGACAAGGTAGATTGTCAGTTCAACAAGTAGGCAGACGGCACCGCAGCAGTCGCCTGTATAGCCGCGGAGCTTATGCCAGATGAGCAGGTAGAGCAGGTACATCACCATGCAGGGTATGAATATCAGCAATTGCCAATCGATGTCGGTCAGCCAGATGAACCCGATGATGGGTAATAATCCCTGAACGGCAAGGCTGATACCTGCCACGGTACTTATCTTGCGATAGACGGTATGTGCCTTAGACTCCTCCTCACTACGGGCATAAGGCATCATGATAATGAGCTGTGAGGTCACCATCTTCGAGAAAGGGTCGGCAGCCAGAATGGTAAGTGCAGCCATCGTGGGCGTCATGGAGAATAGTGCTGCGGCAAGTAGCAGTTCGTAGATGATAAGTCCGAGCACGCCGTAGGTCCCAATGTGGGAGTCTTTCATGATGGCAAGGATGCGTTGGCGGTCAGATCCTCCACCTCCGAATCCGTCGATGAAGTCAGCCAGCCCATCCTCATGAAGTGCGCCTGTCAACAACAGTCGTCCTGTAATGGCCAATAAGATGGCAACGGCGTAAGGTAATGCCATACTGCCGAAGTATAAGATGGCGGCCATCACTCCGCCTGTGAGCCAACCGGTCAGGGGCCAATGCTCCACGACGGTCTTATAACACTCTTTTGGCGGCTGGTGTATTCGCCATAAGGGCAGTCGGGTGAAGAATATGAATGACGCCCAGATACGGTCGTACCATTTTGTCTGGTCAATGTTTCTCTGCATGACTTGTTAGTATTGCGACTGCAAAGTTACAAAAAAACGAGAGAAGAGCAAAAGAAAAGTGCGTTTTTATTTTGCACTTCTTTTGGTTTTCATTTTGTTTTTTCGTACCTTTGTCCCCATGAAAGAAAAAGAAGAAATATTAAGGAAGCTGGATATCACGCTAAATGCCATGCAGGAGCAGGCTTACCAAGCCATTAGTGAGGAGACTGGCGATGTGGTGATACTGTCGCCAACAGGCTCAGGCAAGACGTTAGCCTATCTGCTGCCGCTTTGCGAACAGTTGGATGATTTGTCGGACAATGTGCAGGCACTGGTAGTGGTACCGAGTCGTGAACTGGCATTACAGTCGGATACTGTTCTGAAACGCATGGGTACCGGACTTCGCTCCCAAAGTTGCTACGGAGGTCGTGCTGCGATGGACGAACATCGAAAACTGAAGGACATCAAACCCCAAATTGTCTTTGGTACGCCTGGACGTCTGAACGACCACTTACAAAAGCAGAACATCTCTCCCTATCAGGTCCGCTGGCTTGTCATCGATGAGTTTGACAAGTGTCTGGAGATGGGCTTTCTGGCCGAGATGGAACGGCTGATGAAGAGTCTGCCTGGCGTAAAGCGCCGCATCCTTCTCTCGGCTACAGATGCAGAGGAGCTACCTTCTTTTGTACGGCTGAACCAGCTGAAACGCATCGACTGTCTAACGTGTGAACCTCCTACGGAAGAGCGTATTTCCCTATACGAGGTATATTCACCCCAGAAAGACAAACTGGACACCCTTCGTCAGCTTTTGCTTAGCTTGGGCGACGAGAGCAGTATCGTATTTCTTAACTACCGTGATGCTGTAGAGCGCGTCAACGACTACCTGAAAGAGCAGGGTTTCATTACCAGTTACATGCATGGAGGATTGGAGCAGCGACAACGTGAAGCGGCACTATACCGTTTCTCAAATGGGTCAGTCAACGTGTTGGTTGCTACAGACTTAGCTTCTCGAGGTCTGGATATTCCCGATGTGGCGAACATCATCCATTATCACTTGCCTGAGAGTGAATCGGGGTACATTCATCGTGTAGGACGCACCGCCCGTTGGGATAAGTTGGGACGAACGTTCTTCATATTAGGTCCAGGGGAAGAGGTTCCCTCAAGTTCTTTAGAAGGCGGAAACTTACCTACGGAGTTTACGTTACCTGAAGGAGAGGAGTTGGTGGTGAAGCCCCCAAAAATGACTACTCTCTATATTGGGAAAGGTAAAAAGGATAAAATCAGTCGTGGTGATATCGTCGGTTTTCTCTGCAAGAAAGGTGGCTTAACACCTCAGCAGATAGGCCGCATTGATGTAAACGACCGCTACAGTTATGCTGCCATCAGTCGTGAAATGCTACGGCAAGTGCTGCGGCAGGTTCAGGGCGAAAAAATCAAAGGATTAAAGACGATTGTGGAAGAAGTGCGCTGAAAATGTCATGCCGACTTGACAATGTGATAGGAAATTGGGTGAAATTGGTTGTTTTTTGCTCAAAAGTTTGGTCAAATGAAATAAAAAGTGTAACTTCGCAGCGCTTTTTTAAAGAAGAATCATTTTAACATTATAAATACAACAATCAAAAAATGAAGAAGTACAACTTTAATGCCGGTCCGTCGATGCTTCCCCGCGAGGTTATCGAAAAGACCGCTCAGCAGTGTCTTGATTTCAATGGCTCGGGTCTCTCTCTCATGGAGATCAGCCACCGTGCAAAGGATTTTCAGCCTGTAGTCGATGAGGCAGTGGCTCTGGTTAAGGAGCTGCTTGCTGTTCCTGAGGGCTATTCCGTTATCTTCCTCGGAGGCGGTGCCTCATTGGAGTTCTGTATGATTCCCTACAACTTCTTGATTAAGAAGGCCGCCTATCTGAATACGGGTGTTTGGGCCAAGAAAGCCATGAAGGAAGCAAAATTGTTTGGCGAGGTAGTTGAGGTGGCTTCTTCTGCTGATGCCAACTACACTTTCATCCCCAAGGACTGGAGCGTTCCTGCTGATGCCGACTATCTGCATATCACAACTAATAATACCATCTATGGTACGGAGATTCGCAAGGACCTCGACGTCAACGTTCCCCTGATTGCCGATATGTCGTCAGACATCTTCAGCCGTCCCATTGACGTGAAGAAGTATGATGCCATCTATGCCGGTGCTCAGAAGAACCTGGCTATGGCAGGTGTTACTATAATCATCCTGAAGGACGAGAAGTTGTGCAAGGCTCCTCGTGAGATTCCTACCATGCTCGATTACCGCACACACGTTGACAAAGGTTCTATGTTCAATACTCCTCCAGTAGTACCCATCTACAGCGCTTTGGAAACCCTCCGCTGGATCAAGAAGAACGGCGGTGTAGAGGCTATGGACAAGCTGGCTCAGCAGCGTGCCGAGATCGTCTATGGCGAGATTGACCGCAACAAGATGTTCCGTGGTACGGCCAATGTAGAGGACCGTTCGTTGATGAACCTCTGCTTCGTTATGGCCGATGAGTACAAGGAGCTGGAGAAGGACTTCCTCGACTTCGCTACGTCGAAGGGCATGGTTGGCGTGAAGGGTCACCGCTCAGTCGGCGGCTTCCGCGCTTCTTGCTACAACGCACAGACCATCGAAGGCTGCGAGGCTCTCGTTGCCTGCATGAAAGAATTTGAAGCAAACCACTAAATTATTAACGACAACGAATTAAAACGAATTAAACGAATAATTATTAATTAGCGCATTCGAAATAATTAAAGCAAATCGTGAAATTCGTCTTAATTTGTTGTTTAAAAAGAATAAAAGTATGAAGATTCTTGTTGCTACAGAAAAACCATTTGCAAGTGCTGCTGTTGAGGGCATTCGCAAGGAAGTTGAAGCAGCCGGCAATGAGCTGGTACTGCTTGAGAAATATACGGAGAAGGCACAGCTGCTGGATGCTGTGAAGGATGTAGACGCACTGATTATCCGTTCCGACAAGGTCGATGCCGAAGTGCTCGACGCTGCCAAGCAGCTGAAGATCGTGGTACGTGCTGGTGCAGGTTATGACAACATCGACCTTGCAGCTGCTACGGCCCACAATGTGGTAGCCGAGAATACTCCTGGTCAGAACGCTAATGCTGTGGCTGAACTCGTGTTCGGT
>JAILHP010000099.1 GCA_024695705.1 Prevotella sp. | reverse complement strand
GACGGGAAAATCAACATGGTGATGGAACTGACTGCCGATGGTCAGCCCCAATACCGCGTGCTCTATGAGGGACAGGAAGTGGTGAAGCGTTCTCCCCTCGGTCTGGTGACCAACATGGGCGATTTCAGCAGCGGCCTCGTTCTGAAGGATGTGGTGCAGACAGAGATTTCCGAGTCTTATGAGCTTCGTAACATCAAGAAGAGCAACGTAAATTATGAGGCAACGGAAGCCGTCTTCATCTATGCGCTGAAGGACAAGCCCGAGACAACCGTCATGGAAATCACTTTCCGCGTCAGCAACCTGGACGTGGCCTTCCGCTACAAGCTATACCCCAAGAGAGACACCCGTGTCTGTGTGGTAGAGAAGGAAGTGTCCGGCTTTGTGCTGCCCGAAGGTACCACCACCTTCCTCTGTCCACAGTCGAAGCCCATGGGCGGCTTTGCCCGCACCTCGCCCAGCTACGAGACGCCCTACACCCTCGACGATGCCATGGGTAAGAACGGCTGGGGCGAAGGCTACACCTTCCCCTGCCTCTTTAAGGCCTGTGCAGACAACTGGGTACTCATCAGCGAGACAGGTACTGACGGAGGCTACGTAGGTTGTCGCCTGTTATGGGAAGAAGCCTCAGCTCCCTCTCCTATAGGAGATGGCGGGGGGAGAGGCCTTTACCGCATCGGCTTCCCGCAGCCGGGTGAGCTGAACGGCATCGGCTCCGTGACTCCCGCCATGTCGCTGCCCGGAGAAACACCGTGGCGCACCATCACCGTCGGTCCGCTGGCCAACATCGTGGAGACCACCGTGGCCTTCGACCTTGTGCAGCTCAAGTACAAACCCTCGCAGGAGTACATCTACGGCAAGGGCTCGTGGTCGTGGATTATCGGCATGGATCCCAGTTGTAACTTCGACGAGCAGAAGCGCTACATCGACTTCTCGGCTGCCATGGGTTGGCAGACGGTGCTCATTGATGCCTTCTGGGACAAGGAGATAGGCTATGAGAAGATTGCCGAGCTGGCCCGTTATGGCAAGACGAAGGGCGTGGGACTCTTCCTCTGGTACAACTCCAACGGCCGTTGGAACGATGCCCCGCAGACCCCCATCGGCAAGATGGACAATGCACGCATACGACGTGAGGAGATGAAGTGGATGCACGACAACGGCATCCGCGGCATCAAGGTGGATTTCTTCGGCGGCGACAAGCAGCCGATGATGCAGCTCTACGAGGATATCCTCGCCGATGCCAACGACTTCAGTCTGCTGGTCATCTTCCATGGCTGCACGCTGCCCCGTGGCTGGGAGCGCATGTACCCCAACTACGCGGCCTCCGAGGCGGTGCTGGCATCTGAGAACCTGCACTTCGGACAGGGCGCCTGCGATGCCGAGGCACGTAATGCCTGCACCCATCCCTTCCTGCGCAACACCGTGGGTTCCATGGATTTCGGCGGCTCAACGCTCAACAAGCGCTATAGCGCAGACAACCAGCATGGCACCGTGCGCCGCACCAGCGACGTCTTTGCCCTGGCTACGGCTGTGCTCTTCCAGAGTGCCGTACAGCACTTCGCTATGGCACCCAACAATCTCACCGATGCCCCGTCGTGGGCGGTGGAATTCATGAAGCAGGTGCCCACCACGTGGGAAGACATCCGCTTCATCGACGGTTATCCTGGAAAGTACATCATCATGGCCCGCCGCCACGCTAATCAGTGGTTTGTCGTAGGCATCAATGCAGAGGAACAGCCGCTGAAGAAGACCATCACGCTACCCATGTTCGATAAAGACATGAAACTGCAGATGTATTGCGACGATGCCAATCTCAATGGCAGTGTCCAGACGGTCAGCGTGAACAAGAAGCAACAGCTCACCGTGATCATACCGTGCAACGGCGGACTGGTGATTACAAGAAGATAGTGTATTAAAATCAATAATTATGAAAAAGACAGTATTATCAGTTATTCTATTGGGTTGCGCCCTGTTGGCAGAGGCGCAGCCCGCAGGAGGATTCGGTGGTTTCCAGATGCCACAGGTGAAGCTGGAGACCTCACAGGAATGGAAAGACGTTAACTATGCAGGCGACGACCAGGCCTATCACACCTGCGACATCTACCTGCCAAAGAAGGAACAGGCCTCCTACCCTGTCGTTATCCACATCTACGGCAGTGCGTGGTTCAGCAACAACAGCAAGGGAGCCGCAGACCTCGGCACAATTGTCAAGGCACTCCTGGAGGCCGGCTATGCTGTTGTATGTCCGAACCACCGTTCGAGCATGGATGCCAAGTGGCCTGCCCAGCTGCACGACATCAAGGCGGTTGTCCGCTTCGTGCGCGGCGAGGCTGCCAAGTATAAGTTTGACACGTCGTTCATCGCCACCAGCGGTTTCTCCAGCGGCGGACACCTCTCCTCGACCACTGCCACTACCAGTGGCAAGCGTCAGATGACTGTGGGTACTGTCAACATCGACCTGGAAGGCAGCGTGGGCAACTTTACCAACCAAAGCAGTGCCGTGAATGCCGCCTGCGACTGGTCAGGACCCATTGACCTGACGGCCATGGACTGCGGCGAGCACATGCAGATGGGCGACAACTCACCCGAGGACGTGCTGTTAGACTCGAAGCTCTCGAAGGAGCCCGACAAGTACCGCAGCCTCAGCGCCACGACCTACGTGGATGCCAACACCCCGCCCATCATCATCTTCCATGGTGAGAAGGACAACGTCGTTCCCTGCTGTCAGGGCAGGAAGTTCTATGAGGTCCTGAAGGCAGCAGGTGTCAAGACCGAGGCAACCTTCGTTCCCGAGGGCGGTCACGGCATGGGTATGTATGCCGAGGAGAACCTTCAGAAAATGGTTCGCTTCCTCAACTCTGTCCGTGGCGTAGCACCAGCCCCCTCTGGGGCAGTAGGGGGGGCTTCCACCCTCATCAACCCTCAAGGAAAGATTACCTTCCAGTACAAGAATGACCATGCCAAGGAAGTGCTGGTTGATGTGCAGTTTGCAGGTCGCAAGCCGATGACGCGCGACCCGCAGACCGGACTATGGACGGTGACGCTTGATGCTCCAGCCCCCGACATGTATCCCTACTGCTTCATCGTTGATGGCGTGAGCGTCATGGACCCTGAGTGCGGACAGTACTTCCCCAACGAGGGCTTCAAGAACAGCCTGCTGGAAATCAAGTCGCCCAACGGTCTGCCCCATGACATCAAGGAAGTGCCGCACGGACGAGTAGAGTATATCCACTACTTCTCCAACAGCATTCATGCTACCAACCACGCCATTGTATATCTGCCTCCCTCGTATAACGCCTTCGACCAGAACAAGAAGTATCCCGTGTTCTACCTCATCAGCGGAACAACCGATACCGAGGAGGTATATTATAAGGTAGGGCGCATCAACTACATCCTTGACAACCTCATTGCTGAGGGCAAGGCGAAAGAGATGATTGTCGTGCTGCCCTATGGCAACCCCACGAAGCTGATGCCCACCATGGGCTTCCCCCGCATGGGTGATGGACAAAGACCTCCGGGTGGAATGATGCCTCAAGGAGGTATGATGCCTCAGGGTGGTATGATGCCACAAGGAGGTATGATGCCACAGGGCGGAATGATGCCACAGGGCGGAATGATGCCACAGGGTAGTATGATGCCTCAAGGAGGTATGGGCGGTCGTCGTGGCATGGGTGGCATGGGCCGTGGTATGATGGGAGGTTTTGACCCCTTCGGTCGCGACCTTATCTATGACCTCATGCCCTATATCGAGGCCAACTACAATACCATCAACGATGCTGACAACCGTGCTATCGGCGGTTTCTCACGCGGTGGCAACCAGGCTCTCTACAACGGACTGACCAATCTGGACAAGTTCTCCTACCTGTGCAGCTACAGCTCGTTCACTTCGACCGACATCCCCGATGTCTATGACCATGCCTCCAGTACCAATAAGAAGATTCACCTGTTCTGGCTCGGCGTCGGTACGGATGACTTCCTCTATGGAAACGCCCGTGACTACATGGCATTCCTCGATGAGAAAGGCATTCACTCCGTCAAGGAGTTTACTACCGATAAATACGGTCACACCTGGATGAACGCCAAGTACTTCCTCACAAAGACCTTGCCCCTGCTCTTCAACAAGGAGGCAGCCAAGCAGGCCATGGCAACCGCCCAGCCCGCTCCCGCCGCCACAGGCAACGAGCCGCAGTTCACGGCAGGAGTCATGTCACGGCTGTTCCCGCGCCCCATCGTATCTCCTGAATATGGTGAGAACGACATCACCTTCCGCTTCAAGGCTCCCGAGGCCGACAGTGTGAAGCTGTGCTGCGAGATGCTACCCACCCTGATTCCCATGGAACGTGACAGCGACGGCGTGTGGACTACGGTGATTACCGACTACCTCTTCGACACGTTCAAATACTGCTTTGTGGTGGATGGTACGCCGGTGGCTGACCCCAGCAACATGTACCTCTCACCCGACCAAGGCTTTAAGTTCAGCGTTGCCGACAACCCCCGTTCGCCGTTCAACTTCGCCTCTCAGGGCGACATCCAGCACGGCCGCGTCAGCTATGACCTGAACACTGGCGAGGCATGGTACATCTCACCCATGCCGACTGGTCCCACCGCTCCCGTCTTTATCCAACTTGTGCCTGGCGAAGGCGACACCATGGAAAGCTGGTTCAAGGTGGGTGGAGCTGATGCCATTGCCGACAAACTGCTGGCTGACCATAAGACCAAGCCCTGCATCATCACCACCAGCAAACTGGAATTCATGAACCAGGGCGATCAGCCGCCCACCATCAAAGTCCATACACTGAAGGCTTCCGACTTCCCCACCTGGCCACAGCGCAGACGTGCCCTCTTCCGTCTGCTCACCAGTCTGAACAAGAAGTAAAGCATACGAAACCATCATGAAAAGACTGTTCCTTACCCTGCTTAGCGGTTGTGCCTTGCTCAGTGCAACGGCACAACCGTTAACGTCGCCTAACGGAAAGGTGACCATGACCGTGGAGAACGGCAAAGCAACCCTGATGTTTAACCAACAGAAGGTGATGGACATGACCGGCGACTTCTCGCCAGTCACACAGGCACCTTCCACCGTTACTGCCGACTACACCATGCTGGCCGGCAAGCGCCGCCATTGCGCCAACGAGGCCAATGAGTACCAGTCAGGTTCCCTCACGGTAAGGCTCTACAACGACGGCGTAGCCATCAGGGAAAGCCAAGCTTCAACCCTCACCTACCTCATTCCAGAAGGAATGAAGCGCTGGATGGAGCAATGGACGGACTCCTACGAAGGTTTCTTCCCTTTATCCACTACGTACAAGGTACAGCCCGTACCGTCGTTCAGTGGCATCTCGAAGTCTGCCGAGGGCTACAACAACCGTTGGGGCTATCCCGCCCTGCTGGAGGCTTTCTCACAGAAAGGTGCGAAGGTGTTTGCCCTGATTACCGAGGCCAACATCCTGAAGGGAAACAGTGCCTCATGCCTCTTTAACGACGGCGAGCGCTACCGCGTCGTGCCTGACGAGGCTCAACCCTCAACCATCAGTCCTCAACCTTGGCGCGTCATCATCGTCGGCAGCCTGGCCGACATCGTGGAATCAACGCTGGTCACCGACGTGTCGGAACCCAGCAAGATTGCCGACACCAGCTGGATTCATCCGGGTGTAGTGTCGTGGGTCTATTGGGCCTACAACCACGGTTCGAACGACTACCAGATTATCAAGCAATACGTGGATCTGGCGGTCAGCCTGCACCTGCCCTACGTGCTCATCGATGCCGAATGGGACGGAATGAAGGACGGCTACACCATTGAGCATGCCATCCGCTATGCCAAGGCCATGGGAGTGAAACCGCTCATCTGGTATAACTCCTCCGTAGGCTGGGTTGACGGTGCTCCGACGCCGAAATTCCGTCTGAACAAGCCTGAAGACCGCGAGAAGGAATTTGCCTGGTGCGAGCGCCTGGGCGTGGCCGGTGTGAAGATTGACTTCTTCTCGGGCGACAACCAGAAGAACATGGACTACTGCATCGACCTTTTGGAATGTGCCGCACGTCACCACCTGCTGGTCAATTTCCACGGTGCCACCGTACCTCGCGGATGGCAACGTACCTACCCCAACCTGCTTTCCACCGAGGGTGTCTATGGCGCAGAGTGGTACAACAACGTACCGACCTTCACCGACAAGGCTGCCAGCCATAATGCCACGCTGCCCTTTACGCGCAACGTCATCGGTCCCATGGACTACACGCCCTGCGCGTTCAGCGACTCCCAGCATCCGCACATCACGTCACATGCCCACGAGCTGGCGCTGACGGTACTCTTTGAAAGCGGCCTGCAACACCTGGCCGATCGTCCGGAGAGCTTCCTGTCACAGCCCGCCGAGATCAGACAGTTCCTTTCCACCCTGCCTGCTGCCTGGGACGACACCCGTTTCGTCTGCGGCTATCCGGGAGAATATGCCGTGTTGGCCCGCCGTAGTGGCGACACCTGGTACCTTGCCGGCATCAACGGCACCGACCAGCCGAAGACCATCCTGCTTCCTAACGGGGGATGGAACAAAGGAAAGAAGGGTAATGTCACCGTTTATGCCGATGGGAGTAATTGGCAGATTTCAACCCGTCGGGATGTCCCAAAAAGTATCAAATGTATCCCTCGAGGCGGTTTTATTGTTAAAATTACCCCTCAATGATAGAATTTTGAAAGTTTTTGAAACACCTGCAAAAGAATGATACGTATTTTTTTTGTATCTTTGCAGGCAGAAGAAGAATCATCAACTTTCAAAACACATGAAATTACCGGTAAGAACTATGATGACAGCCGCCTTAATGGTGGCTGCCATCTCGGTAACTGCCCAACAGTTGCCCTATCAGAATCCAAACCTCAGTGCGCATGAGCGTGCCGTGGACCTCTGTGGTCGTCTGACCCTCGAGGAGAAGGCTATGCTCATGCTGGATGAAAGCCCTGCCATTCCCCGGCTGGGCATCAAGAAATTCTTTTGGTGGAGTGAAGCCCTGCACGGAGCTGCCAACATGGGCAACGTGACCGTGTTCCCCGAGCCAGTGGCTATGGCATCGTCCTTCAACCCGCAGTTGCTGTACCGTTGCTTCGACGTGGCCAGTACCGAGTTCCGTGCCCAGTACAACCACCGTCTCTATGACGAGGGCGGTGAGGACATGAAATTCCGCAGCCTCTCGGTCTGGACGCCCAACGTCAACATCTTCCGTGACCCCCGCTGGGGACGCGGACAGGAGACCTACGGCGAAGACCCCTACCTGACGTCTGTCATGGGTACGCAGGTGGTTCGTGGCCTGCAGGGACCGGAGGATGCCAAGTACCGCAAGTTGTGGGCCTGTGCCAAGCACTATGCCGTACACAGCGGACCGGAATACACCCGCCACAGTGCCAACCTCACCAATGTGCCCGTACGTGACTTCTGGGAGACCTACATGCCCGCCTTCAAGACCCTGGTAAAGGATGCCAAGGTGCGCGAGGTGATGTGTGCCTACCAGCGGCTCGACGATGACCCGTGCTGCGGTTCCAACCGTTTGCTGCAGACCATTCTGCGCGACGAGTGGGGATTCAAGTACTTGGTAGTCAGCGACTGCGGTGCCGTAAGCGACTTCTACACCTCACACATGAGCAGCTCGTCGGCCATTACCGCATCGGCTAAGGCCACCCTCGCCGGTACCGACGTGGAGTGTGGTTACGGCTATGCCTACCGCAGCATTCCCGAGGCCGTGCACCGCGGACTTATCAGCGAGGCAGAGGTTGACAAGCACGTCATCCGTCTGCTTGAAGGCCGTTTCGACCTGGGTGAGATGGACGACCCGTCACTCGTGGAGTGGTCGAAGATTCCCTACTCAGCTATGTCCACCAAGGAATCGGCAAAGATTTCGCTCGACATGGCCCGTCAGACCATTGTGCTGCTGCAGAACAAAGGTAATGTCCTGCCGCTCACAAAGAATGCCGGAAAGATTGCCGTCATCGGCCCCAACGCACAGAACGAACCCATGATGTGGGGTAACTACAACGGTACGCCCAACCAGACCGTCACCATCCTCGACGGCATCAAGGGCAAGCAGAAGGACCTGCTCTACCTGCCGGGCTGCGACCTTACCTACGACAAGGTAATGGAGTGCCACATGGACACAGAATGCAGCTTCGACGGCAAGAAGGGCGTGAAAGGATCCTTCTGGGATAACACAGAGATGGAGGGTGACCCCATCGTCACCGAATACTATACCCAGCCTTTGGCAGTGACCACCAGCGGCATGCATGTCTTCGCCACCGGAGTGCCCATTGAGGACTTCTCCGCCAAGTATGAGACAACTTTCACTCCGAAGAAAGCCGGTGAATATGTCATTAACGTGGAGGGAACAGGCGACTTTGAGATGTACGTCAACGGCACCAAGAAGTTCTCACACCACATCTGGCGTGCTACTCCTACCCGTACCGTCCTGCAGGCTGAAGCAGGCCAGCAGTTCCAGATTGAGGTACGCTTCAAGACCGTGAAGACCTGGGGTGCTTCCATGAAGATCAACATTGCCAAGGAACTGCCCATCGACTACCAGCAGGCCATCAAGCAGCTGAAAGGCATTGACAAGGTCATCTTCGTAGGTGGTATCTCGCCTGCACTGGAAGGTGAGGAGATGCCCGTCAACATTGAAGGCTTCAAGGGCGGCGACCGTACCAACATCGAACTGCCGAAGGTGCAGCGTAACTTCCTGAAGGCCTTGAAGGAGGCTGGCAAGACCGTTATCTTTGTCAACTGCTCCGGCTCCGCCATTGCCTTGGAGCCTGAGACAGAGAACTGCGATGCCATCGTACAGGCCTGGTATGCAGGTCAGGAAGGCGGCACGGCCATTGCCGACGTGCTGTTTGGCGACGTGAACCCCAGCGGAAAGCTGCCCGTCACCTTCTACAAGCGTACCAACCAGCTGCCCAAGTACGAGGACTACTCCATGAAGGGTCGCACCTACCGTTATTTCAACGACCCGCTCTTTGCTTTCGGTTACGGCCTGAGCTATACGACGTTTAAGACGGAAGGCGGACAATGGAAAGACAACGGAAACGGAACATACCAGCTGACCGTCAACCTCACCAACACGGGAGTCCGCGACGGAGCCGAGGTGGTGCAAGTCTATCTGCGCGACCTGTCGGACGCTGAAGGTCCGCTGAAGTCGCTGCGTGCCTTCCAGCGTGTGGAGGTCAAGGACGGCAAAACCGTTCCCGTCACCCTGACGTTCGACAAGAAGAGCTTCGAGTTCTTCGACCCACAGACCAATACCGTGCACTACAAGCCCGGTAACTACGAACTGTTCTATGGCAACAGCTCACTGGACAAAGACTTAAAGAAACTTTCTATAACAATCCAATAAAAAAACTAAAATCATTTATGAAACGTATTCATTTATTTACCACCGCACTGCTGCTGATGATCGGCTGCAGTTCAGCAATGGCTCAGTGGGGACGCCCCATTGACTATTCAGCAGGCCCCGGCCTGAAGGATGCCTACAAGGATTATTTCACCATTGGCGTTGCCGTCAACCAGCGGAACATCACTGATCCTGCTCAGATTGAGATTATCAAGAAGCAGTTCAACAGCGT
>JAILHP010000083.1 GCA_024695705.1 Prevotella sp. | reverse complement strand
AGCACCGACATGAGCACATAGGGGAATAGCTGCATGACGAACTTCAGGGCAGGTCCGATGAGCATCTCTTCAGCCATGCCGTCGGCCAGGGTCGCCATGAAGATGCTGATACCCGAGGCAAGCACGATGAAGATGGGGAACAGGAAGAGCATGGCGACGTAGTCGGTGACCGTACGGAAGAAGCTGCGGGTTTTCTTTACCTGCCATATCTCGTTGAACGTATGCTCGATGTTGCTCACCAGCATGAGCACGGTGTATAGCATGAAGATCAGTCCGATACCGAGTACCACGCCGCTCCGAGTGTGGACAAGGTAGCTGTTGACAAAGCCGATGATGACCTCGGCCGCCTGCGGCTGGGAACTGAAGGCATCGCGGAACCACACCTCGATGTACTTGTTGTAGCCAAAGCCGCGGGCAATGGCAAACACCACTGCCAGGATGGGAACAATGGATAGCAAGGTGGAATAAGTCAGGGCGGCCGCCTGACTCATGACGCGTTTGGCCGTGAAGAAACGGACGGCGAGGATGAGCTTCTTCAGCACTCCGTAGAGCACGCTTTTGGCGGTCAGCTCACCGTCGGTCTTCTCTTCCCAAATGCCTTTCTGGAAGAATTCTATCAGCTGTCGTACCTTCTTCTTCACTAACTCCTAACTCCTTACTCGTAACTCCTAACTAAAAAAAGCAGTGCCCCTGTAAGCCGGGTTCTGTACCGCCGAAGCGGTGCTTGCCATTTATCTACCCTCGCAGTCACCTGTCGAGGTTTAGCCTTGCGGCTTAGCGTTCTACCCTCCGTCGTAAGGATTCGGGCGGGCAACCCTCAGACGACGGTTTACATGAACTTGCAGCTCCCGGATGGCACAGCCCGACGATCACCCGCCGGCTGGTAGTCTCTTACACTGCCTTCTCACCCTTGCCACAGAGCGTGGCGGTTGTTTTCTTCTGCCATATCCTGCCGTCACCGACAGCTTCCATTTTCAGAAGCGGGATACCCTATGCTGCCCGGACTTTCCTCTCGCTTTTCAGCCAGCGGCAAGCCGGAGCGCTGCTTTCAGTCTGCAAAGATACAAATAAAAAGTGAAAAGTGAAGAGTGAAGAGTGAAGAATTTTTTGCCGCCCCTTCTTTTTTTGATTTTTTTACGTTTACGTCACCTTATAGCTCAATCACCTCACTGGGTGTCTTACGTCCCAGTACGTCGAGCTGGAAGTCAACGCCTGGTACGATTCCGACCGTACGCAGGATGCTTTCCACCGTCTTGCGGGCCAGTTCAGGATGGTTGTTCTCTTCGCTCAAGTGACACAGCCATACATGGCGCAGGGCGGGTGTGGCATTCTCTGCAAGCGTCTCACCGCAGGCACTGTTGCTGAGGTGTCCGTTGCCGCTGACAATGCGTCTTTTCAGGTGTTCGGGATAAGGGCCGTTAAGCAACATCTCCTTATCGTGATTGGCCTCAATGACCAGGTAGTTGGCCGAACGGATAAAGGGCTTCATCTCATCTGTCACCGCCCCCACATCGGTCATGATGCAGAACGTCACGCCGTCAGCCTTGACGGAATAGCCCACACAGTCACGACTGTCGTGAGGAACGCAGAACGAGGTCACCTGGAAGTCACCCACCTGCAGCGTCTCTCCCTTGTGAATCATGCGAACAAGGTCTCTTGGTATCTTCCTGTTAACGCAATAGTTATCAAATATTCCTTCATGTACAAGTTGAGTGGTATAAACCGGCAAGTTATAGTCGTGGCTCAGGCTGCCGATACACTTCACATGATCTGCATGGTCGTGGGTGATGAGGACGTGTCTGACGGAAGCCAGGCTGAGCCCGTAATTGCGGAAATGCTTCTTCAGGGTGCGCACCCCGATGCCGGCATCAATGAGAAGCCCTTCACCTGAAGAAGTGAAGAGTCCATAGCAGTTACCACTGCTGCCGCTTCCGAAACTGATGAATTTCATATTATTTATTTTGATTAGAACGGCATTCCCACGGCGAAGTGGAAAGCATAGTCACGACTCAGCCTCGGGTGGATGAGGGGGAAATGCTCACTCTCCTCCTCTTCCCAGGCCGGGTTGACAGCCTTCATGCCCAAGTCGAAACGCAGCACGAAGTAGTCGAAGTTGAAACGAAGACCCACACCATAGCTCACAGCAAGGTCACTGAGAAGCCGGTGCAGCTTGAACTGACCATTTGGCTGATCCTTGTAGTTACGGAGGGTCCAGATGTTGCCCGCATCGACAAACAGGGCGCCGTTCAGTTTCCAGAAGAGGTGGGCACGGTACTCCATGTTGAGGTCAATCTTGATGTCACCCGTCTGGTTGATGAAGTCAATGTTACCGTCTCTGCGTGCATATCGGCCGGGACCGAGAGAACGTACGCTCCATCCCCTGACGCTGTTGGCACCTCCAGAGAAATAGCGTTTCTCGAAAGGCAGGATGGTGCTGTTGCCATAAGGCCAGGCTATGCCTATTCCTGCATGAAGTGCCAAGGTATTTTCGTTGTCGAACATCACGTATCGGGTATAGTCGAAGTCACCCTTGATGTACTGTGCATAGGCAATGTTGAACACATGATAGTGGCCGGTCTCGCTGTCCTTGTGGGCTCTTGTCAGTTCCGACAGGGCTGACAGCAGGTTACCGGCCGTTTCGATGTTTGCCTTAATGGCATAGAGACCGTTGTTGTAGGTGTAGCCCAGTCCTGTCTTCATGATAAACAGGTCTTCGTAGTTATAGCGCAAAATGGCATTCCGGTTGGAGCTGTCGTCCAGGTAGTCACGCTTGAAAGTTTCGCTCACCCAAGGCATGAAGACGTAGTTAAGGTCGAGCAGGTCTAACTGGTAACTGTCATGGTGACGGGGATTGTGCCACTTGTAGCGCCAGGCCACTGACATGACACGCCGGTGGAACTCAGGACGGTTCTGGGTGTCATACAGCAGTGAGACCTCACTGGTGGCCACGGTATTGCGGCGGATTGACTGCGACAGGAAGGGAGCGATGAACTGTGGGAAGGTCAGACGCAGTTGGGCACTGTACTCCTCGAAGTTCTGGTTGGAGTAGCCTTCCAGCCCTCGGATGGCCTCAAAGGCCCCGCGCAGTTCAAGACTGAGCACCTCGCTGCCATGGAAGAGGTTACGGTTCTGATAGGTCAGCGATGCTGCGGCACCTAAGTCGCCTGCCGTATTGGTTCCTTCTGGTTGGAAACTGATGGTGCTGGGTTTGTTGGTGGAAAGTTGTATGTCACAGTCCAACAGGTTGGAGTCGGGCACCTCAGTGAAGTTGATGTTCGTATAGCGCACTGCCCCCAGACGGCCAAAATGGTTGTAGGTGTTTTGCAGGTCCTGTGAGGAATAAAGGTTCCCGGGCTGAATGAATGTGTTGCTCTTCAGAACGTTACGACGGAGGGGAATTCGTCCGTCCTCATCACCGCTCAGCATGCGAACGTTACGGATGCGGTACTGGCGGTGCAGGGTGTCAACGTCCTGCGTGGAGTGATACTTATGAAGCACCATTGTTACATCAACCTGTCGCTGTCCTATGGTGGAGTCGGCACGATAGGTGATGTCGGTCTTGTTGAAACGGTAATAGCCGTTGTTCATCAGCAGTTGCGTCAGCCGTTTACGCTCCTGGTCAAGCTTTTCAACGCTGAACTGTCGGCCGATGACGCCGGCGGGTACCTCCAAGGCTCCCTGAGCGTTAAGGAACCGCTCAACCTGCGGGTCTTCAATCTCATAGCTCACGTGGTTCAGGCTGTAGGGCAATCCCGGGTGCAGGCCGTAGATGACGTCAATCTTACGTTTGGAAAGCGGCACCGTGACATAATCGACACGG
>JAILHP010000051.1 GCA_024695705.1 Prevotella sp. | reverse complement strand
TGGATACGCGTTACTCACCCGTGCGCCGGTCGCCAGCAAAGTTTGCAAGCAAACTTCCTGCTGCCCCTCGACTTGCATGTGTTAAGCCTGTAGCTAGCGTTCATCCTGAGCCAGGATCAAACTCTACATTGTAAAAGTTTTATTTCATAACAGAGAACGACGGAGCAAAACTCCGCCGAACACTGAATTATTCTGTCTCAAGGATGTCCAAATTTCTTGTCACCTATTATATATATTATAGGAAACTTGACGGTTCGTTCAATTACCCAAGTAAATAACATTAAATATTAAAGATTAAATATTAAATACTCGCTTCTTGTACTACTTGTCTGTTTATGTAAGTCTTTCAAAGATCTCTTTTCTTAGGCTTTTCAAGGGGCTGTCCCTCAAAAGCGGATGCAAAGGTACGACTTTTTTCTGAACTACCAAATATTTTTGCGACTTTTTTGCTAAATTTCTGCAAAAGAAAAGCGGCTCTTGACAAAAATCAAGAGCCGCAAAGAGCTATACCTTATTATATATATATGCGCGCGAGGATTATTCACCATCAGGAGCATGGTCGATGAGGTCCATGAACTGGTCAAGTTTCGGGGTGATGATGATCTGCGTGCGACGGTTGCGCTGACGTCCTACCTCGGTAGTATTTGTGGTCAGCGGGTTATACTCACCGCGTCCACCTGCCGTCAGACGTTTGGGATCAACACCGTAATTGTTCTGGAGAGCCTGAACGACGCTTGAAGCACGGAGACAGGAGAGGTCCCAGTTGTTACGGATGTTCTGACGGGTAATGGGCACATCGTCAGTGTTACCTTCAATGAGAACATCATAGTCCTTGTAGTCCATGATAATCTTGGCAATCTTTGAGAGGGTTGCCGATGCGCGATCGTTAATCTCGTAAGAGCCGCTCTTGTAGAGCATGTTGTCAGCCAAAGAGATATAGACCACACCCTTCAGCACCTGAACATCAACCTCTTTCTTCTCGTCGTTGGAGAGCGAGCGCAGCAGGTTGTTCTGCAGCACCATGTTGAGTGAGTCGCTCTTGGACTTCACTTCCACGAGGTGACGGATGTACTGGTTAGACTCGTTGATCTGGTCAACCAGCTTCTCTATAGAGATATTGTTCTGTGAAGCATTTGTCAGACTTCTGTCGAGTGACTCTTGTAACTTGGCATACTTTTCCTCTGCAGCCTTGAGTGCCTGCTGCATTCCTCTCATCTGTTCCTCAAGACTGGTGATGCGAGTGTTCTTGGCAGCCAAGTCTTCCCTGGCGTCCTGCAGTTTCTCGGTAAGCGACTTATTCTCTGTCTGACAATTTGCCAATTCCTTTTTACTGGCACAGCTACTCAGTGTGAGCGCAGCGACGGCCAGTACAACCATGAATAAATTTTTCTTGTTCATAATCTTATCTATTTTAATGATTTCGGTTGCAAAGTTATGAATATACCACAATCTGCCATCAAAAGCGGTTGGCATTTAGGTTATTTTAACCTTGAAAGCAGGAGGTTAACGGATTTTTCGAGTTATTCTTGTTGTTTCTTTCGCTTTTTACGGCATTTTTCCTTACCTTTGCACCCAAAATTGAAAATATATAATAAGGTATAGACATGATACTCTTTTTCAAAACTCCCCAACAAAGCGTGATAGCCACGGATGTGGATCACCAACTCACTCAAGATGAAGTACATGAACTCTGCTGGCTTTACGGAGAAGCAGAACTTCTCAAGGACGAGAAACTGGAAGGTTACTTCGTCGGTCCCCGTCGCGAGATGATTACTCCTTGGAGCACCAATGCCGTTGAGATTACACAGAACATGGGTCTTAGCGGCATTTTGCGTATTGAGGAATACTTCCCCGTCAGCTCGAAAGATGCTGAACACGACGAGATGCTCCAGCGCATGTACAACGGTCTGAACCAAAACATTTTCACCATCAACCTGCAACCTGAACCCATCAAGTACGTGGAGAATCTGGAAGAATACAATGAGCAGGAGGGACTGGCTCTCTCAAAAGAAGAGATTGCCTACCTTCACCATATAGAGGAGCAGAACGGCCGCAGACTGACAGACTCGGAAATCTTCGGTTTTGCCCAGATTAACAGTGAACACTGTCGTCACAAGATTTTCGGCGGTACGTTCATCATCGACGGCAAGGAGATGGAGAATTCCCTGTTTGCCATGATTAAGAAGACCACCCAGGAAAACCAGAACAAGATACTTTCCGCCTATAAAGACAATGTTGCTTTTGCCCAAGGACCGACCGTAGAGCAGTTTGCTCCAGCAGACCAAAGCACCAGCGACTGGTTCCGTGTAAAGGACATAGAGAGTGTTATCTCCCTGAAAGCTGAAACTCACAACTTCCCCACGACAGTGGAGCCGTTTAACGGTGCCGCCACGGGTACGGGCGGAGAGATTCGCGACCGCATGGGCGGCGGCGTCGGCTCATGGCCGATTGCCGGTACGGCGGTTTATATGACGGCGTATCCCAGACTGAATGAAGAGGGAAATGCTGTCGCCGTGAGGGATTGGGAAGACATCCTACCGGTTCGTCAGTGGCTGTACCAGACGCCGGAGCAGATATTGATTAAGGCGTCGAACGGTGCCAGTGACTTTGGAAACAAGTTCGGCCAGCCGCTTATTTGCGGTAGTGTGCTGACATTTGAGCACCAGGAGAAATGCAGCGGCGAAACCGCTGCACACACTGAAGGCGAGCAGATGGCTACAAAATATGCCTACGATAAGGTCATCATGCTGGCAGGCGGTGTGGGCTATGGCACCAAGCGTGACTGTCTGAAGAAAGAGCCACAGAAGGGCAACAAGGTCGTTGTGGTTGGCGGTGACAACTATCGCATCGGACTGGGAGGCGGCAGTGTTTCGTCAGTAGATACAGGCCGTTATTCGAACGGCATTGAGTTGAACGCCGTACAACGCGCCAACCCCGAGATGCAGAAGCGTGCCTACAACCTGGTGCGTGCGCTGTGCGAAGAGGACGTGAACCCTGTTGTCAGCATTCACGACCACGGTAGTGCCGGCCACCTGAACTGCCTCAGTGAACTCGTGGAGGAGTGTGGCGGTGAGATTGACATGACGAAGCTGCCCATCGGCGACAAGACACTTTCGGCCAAAGAAATCATTGCCAACGAGAGTCAGGAGCGCATGGGACTGCTGATTGACGAAAAACATATCGACCATGTCCGCAAGATTGCCGAGCGTGAGCGTGCTCCGCTGTATGTGGTCGGTGAGACGACGGGTGATGCCCACTTCTCGTTCGTACAAGGCGACGGCATCAAGCCCTTCGACTTGGATGTGGCCCAGATGTTCGGCCACTCTCCCAAGACGGTGATGGTAGATAACACCGTTGAGCGCAAATATGAGGATGTCAGTTACACCCAGAATAAGATTGACGAATACCTGCAACGCGTGCTGCAGCTGGAGGCTGTTGCCTGCAAGGACTGGCTGACCAATAAGGTTGACCGTTCTGTAACAGGAAAGATTGCCCGTCAGCAGTGTCAGGGTGAAATACAGTTGCCGCTGAGCGACTGCGGAGTCGTTGCCCTTGATTATCGTGGACGTAAAGGCATTGCCACAGCTCTGGGCCATGCCCCACAGGCAGGTCTGGCCAATCCCGCAGCAGGTTCCGTTCTTTCAGTGGCCGAGGCGCTGACCAACATTGTATGGGCTCCTTTGGCCGACGGCATGGACTCGTTGTCGCTGAGTGCCAACTGGATGTGGCCCTGTCGCAGTCAGGAAGGTGAGGACGCTCGTCTGTATGAGGGTGTAAAGGCATTATCAGACTTCTGCTGCGACCTGCACATCAACGTGCCGACCGGTAAGGATTCGCTGTCTCTCTCACAACAGTATCCCAACGGCGAGAAAATCATCTCCCCGGGAACGGTCATCGTGAGCGCTGGCGGTGAGGTGTCAGACATACGGAAGGTTGTTTCGCCTGTCGTGAGAAACGACAAGCGTTGTTCGCTATACCATATTGATTTCTCGTTCGACAAGCAGCGTTTGGGCGGCAGTGCCTTTGCGCAGAGTCTTGGCAAGGTGGGCGACGACGTGCCTACGGTGAAGAATCCGGAGTACTTTGCCGATGCCTTCATGGCTGTGCAGGAAATGATTCATCGCGGCTGGATCATAGCCGGCCATGACATTTCTGCAGGCGGACTGATTACTTGTCTTTTGGAGATGTGCTTTGCCAACACCAAAGGTGGCATGCATATCAACCTGCATGACCTGGCCTCACCCAACACCTCCCAAGGAGGGGAGCCCGACCTCGTAAAGATTCTCTTTGCCGAGAATCCAGGCGTAGTCATTGAGGTAAGCGATGAACATAAGGAGGAATTCAAGAAGTTCATGGAAGAGCAAGGCGTAGGCTTTGCCAAGATTGGTTATCCTGTGGAGGATGATCGGAGCATCGAGGTAGTTTGGCCAGCTGGAAACGGAAAAACCGTTTCCCACACTTTTGACATTGACGCCCTCCGTGATGTTTGGTACAAGACCAGTTACTTGCTCGACCGCAAGCAGAGCTTCAACGGCAAGGCCAAAGAGCGCTACGAGAACTACAAGCAGCAACCGCTGGAGATGAAGTTCAACAGAGATTTCACAGGTACGCTGAAACTATACGGCATATCAGCAGACCGCCGTGAAAAGACGGGCATAAAGGCTGCCATCATCCGTGAGAAGGGAACGAACGGCGAGCGAGAGATGGCCTACAGCCTGTATCTAGCAGGCTTTGACGTGAAGGACGTGATGATGACTGACCTTATCAGCGGTCGTGAGACACTGGAAGAAGTCAACATGATCGTGTTCTGCGGTGGTTTCTCGAACTCCGATGTACTCGGCAGTGCTAAAGGCTGGGCAGGTGCCTTCCTCTTCAATCCGAAGGCCAAGGAAGCACTTGACAAGTTCTATGCCCGCAAGGACACGTTGTCGCTGGGCATTTGTAACGGTTGCCAGCTGATGGTTGAGCTTGGTCTTACAGGTGCCAAGGGTGCCAAGATGTTGCACAACGACTCACATAAGTTCGAGAGTGAGTTCATTACACTACAGATTCCGCAGAACAACAGTGTGATGTTCGGTAGCCTAAGCGGCAATAAGCTCGGTCTGTGGGTAGCCCATGGTGAAGGAAAGTTTAGCCTGCCTGAAGCAGAAGATCAGTATAACGTCATTGCAAAGTATAACTATCACGGTTATCCTGCCAACCCGAACGGTTCCGACTATGACGTGGCTGGTATCTGCTCTGCTGACGGGCGTCATCTTGCCATGATGCCTCACCTGGAGCGTGCCATTTTCCCGTGGCAATGTGCCTGGTATCCCATGAATCGCCGCATGGACGAGGTTACCCCCTGGATTGAGGCCTTTGTGAATGCAAGAAAGTGGGTGGAAGAAAAGATTAAAGATTAAACATTAAAGATTAAATTGAACATATACTGGGATTCCTTTAAGACCTTCTTTAAGATTGGCCTGTTTACCATTGGCGGTGGATATGCCATGATACCTCTTATTGAGGAAGAAGTGGTGAACAAGCACAAATGGATAGCGAAGGAAGAGATGCTCGACCTCATCGCCATTGCACAGAGCTGTCCTGGTGTGTTTGCCATTAATCTCAGCGTATTCATTGGCTATAAGTTGCGTAAGGTTCGCGGTGCCCTCGTTACAGCAATGGGCACTGCCCTACCCTCTTTTCTCATTATATTGGCCATTGCTGTCTTCTTCCAACAGTTCAGTGACAACAAAGTGATTGCCGCGGTGTTCCGAGGCATCCGGCCTGCGGTGGTAGCACTGATTGCCGTACCGACTTTCAATCTGGCCAGACGTGCCCGTCTGAACCGTTATACGCTATGGATTCCCATCGTTTCGGCTCTGGCCATCTGGTGGTTAGGGGTATCGCCAATATGGATCATCATCATTGCCGGCCTTGGAGGATATCTTTATGGGGTTTATGGGGCCGATAAGTCTCATGTGGCCGATGGGCCTGATAAGAAAGGGAGGACAGCCTTATGATTTACGTCTATCTGTTTCTGACCTTTTTAGAGATTGGGCTGTTTGGCTTTGGCGGCGGCTACGGCATGCTATCGCTTATTCAGGGTGAGGTAGTTCACCATTGGGGCTGGATGACGACGGCAGAATTTACTGACATTGTCGCCATCTCGCAGATGACCCCTGGCCCCATCGGTATCAACTCAGCCACCTATTGCGGTTACACCGCCGTCTTCAATGCTACAGGAAGTCATACGATGGCGCTCTTTGGCAGCGTGACAGCTACCTTTGCCCTCGTACTGCCTTCCTTAATACTCATGATTCTTATTAGCAAGATGTTCATGAAATACATGCATACGCAGCTCGTTCAGTCTGTCTTTATGGGACTGCGCCCTGCGGTGGTCGGACTCTTGGCAGCTGCCACGCTACTGCTCATGACGCCAGACAATTTCTCGGCGCCATCAGTCAGCCCTTGGCAGTTTGGTGTCAGCGTCTTCCTGTTGGCTGCCACCTTTATCGGTACGATGTTCCTAAAGATTAATCCTATCCGTATGATCTGCTATTGTGCCATAGCAGGACTGGTCTTGTTATTTTAAGAACTTCTTTAACTTGTCGTATTTATAGGAATACACTTCTTCGTATCCGCCGGTCTCATCGACGGAAATGAGGATGAAGATGATGCTGTCGCGTCCTAAGATGAAGTTTTCAAGCGCATCGTCATATTCTAACTCACCAACAGGATCCTCTTCCAAGCCGGCAATCTTCTCCTGATGGGCACGACGGAGCAGTTCGGCTATTGAAGCATGGGAATTCTCCTTGAACACATCATCAAAAGTAATCAGCTTGCCTGTACGAAGCTCGAAATTGGCAGCAACACGGTACTGGGCAACATGAGGGAGATCTGTATCCACATCGGACATCGACACATTGTTCACATAAGTCACCACGCCTTTGCGGCTTTCTGCCTCCGGCAGGATGGTAATATCGTAAGAGTTTTTGAAAGATAGTTCCATTTCGTCAGCTGAGGCATAGTCTTTCAGGAACTCATTCTTCATGCGTTTGAGATAGGCATCAACACCCTTCTCAATATTGCCATCGCCGTCAAGACTGGGCTTGGTCTGAACGAAACGTCCTAACAGCGACGAATTCAATGCCTCGCTATTCAACTGTTCAGCCGAACCACCAACAGCTTGCGGGAAAGTGATGCTGACCGACATATTAATATCACGATAGCGGAAATCCTCTGTGACAGAAACTGATGCAAAATTCATCACCTGTGATTCAGGAGTTACTGCTGGCGTCTCTTCCGGCTCCGGAGGGGTCGGCTCATCGACTACCTCAGGCTTGGCCACTGCCTTGGGCTTCGGACGGGCAAAGAGCAAGGCGCTGGGATACTTGTTATTATAAGTATAGTACACAGCAAGATTAATACCCGTCCCCTTCTGTTGCCACCAGTCGAAACGTCCGTCAGCCGACTTTTGCTTGAACACATAGCTGCAGTTCTTCAGGCTATCCTCCAAGGCCGGCTTGTTCAATTGGTACTTCACGAACAGCGTCAGCGTGTCGATCTTCTCAGGCTGGTTCTGGCGGTTAACAGCTACCACCTGGCAAATTTCAGACTCGGCCTTCAGCTGGTCATCCTCTATCTCCACCTTATAGCGTTCACGCACCAGTTTCTGCGCCACATCGTCAAAAGACGACATCAGCATCAACTCATCAGCCAAAGGCAACAAACGGTTCACCTTTTGTTTAGGAGAATTCCTGCTATATGCCTCCGTAATAACCTGTCTTACGTCAGACCTGTCCTGTGCCGATACGTTTATCGGTAACAGCGTAAGAAGGAAAAGGGGCAAAAGTCCTGATACCTGTTTCCACAACTTACTGTCAATATCCTTTCTCATCATCATTTATTCCGTTAAATCTTGTTGATAATCCAATACCAATGACTGACGCGGTTTCAACGTCAAATCAGTACTCAAGTCGATGAAACTGCCTGTGAGCACATCCTTGGCACGTTTGGTCTTGCCAATGACCTCTGCATAACGCTCCACCTTCATGACAGCAGGCTTCGACGTCCCGTTCACAATGGTCAGCACCACGTTGTTGTGCCAGCGACGGGCAATCACATACACACCATTATAGGGTATAAACTGCGTCTGCATACCTCGGATAATGGTTTCATTTCCCTTACGCCAATGCAGCAGGCGGCTCATCCATTGGAACATCTCATCCTCTGCCTTCGTACGGCCGGTTATCAGTTGTCCTGTATCTGTTGTCCGCTGTCCGCTAAAGAAGCAGCTGTGCGTGTCGCCTGAGAAACCACCTGGAAAGTCCTTGCGCACATGACCGTCAGTTACTTCCTTTGTGCCGTTCATCAGAATTTCCGTACCATAGTAAAGCTGGGGGATGCGGCGCACGGTAAGCAGCAGGGCCAATGCCTGCTTCAGGGCCAGCGAGTCACAGCCGTTACCCAGGAAGCGATCCGTGTCATGATTGTCGATGAAGGCCATCACGCTCGACGGATTGGGATACAGATAGTCATAGCAGAACGAGTTGTATAGTCGGTTCATGCCACGCCACCAAGCATCGGTATTCTCATGCTTGGCCGAATCCAGCTTCTCCTGGAACGAGAAGTCCATAACGGTCTTCAGGTAGCTGTTCTCGTCAGACAGGCGGGAGTCTTTCTGCCATGCAGCGGTATAGGCCGGATTGGTTACCCACGTCTCACCTACGGTGTTAAAGTTGGGATATTCCTCGTCCAGCTCCTTCATCCACTGGGCCATCGGCCGACGGAAGGCATACGGATAGGTATCCATGCGGATGCCATCGATGCCGGCCGTCTCAATCCACCACTTCGAGTTCTGGATGAGGTAGCACATCAGATGGGGATTCTCCTGATTGAGGTCGGGCATGGTAGAGACAAACCATCCCTCCACCGTTTCACGCATATCCACCTCAGAGGCATAGGGATCGAGCACAGGAGTCAGCTTGTAGCTGGTCTGCAGGAAGCTGGTGCCACGTGAATCGGACGTGCCACCCGACTCCTCAAGCCACTGGGGCAGGTTGAGCCAGTCCTTCGACGGCATGTCGAGCGTCCAAGGATGCTCGAAGCCGCAGTGGTTGAAGATCATATCCATTACCACCTTCAAGCCTTTCTGATGACAGGCATCAATCAGCTGTCGGTACTGCTCGTTGGTACCAAAACGCGGATCAACACGGTAGTAATTGGTACAGGCATAGCCGTGATAGGTGGACCACTCGCCCTGATCAGGAGAGTCGTTTTCCAGAATAGGGGTGAACCAAAGTGCCGTAACACCCAACTCCGTGAAATAGTCCAGGTGCTGCATCAGACCTTCCAGGTCACCGCCGTGACGAAGGGAGGGAGCGGCACGGTCTTCACGATAGTTTTGCATGCCTTTCACCTGCGGGTTGTGGTGAGCGCCCTGTGCAAAACGGTCAGGCATCAGCAGATAGAGCACATCACTGATATCGAAGCCCTTGCGCTTGTCACCGCTCATCTCACGCTTTTTCAGCTGGTAGCTGACCTTCTGCTTGTCGAAGTTCAGGGTCATCGTGCCCGGCTGTGCCCCACTGAGGTTCAGATACACCAGCAGGTAGTTGGGCGAGTCGAGCCTTACCAGGCTGTCGATGCGTACTCCGGCATAGTCGGTCGTCACGTTCTGTACAGAAGCAATATTCTTGCCATACACCATCAGTTGCAAGGAGGGATTTTTCATGCCCACAAACCAATCGGTAGGCTCAATACGGTCAATCACCAAGCCTTTCACTTTCTTCTGCTGCTCCTGTGGCTGCTGGGCAGCACTTGCATTTGTAGTAATGGTCATTGCAGCTACCACACTTAATACGATTCCAAATAACTTACTCTTCGTCTCCATAATAAATTATTTTTGTGCGTTATCAATATCAGTCATGAATAATCAATGCCGTCTGCGGACTCACCTTCACCTGATTGCCGTTGAACGAAGCAAGGCCCTGCTCGTTGATGACACCGTCACAGCAGACCACTGTATATTTTCGCTGAGGCACGCTGACGGTCTGTTCTGCCTTCGAAGCGTTCAGCACCACGATGATATTACGCCAGTCGTCTCTTCCGGCATAATTCTTCAGCTGGAAAGCCACCACGTCCTTAGGAGCCTTCAAGAACTCCAGATGCTTACGAACCAAGTCAGCAGACCCCAGACGGAAGGCTGGATGGTGCTTACGCAAGGCTATCAGGTTTTTATAATAGCCAAACAGTTGCGGATACTTTGCCTTGTTCTCCCAATTAAACTGGTTAATACTGTCAGGCGACTCATAGGAGTTATGCACCCCCTTCTTGTCGCGCATCAGCTCCTCGCCACTCAGCAAGAAGGGCACTCCCTGAGAAGTGAAGACAACTGTCTGAGCAAGCTGGTCCAGACGGATGAGCTCACCTATCTGCTGTGCGTTGAGCGCTGAACGCTGAGCGTTGAGCACAGAGGCACAAAGTCTGTCCACCAGACACATGTCATCATGACAGCTCACGTAGCTGATCATCTGTGTGGGTTCCAGTGCCCAAGGCTCCTTGGAATAGTTTACCTTCGACATATCGACCTGCGGATGACGGATGGCACCCACAATGCCAAACTTCAGGCTCTCTGTCAGATCAGGAGCGCCACCCAGCCAGCCCGGCTTCGTGTCATCGGTGAACGGTCCACGCAGCGCGTCACGTATCTCATCACTAAAGGCGGCAATGCCTGGCATCTTCGGCACGTTGGCCTTCACACCCAGCTGTTCTCCAGGAATAGCACACGAACCGGCACTCCATCCCTCACCATAGATAAAGATGGAGGGGTCAATCTCATCAACGGTCTGGCGTATCTGGTTCATCGTCTCAATATCGTGAATGCCCATCAGATCGAATCGGAATCCGTCAATGTGGTACTCATTGATCCAATACTTCACACTCTCCAGCATAAAGCGACGCATCATGGGTTTATCGCTGGCCGTCTCGTTGCCGCAGCCAGAACCGTTTGAATAGGTACCGTCAGGATTCTTCCTGTAATAGTAGTCAGGATAGGTACGCTGGAAGTTCGAATGGTCAATGTCGTAGGTATGGTTATACACCACATCAAGAATGACACGGATGCCAGCCTTATGCAGCGCCTGTACCATCTCCTTGAACTCCAGGATTCTGCAGGCAGGGTCATAGGGATTGGTCGAATAACCACCCTCAGGCACATTGTAGTTCACTGGGTCGTAGCCCCAGTTATACTGCGGCTCATTCAGGCGCGTCTCATCCACCGATCCGTAGTCATAACTCGGCAGGATATGAATTGCATTCACCCCCAGCTCTGTCAGGTGCTGAATAGCCCAGGGCTCCGTCAGAGCCATGAACTTTCCTTTGTACTGAGCGCCGTCGCGGGCGATAGAGAAATCGCGATGGTGCATTTCATAGATAACCAGATCGACTGGTGACTTTATCACTGGTCTTACGTCACGCTCCCATCCTGCAGGGTTGGTCGTAGCCCAGTCGATGATGGCACCACGCTGTCCGTTGACGCCTACAGCCTTGGCAAACACACCGGCACACTCGCCGCGCCCCATGTCGAATGTATAGAAGCATCCCTTCAGGTCGCCCTTCACCGTTGCCGTCCAAAGCTCGTTGTCCGTGCGAACCATCTTCACCGTCTTCTGCGCCTTTTTGGTCTGTCCGTCCTTGTACAGGCGTAAGCAGACCTTCTTCGCATCGTTAGGTGCAAACAGTTTAAACGTTGTCTCCTGCGGGGTATAGTTTACCTCGTCGAACTTAAAGTCCTGTGCATGCGATACCATTGTCGTCATGATAAGTGCTAATGCTATTAGAATTCTCTTCATAAGTTTTAGATTGTTTCAGATTGTTTCAGCCACAAAATTAATCATTTTCATTCAAATGACAATAACTTTGGGAATATTTTTTCCTACGTTAACTAAAAAACGATTGCACACGCTCCAAAAAACGGTTTCCTGTCGAGCGGCCCATCTCATACACCTGACGCATTTCCCCTGCATCATGCGATATATGTCCAATGGGAATCTGCCCGTCAGGACGTATCACCAGGCAACGTCCCTCGCTCTCAGCCTGCGCCACATATTCCAGTTGCTGGTTGTACATCACATGACGACGGTCCATCGCCGCAATCATCTCCGGGTATTTTCGCAGGGCAATCCGCATGAGCGGCATCAGCCGTAAATGCTCCTTCTGGTAACCTTTCGGTTGCGTCAGGATCACCACATTACGCTCATAGCCTATGGACTCGAAAAACTCCAGGGGAATGGAATCGCCCACCCCGCCATCCAGCAACAGACGGCCGTCTAACCGTACCACCTTTGACACCAGCGGCATGGAAGCCGAAGCACGTATCCATTCATACGTGTCATAGTCAGCCTTCATTAGTCGCTGATAGACAGGCTTGCCCGTCAGCACATCCGTACAAACGGCATAGAACTCCATGGGATTGGCATCGAAGGCATCATCGTCGAACACGTCATATTGCTTCGGTATCACATGATAGCCGAACTCTGCATTGTAATAGTCGCCGCTCTTCAACAACGACTGCCAGCCACTATAACGCTTGTCACGGGCAAAGCGCATGTTATAGCGGATGGCACGTCCTATCTGCCTCGACTTATAATTACAGCCGAAAGCCGCACCTGCAGACACGCCTATTAGTCCGTCAGGCTCCACGCCTGCCTCCATCATCACGTCGAGAATGCCGGCTGTCCACAGCCCACGCATCGCGCCTCCTTCTAATACCAGTCCCTTTTTCATCTGTGCAAAGGTAGTAAAAAAATATAAGGCAAGGCACCTACGCCTTGCCTTATAGATTATTTTGCGAAGAGGGAAACAGCAAAGCCGCCTCCTGGGGCTTCCGTCAACTTCAGCACGTCACCTTTCTTTACCGTCTTCTTGGTAATGGTGTATGCTTGCGGATTGGTCTCATAATGCGCATCCTTGGCGTCGGCATAGATGGTACAGTCATATTTGCGTCCCTTGTCCAGGAAGTCAAGCTTGATGACCGACTGGTGACCATTCTCGTCACATTTTCCACCAATGAACCAATTGTCGGTACCCTTGGCTTTACGGGCTACGGTGATGTAGTCAGCCGGCTCTGCCTCCAGGTAGATGCTCTCGTCCCAGTCGCAAGCCACGTCACGGATGAACTGGAAGGCATCGTCGAACTGCTCATAGTGCTCGGGCAGGTCGGCAGCCATCTGCAGGGGTGAGTACATGGTGAGGTATAGGGCCAAAGAGCCGCAGATGGTGATACGTGCCCATGAGGGGTTGTTGCTCCAAGTGGAGAGCTTGGTGACGAAGATGCCAGGTGTATAGTCCATGGGGCCGCCCTGCAGACGGGTAAACGGCAGGATGCAGGTGTGGTCAGGACGGGAGCCGCCAAAGGCCTCGTACTCCGTACCACGGGCACTCTCATTGCCTACAAGGTTCGGCCAGGTGCGGCAAATGCCCGTAGGACGTGTGGCCTCGTGGGCATTGACCATGATGTGATGCTTAGCAGCCTCCTGAACAACATACAGGTAATGGTTGTTCATGCTTTGCGAGTAATGATGGTCGCCACGCGGGATGATGTCGCCCACGTAGCCCGTCTTTACGGCGTCATAACCATACTTGTTCATCAACTCAAAGGCCTCCTTCAGGTGGCGCTCGTAGTTCTGGGTAGAGCTGCTGGTCTCGTGGTGCATGAGCAACTTCACACCCTTGGAATGGGCGTAGTCGTTGAGCATACGGATGTCGAAGTCAGGATAAGGAGTGACGAAATCAAACACATCACGCTTCCACATATTGGCCAAGTCTTCCCAACCGACGTTCCAGCCTTCCACCAGCACTTCGTCGAGCCCGTTCTTGGCGGCAAAGTCGATGTAGCGCTTCACCTTCTCGTTGTTGGCAGCATGACGTCCGTGGGGCTTCACGCTGTTCCAGTCAATCTCGTCGAGTTTGATGCTGGGGAAGTCATCGGTATAGTGCCAGTTGCTCTTGCCGACAATCATCTCCCACCACACGCCGCAGTACTTCGTGGGATGAATCCATGAGGTATCCTCAATCTTACAGGGCTCGTTGAGGTTGAGAATGAGGTTACTGGAGAGCATGTCGCGGGCATCGTCGCTGACCATGACGGTACGCCAAGGCGTTACACAAGGTGTCTGCATGCAGCCTTTCAGTCCTGTAGCGTCAGGGGTAAGATGACTGACGAAGGTGAAGGGAGCGGGCAACGGCCATGAGGAGGGCGTTGGGTCAGGTGTGTAGGCATTGCTGTTGCCTTCCAGCTGGGTGGTAAGCGCACGCGTCTGAGCATCGACCAGCTCCAGGTGCATGGTAGCATAGTCCAGACAGGCGGCCTCGTGGATATTGATGTAAAGACCGTCGTCCGTCTTCATCTGCAGCGAGGTCTGCACGCCTGTATGTGAGAAGACAGCCACCGAGGAGTTGCCCCAGTTAACGGCCGTCTGCATACGTCCGCGAATCTCCGAGAGACGTGTCTGCTGCGTTTCCTGCTCCTGTGTGTCATAGTCGCCAGGCAGCCACCATGCCGTATGGTCACCCGTCAAGGCAAACTCCGTACGTTCCTCCTTGATGAGGAAGTAGCTGAGTGAATGCTGCTGCGGAAACTCGTAACGGAAGCCGATGCCGTCGTCATAGACACGGAAGCGGAGTATAAGCTCACGCATGACCGTAGCAGGACGCTCATGGATGTTAGGATCGGCAGGACGCTTGGTGCGCGGCATCATGAACTCCTGAAGCAGTTTCACATAGAGCTCATTGTAGTGGTTGCGGATATCGCGTGTCTCGCCCCATACGGGTTGCCACGTCTCGTCAAAGGTGGAGGTTTTCTCCTCAACGAGGACGAAGTCATCCATGAGGTCATGCTCGTTGACTCCCAGCGTGGCATGCTTGTCCTTTGCCAGTTCAAGACCAAGGTGTGACGGCTTGATGACCTCACGGCCCTTATAGGTCATGCTATAGACAGGACGTCCTTGTTCCACAACGAAAGTGAGCTCAACATTGCCGTTGGGCGACTTGATGCTGGTAGCTTGTAAAGGTAAAAAGGTAAAAAGGTAAAAAGGTAAAACACCCATTACCGAACCTAACACCTTTGACATCATTCTAATTCTCATAGTCTAGCTTTTTTACTGTTTATTACCTTCTTACTTTTTTTACCTTTTTACGATTAATTATCTCCGCCCGCTTGATGCAACGAGTTCCTTGACGGTAGCATTGAACTCGTCTGCCTTCATCAGATCTTCGATGTTCATGTGCATGCGGTAGCGCCAATAATGGCGGGGATTAGCGGGGATATTAATGCGTTCACCGTTTTGGTCGGGGAAGCGCAGCTTCTCGTCGATGGCCAGCCAGTCCTGCAGAGAGAGCAGGCAGAGCATGGAGGGCGAGGTGAGCTGGCGGCTCACAATGTCCTTGGCCAGCCAGCCGGGCAGCGGGTGAGGTGCTGCTCCACTGCGGCGTAGCGGTCCGTTGTAGTAGGCCTGTGTCTGCTCTTCGTCTTCGTCCCACCACTGGCGCAGCGTAGCCATGTCGTGGGTTGAGAAGGTGCAGACGCTGCGGTACGGGTTGTGCGACAGCTTGCCAAAGCGGACGCTGGGGTCTTTCGGCATGGTCTGAATCTCCAGCGAGAGGATACGCAGCTCGTTCATTACCCAGGGCACGCAGTCGGGCACCATACCCAGATCCTCGGCACAGACGAGCATGCGGGTAGCCTGTGTGAGGCGAGGCAGCTTCTTCATAGCCTCGTGGTACCAGAACTGGTTGTTGCGACGATAGAAGTAGTCATTATAGAGACGGTTGAAGTTGTACTTGTCGCCATCACAAAGCGTCTCATAGACAAAGTCGTTCTGCACGCCAATGCGCGGATGGAACTTCGTGCTATCCTTACGGTCGGGTACGAAGAGCACGTCGCTGATGAGGGCATAGAGACCGTCGCGCAGGTTGTTGAGGGCTTCCTGGTCAGACGGGGGAACCGTCTGACACGCTGTCTTAAACCAAGCCTCAATCTTGCGCTGCGTGTCGTACTCGGGCTTCATCTGCCACAGGTCGTCATGTTTGCTGTCCAGGAAGGTGTCCTTGACATACTGCGCACGTTCACCAAACATCCGGTCGAGCGTCCAGTCGGCAATAAACGGAGTAGTGAAGAAGTCCTCCTGCCATTGCAGTCCGTAGCCCTCCACCTCTGCTGGCGTCATGGCGAGAGCGGGTGAGAACTGTCCCAGCAGACCATGAACAGCATTGATGGGAATCTCCCAGATGCGGAAGAAGCCTAATACATGGTCGATGCGGTAAGCGTCGAAGTACTCGGCCATCTTGCGGAAGCGGCGTACCCACCACTTACAGCCATCCTCGAGCATGGCATCCCAGTTGTAGGTGGGGAAGCCCCAGTTCTGACCGTTGGCAGAGAACGGATCAGGCGGCGCACCGGCCTGTCCGTTGAGGTTGAAGTACTTGGGTTCTACCCAAGCCTCTACACCGTCGCGTGAGATTCCGATAGGGATATCACCCTTCAGGATGACATGATGAGCACGGGCATGCTCATGAGCCGCACGCATCTGCTGGTCGAGGTTATACTGCACGAAATGCCAAAAGTCAATCACCTGCTTCTCTGGCTTGGGCAGGTTGGAAGGCCACTCTGAGAAGGTGGCTGTGCCGTACTTATCACGATAGTAGCAGAAGTTGGCGTATGGATCGAGCCATTCCTTGTTGGCCTCAAAGAACTCCTTGTAGCTGGCACGACGGCTGACATTCTTCCATTCCTGGGTGAAAAGTGCATGCAAATAGTCCAACTTAGCCGTGAACATACGCTCATAGTCAATCTGCGGTAACGCGTTCAGCTCCTGACGCAGAGCCTCAAACTTAGCCTTCAGCTCCTTGTCCTTCAGTTCAGGCAGCTGGCGGAAGTCCGTATACTGAGGATGGAGCGCATAGATGCTGATGGAGTTATAGGGATAGGAGTCCTGCCAAGTGTGGGTGATATTAGTATCGTTGATGGGCAGAATCTGCAACACACGCTGACCGGTCTTGTCGGCCCAGTCAACCATCATCTTCAGGTCGCCAAAGTCTCCTACGCCAAAGCTGTCCTCACTACGTAGTGAGAAGACGGGAATGACCACGCCGGCACCCTTCCAGGGATGGATGGGGAACCAGGCCTGTGACAGCTCATATACCACAACCTCACCGTCCGCAATAGGAGGCAGCTCAACGGTGCGGTTCGTGCCATTCTCCCAAAGAGGAGTAACATCGACTTCTTCGTCGAGCACCACAAACTTGAACTCCATCTGCGGAGGCAGTTTGTCGGCATCGAGTGAGATGACCCACTCGTTGCACTCGTGTTCGGTCATGTTCAGGGCACGCAAGGCCTCCCAGTTACCAAGATAATCTCCTGCACCGATGACGGCCATGCGTTCGTTGCTGCGTAACTGTGGTGCACGTACCTTCAGACGGACCGTACGTGTAAACTCCGACTTAGTGCTCAAGGCACGCTTTCGGGCCTGTACACACTCCGTAAAGGCAGAACTGTACATGAATGCATCATCGGGAATGTCAATCCAATGGTCATAAACCGTATAGCGGGCACCCTTCACTGCCGCAAACTCCAGACGATGAGGCTCTACCAGCCACTCGTGGCGTAGCTCTTCTTCGCCACGTTCTACGCTGTAGAAGTAGTCAATAAAGGTTTCTGACTTGGCCGACTTCGAAATATCGACCGTCCAATGCTGACCGTCAAGCGTGATCATCTTGTGTTGCTCTGGCTTTTTGGACTCGTCTGCTGAGAGAATATTCAACACCAGATTTTCACCAAAGGTCGTCTGATAGATAAGGTTAAATTGTAGCTTCATAGAAATAAAGTTTTTAGTTCTGCCGTCAAAATTACAAAATAAGTCAATGCGTTATCCCTTTCCATCGGGAATATTCAACAAGAAAGGATGCAAACGTTTGCATCCTTTCCAATTCTCAAAAGGTATTTCGCGTACCTTATTATATAAATAGGTACTTATTTCTTTTTGTCACGAATGACGAACACACAAGCGGAGCCGATGAGCAACAGTACACCAGCTACGATCATCATGCTATACTGATGACTGCCCACTGCATGCAGGATGATACCACCGACCAGTGCAGCCACAATCTGCGGCACACAAATGGTTCCATTGAACAAGCCGAGGTAAGCACCCATGTGTCCATAGCCCTGCAGGGCATTCGTGACGAAAGTAAACGGCATTGCCAGCATGGCAGCCCAGGCACAACCTATCAGCACAAACGGAACAAAGAGTACATACTGGTCGCTGATGAAAGGTACCATCGCAAAGCCAATGCCACCCAACACAAGACTCAGGGAATAAGCCACTTTCGTGTTTTTGAACTGCGGGAGTACGGCAGCCCAGATGACACTACCCACAGCTTGGACGGCAAAGAGTACGCCGACCCAGTTACCGGCTGCCTGGAACTCGCTCGAAGCGGAATCGGTAGAACCCCAAACGGTCTCGGCGATAGCACCTGTCGTGTAGGTCCACATATAGAGGAACGCTGCCCAGCAGAAGAACTGCACCAGACCAACCTTCCAGAAAGTGGAGGGAGCATTCTTGAGCAGCACGAACCAGTTAGCCGAGCCCTCAGACTTTTCTGAGTCGTTCTCTGAGTCTTTAGCAACGCCGTTGTACTCAGCGTATTCCTGTGGGTTCCACTCCTTGACCTTCATCGTCGTGTAGATAACACAAAGGATGAGGATGGCGGCACCAATATAGAACGACCAGATGACAGAGTCTGGCACGATTCCCTTCGGAGCCTCGTTGGCAATACCGAGGAACGTGAAGAAGAAGGGGAACAGGTAACCCACCACACTGCCTGCATTACACAGGAACGACTGGATGCTGTAAGCCTTGGCCTTCTGCTTCTCGTTGACCATGTCGCCCACCAGCATCTTAAACGGCTGCATAGCCATGTTGATGCTCGTGTCAAGGAACATCAGAGCGCAAAGGCCGAAGATAAGTGCAGCACCCACCGTGAGCTGGAACGAGCCGGCGTTAGGCAGCAGGCACATGACCAGTACGGCGACCAAAGCGCCCACAAACAGATAGGGAATGCGGCGGCCGAAGCGTGTCCATGTCTTATCAGACAGCGTTCCTACAATCGGTTGCACAAGGATACCCATGAGCGGTGGGAGTATCCAGAAGAAGCTTAAATCGTGAGGGTCAGCACCAAGCGTCTGAAAGATTCGCGAAATGTTCGCACTCTGCAAAGCGTAAGCAATCTGCACGCCAAAGAATCCAAAACTCAGATTCCATAAGTTCCAAAAACTTAAATCAGGCTTCTGTTTCATAAGACAACTATTTATTGATGACAATTTTTCTTTTACGTCAACTCTTCTATCGGGTGGTCCCCCGGATAATCAGTCGTGTGCGGACAACGCGGCGCTCCATCTTGTCACGGGGGATGGCGCCTTCCACATAGCCGATGAGGATATTGGCTGCCTCCTCGCCCACCCTGACGCCACGCTGCTCGACGGTAGTCAGCATGGGATCACACGCCACTGCACGCTGGCCGTTCGTAAAGCCGCAGATGCTTACATCGTCAGGAACACGGAAACCCATGCGCTTGGCCGTATAGAGAATACCGATTGCCGTATCGTCGTTAACGGCAAAGAACCCGTCAGGACGGCTCTCCAGCCTCAGCATTCCAGGTGTTATGATTTCTGCATCGTCACGGTTATCACAGATTCGCACCAGACTGTCATCCGGACGGATTCCGTGTTTCAGCAAGGCATCCCGATAGCCGTTATAGCGGTTCTTTGAAATCTCCAACGTCATGGACGAACCATAGAACGCAATGCGATGACAGCCCGTCTCTATCAAATGACTCACCGCATTCAAGGCACCCATATAATCATCTACCACCACACGGCTGGCATTGACGCCGGTACAGATGCGGTCATAGAAGACCAAAGGCACCCCGGCGTCAATCAGACGCTGGAAATGATCATAGCGGTGAGTGTCCTTGGCCTGGGAAACAATAACACCACACACCTTGTTCTCATAGAACGACTGGCAAATCTTGACCTCTCGCTCATACTGCTCATTGCTTTGCGCCACCATAATGCGATAGCCACGGGCAGAAGCTTCTTCCTCGATTCCAGACAAGATAGAAGAAAAATAAAAATGCGTAAACTCAGGAATGATGACACCGATGACCCTCAATGGCTTCACCTTGCTATGACGCAAGGACTCGGCAATGACATTGGGAGCAAAATTGTGTTCACGGGCATATTGCTGAATGGCCTCCCTACGCTCTGCACTGATGCGTGGAGAGTCCTTCAAGGCCCTCGAAACGGTAGCGACAGAGATTCCCAACTCCCTCGCAATATCCTTCATTGTCAATGGTGCCTTTTCTTCCATGCGATGGTAGTTTTTTAGTTATTGTATTGCAAAGATACAAGCATTTGCATTACGTT
>JAILHP010000148.1 GCA_024695705.1 Prevotella sp. | reverse complement strand
TGACAAGACACGTATGGAGAAGCTGTCGCTGCATCCTGACTCGTTCATCCGCCCCAGCCCGACGGCAGGCTCCCTGGGCGGTGTGGCCCGTAAGACGCGTGAGACCATCATCCTCTGCGAGGCTGCCGGCTTCGACAAGATCTTCGTGGAGACGGTGGGTGTGGGTCAGAGCGAGACGGCCTGTCACTCAATGGTTGATTTCTTCCTACTCATCCAGCTGGCTGGCACCGGCGACGAGCTGCAGGGCATCAAGCGTGGCATCATGGAAATCTCTGACGGCATCGTCATCAACAAGTGCGACGGCGACAATGTGGATCGTTGTCACATGGCTGCCACCAACTTCCGCAACGCCCTGCATTTCTTCCCCATGCCCGAAAGTGGTTGGACGCCGAAGGTGCTGTGCTACTCTGGTTTCTACGGCATCGGCATCAAAGAGATATGGGATATGGTTTACGAGTACATTGACTTCGTCAAGCGCAACGGCTACTTCAACTACCGCCGCAACGAACAGTCGAAGTACTGGATGTATGAAACCATCAACGAACAGCTGCGCCTGAACTTCTACAACAATCCAGAAATACAGCAACAGTTGGAACAGGCCGAGCAGACCGTCCTTGCAGGGCAGAAGACCTCGTTCGCTGCCGCCCAGCATCTCTTGGACAGTTACTTTTTAAAAATGAGGAATGAGGAATGAAGTATTCTCATTTCTCATTATAATAAATAAACTATGTTACAAGTTGAGATTGACGACGGCAGCGGATTCTGCTTCGGTGTAACCACCGCCATCAAGAAAGCAGAAGAGGAACTGGCAGCAGGAGGCACCCTGTATTGCCTGGGCGACATTGTCCATAACGGCATGGAGTGTGAACGTCTGCGCAAGCTCGGGCTCATCACTATCAACCATGAGGAAATGGCACAGCTGCATGGCGTCAAAGTACTGCTGCGTGCTCACGGTGAGCCCCCTGAAACCTATGAACTGGCGCGTCGCAATGACATTGAGATTATCGATGCCACCTGTCCTGTGGTGCTGCAGCTGCAGAAAAGGATAAAGAAACAGTACGAAGTCCCCCCTTCCGTCCCCCCGAGGGGGGAAACCTCTGTGCTAGGAACTTTGGCCCCTTCCAAACCTCCCCGAGGGGAGGCTTCCATAGTCATCTTTGGCAAGCGCGGACATGCCGAGGTGCTGGGACTGGTTGGTCAGACACAGGGAAAGGCCATTGTCATTGAGAGTTTCGACGAGGTGGAGAAGCTCGACTACACGAAGGATATCTACCTCTACTCGCAGACCACGAAGTCGCTGGACGAGTTCCACCGCATCATCGAGTATATCCAGGCACACATTGCCCCTAACGCCACCTTCCGCTCGTTTGACACCATCTGCCGTAGCGTGGCCAACCGCATGCCCAACATCTCCTCGTTTGCCAACCGTCACGACCTCATCCTCTTCGTCTGTGGCCGTAAGAGTTCGAACGGCAAGGTGCTCTTCAGCGAGTGCAAGCGGGTGAACGACAACACCCATTTGATAGAAGGGCCTGACGAGATTGACCCCGCATGGCTCGACGGCATCAAGACCGTAGGCATCTGCGGAGCCACCTCCACGCCCAAATGGCTCATGGAGCAATGCTCAGACCGGATTAAAGAACTCTCAACCCTCCGCTCGGCTTTGCCGCTTCGCTCTGCGAAAAACGCTTAAATCTCAACAAGAATGGAAGTAATTCAGAGTTTCACCATTGACCACACCCGCCTGAAGCCGGGTATCTATGTGTCACGTCAGGACAAGGGTTTCACCACTTTTGACCTGCGCATTACCGAACCCAACAAGGAACCGGCTGTGGCTCCTGCCGCCATGCACAGCATAGAGCACCTCATGGCTACCTGGTTCCGTAATTCCGCTGTCAAGGACGATGTCGTCTATGTAGGCCCGATGGGCTGTCTGACAGGAATGTATATCGTCATGACCGGATCCTACACGGCAGAGGACATGCGCCAACTGACCATCAGCTGCTTGGAGTGGATGCTCACGCAGAACGAAGTGCCTGCCACCACCCCAGA
>JAILHP010000131.1 GCA_024695705.1 Prevotella sp. | reverse complement strand
CGAGACAGCCAAGGACTACACCGTCCAGCGCCGTTTCCGCGATGCCGAATACACCATCACCATCCATCCCAACGGTTCCCAGAAGGGCGTGAAGCACATCGTGCTCGATGGCTCACCCATCGAGGGCAACACCATCCCCTACGCACCTGGTCAACACACCGTTGAAGTAACAATGTAATCGATGTGGGCTGAAATTCAGCCCACATCTGGGAATTCCCCGTTCGTGTCCACTTTATTGACACGACCGTGTTCGCTTTTGGACGCGGCCGTGTCTTTTATTGAAGGGGCTTTCAGTGTGCATTAAATAATGTTAACGCGGTAGCAAATTTTTCACTCTTCATTCTTCATTTTTCACTTTATTTTGTAACTTTGCAGACGTTATAACAATCTAAAGGCCTTTACATGAAGACTAATAAAAAAATCTTAAGCCAATTTATTGGTTTTGTGGTACTTATGCTATTGGGAGGAGTGTTGTCACCTGTCCCCGCAATGGCGTGGGACACGCAGCCTGATGCTAACGGCAAGTACGATGGCGAGTATGACCGCCCGACGTACTTCCCCACCTGGCATCAGCCCACTACCTGGCCCAATGTCATGATCTACCTCTGTGAGGTACGCTTGGGCAAAGCCGAGGGCGACCGTCTGTCGAACTACGAGATTGCCGTGTATGACCAGAACAACCAGCTGCGCAGCTGCTGCCGCAGCAAAGCCGATGACAACGACCTCTGCGTGCTGACCATTCGTGGCACCGAGGGCGACACGTTCCACTTCAAAGTCATCTACGGCTCCAACTTCGCCCAGCCCTTCGTCATGGATGTGCCGGCGGTCACCGTGTCCTTCCAGACGAACCTGGTGCAGGGTTCGCCTACCAATCCCTACCTGCTCGTCAGTCCGATGATGGGCGACGTGAACGACAACGGCATCATCGACATCGGTGATGCGGTGTGCGTGGTGAACCGTATTGTGAACAAGCTGAATACGGTGTTCAAGCAGGAACGTGCCGACCTGAACCACAACGGCGGCGTTGACATTGGCGATGCAGTAATGATTGTCAACCACCTCGTCGGCAAACAGCTGATACAATAATCATATTCAATTAATAATCAATTCAAAAAATTAATCATTATGGAAAGAAAGAACATGACTTTTTCGCCGCCGGGCCAGGCTCGGCAAGGGCGAAGGCAGCGCTGCCGATGGCTTTGGCTGCTCATGATGTTTGTCCTGCTGTCAGGCTCAGTCCAAACGGTGTACGGACAGAGTGAACCGTCCGTCTTCAATTTCTATACTACTGGAAGAGTAGGAAGCATCTATGACACATGGAGCAATTGGCTGAAAACTCACTGGACCAAGAGTGGCAATAACTACATCCACTACGACGTCAACAGATATGGGGCAGAGAATTCCTTCAGAGGATGGGATATCAATGGGACGGACGGTCGCCCAAGTACCTGGTACTATTTTAATAAAGTAGGCCCTGGTATCTATAATAACACTTGGTTTAATGGGGAGAGCATCGCTACTTGGTACCATTTCAAGTATGAGAACATCAACGAAGTTTCTCCTGACCATCCTTACGTAGAAATATGGGTGCCAACTTATGATGTGGACGGCAGTGGTAATGATGCAACAAAACAATGTGCACTTTATGTAAAAGACGCTGATGGCAAAGATGTGCTGGTCGCTGTCCAACAGTATTGTCAACACCAGATAGACAACTTTTCGTATTATACCAGTGGTTCTTACTCTTATATATTGTTGAATGAATCGCTATCTACTTTATTAGGATCCCGTTATTATAATTCAGGAAACTATAAGAATAGAACAGATACGTCTTCTCCACATATATTTCCTGGCATATTGACCAACTGGGGAACATTTAATGGTGCCAACACCAATTATTGCGTGTACAATCTACAAGGTCATCCTGAATACGTCAAGCTGCGTTACTATCCTGGCTATAACATTGGTGAGAGCTTTGACCTGAGCTTCATTGTCAACTGGGATTTGAATAATGAGAATCAATATGAAAGTATGGATGTAAGTTATAATGCAACCTATCCTCGTTTTACATCTAGGGCTAGACTTCTGTGGAAACCAGACGGTTCTCTTACTTGGGGTGATTTTTATTGGAGCGTCGATTGGTCATCCATGTTTGTAACGAAGGGTATCAAAGTGAACAACAAGGTGTCAGCTCCGACGGCGGAACGCCTAAGAGGTGGTCAAATCAAGCTGTCTGCCAGCAATGTGAGAACCTATACCGACTTCGAGACTTTCTTTGTGGTAGAGAACGTCGGTCGCTTGGATTTGGGTCATGAATCAAGCGGAAGTGCGACCATGGGCAGTGGTATTGACCACAAACTGCCGCTCAGAAACTATAGTGTCGTTTACCGTGGAACAACGTTCAAAAACGGTTCTATGGCAATAGATAACCTAAATTTGACTAATTATTCAGCGACGAACATAGGCTATTTCACGGGAGTCAAGGACCATTTAGAGCCTGTTGTTCAGGAGTTTAAAAACTATCATGAAGACATTCCCGGCTGCGCCTATCCTGAAAATGTGCAGGTGACTTTCGACAAGTGGAGCAAGAAAGCCATCATTACCTGGGATGCCGTGAAGGAGAACCGTAATACGAATGGTAGCTTCTTCGTCTATCGCTACGAGGAAGGCAGCGACGAATGGACGTTGGTCGGAAGTGCCGCTGTGGGTGCTGTGCAGAAGGTGGAAGACAGCAATGTTGCCTACAACAAGAAATACACCTACAAGGTGAGCTTCCTGCTGAACACCTGGGCGTCGAACGACGGTCCCGAGCCTTCACTGACGACAGCTGCTGATGAGCTCAACACGACTCCTACCTTTAACTATCCGGAGATTGCTACTACGTCACAGGAAAGCAGCGTACTGCTGAACTGGTCGTACGAGACTCCCAGTGACAATACTCAGCTGACCTTCAAGGTGTGGCGCTGCCGCGACAACAGCACGCTTTACGACCAGAACGGCAACCTGATTCCTGCAAACCTGATCAACGGTTTCGGCAGCGAGCCGGTTGCTACGGTGGATGTCACTTCGTCATCGACATCGACGACCTGGGAGGACCATAACCTGGAAAGCAACTGTGCTGCCTACTGGTATCGCGTCAGTGCAGATGTGCTGGGCGGCACGTTCTTCTCGCAGTACTACGGCCCTGCCACCATGTCGGGCAATACGGAGATTACGAGCGTGAGGGCCAACCGAGGCACCTACTCCAACGTGATCAAGGTGCAGTGGGACGTCCGACAGGTGGGTACCGACCCCACGCGCTTTGAGGTGTTCCGGCGCCTGTTAGGCTCCGAGAATCCTGAAGACTATCAGTCGGTACATGTGACATCAGGCACGGAGTCGAGCTACTTCTTTGCGGATGAAGCGGTACAACCCGGCCAGTTCTACCAGTATAAGGTAGTGGCACAGAACAACTGCGTGGATGTTAATACAAATGTGACAAGCTTTATCCAGGCCGACATGGGCGAGGCAGACGGATTCTGCAACACCCGAGGCACCATCAGCGGCCGCGTCACCTACGGCACGGGAACGGCTGTGGCCGATGCCTGCGTGCTGCTGACGAAGAACAGCGACTCAGGCGACGACACCAGCCAGTTCTACTCCCTGTACGTGACGCCGCAGGGCGGTATCAAGTGGTCACCGACCACGAATGCTGCCAAGGCGCTGTTCGAGGGCAAGCCCTTCACCTTCCAGATGTATGTGCGCCCGGACGTTGTAAAGGAGAACGGCTCTACCATTCTTGAAGGCGGTGACGGCTTTGCGCTGATACTGAAGCCTGCCGCCACAGCGGGCAAGAGCGAGCTCTACCTGCAGGTGAGCGGCGGTGAGCCGCAGGCCACGGGCGTGGAAATCACCAACGAACTCTTCTCTAATGTCAGCCTGACGTGCGACGGCTCCACAGGCTGGACGGTCCGCGTGGTTAACGGCAGCGGAGTGCAGAGCGGCAGCGTGACGGCCACCTCGGCCCTGACCTGGTCGGGCGATGCGGTGGTGTTCGGTTCCGACAAGGCCTTCACGGTTGACCACGGCTTCACGGGCTACTTGGACGATGTCCGCCTGTGGTCGAAGGCGCTGACCGACGATGAGCTGCGGGGCAACTATGACCGTCTGCTCATCGGTACGGAGAACGGCCTGAAACTCTACTGGCCGATGGACGAGGGCGTACAGGGACTGCCCTTTGCCTACGACTACTCCAAGACATCAGGCGTGGCCAATGAGAACCACGGCCGCCGCCAGCCCAACAGCAGCTTCTCGCCGGAAATCCCACGCGAAGACCAGCTGCGCCTGTACGGCAAGACCGACGGAGAAGGTAACTACGTCATCCGCGGCGTGCCCTTTACGGGCGAGGGAACCAGCTACTTGGTGCGCCCGACGCTTGGCGTACATGAGTTCTCGCCGAAGCACCAGACGCGCTTCGTCAACATGGAGGCGCTGACGCACAACGGCGTTGACTTCACGGATGTAAGCTCGTTCAAGGTTAGCGGTACGGTGTATTACGAGCATACCAGCATTCCCCTTGAAGAGGCCTATCTGTATGTGGATGGTCTCATGGCCTCGAAGGACGGCGAGCCGATTATGACCGATGCCGAGGGTAAGTTCACGGTTGACGTGCCCATTGGCGACCACTTCATCTCCGTGAAGAAGAACGGCCACACGTTCGTGAAGGACGGCCGCTATCCTGACGACCCGAACGGCGTAGGCACACGCATTACGTTCGAGGGTCCGGTTTCCGGCCTGACGTTCTACGACAATACGCTGGTGACCGTTGCCGGCCGCGTGGCAGGCGGTGACCTGGAATACGAGAAGCCCCTCGGCTTAGGTCAGGGAAAGAACAATATCGGTAAGGCGGTGCTGCGGCTGGAGCAGGAGAACGACAAGGGCTACCTGAACGTCCCCGACCCCGATCCCAACAGCACCACGACCACGTTTGACCCCAGCACCACGGCACGCCAGTTCAATGCTGCGTACGGCAGCGCCTATGTGCCTGCCGATGAAGCGCAGTTGGGCAATAAGAACTACATCACCGTAGAGACCGACCAGACAACAGGCGAATGGGTGGCCCAGCTGCCGCCGCTGCGCTACAAGGTCACGATGGTGCAGATACCGACGCGTCCCAACGACGACATGATCAATACGCAGAGCTTCAGTAGCCTGCCCGTGATAGATGCCACCAATCCCCTTGTGACCTATACCGACTCCGTGGAGGTGGACGGCACCATGAGGAAGCTTGAGTACCACGCCAGTGCGAAGATGAGGTACAAGGCCTCCTCGACCATTGACCTGACGGAGAATGCCGACGGCTCGTTCGGTATGAAGACCTATAAGGTGAAGGACCTTGGCAAGCAGGAGCACGAGGTGACGCTCTACACGGCAGAGAACGGCAACGTCAGCTACACGTATGGCTATCCCATCTATAAGGAGCTGTCAAAGTACACCTATCATCTCTATGCTTACGAGCGCTACGTGAACTACGACGGAGAGACGGCCGTGACCGACGAGGTGCCCCTGTCAGGCAAGACGGTGACCATCAAGAACCAGTATGCTGCCACCACGGCGGTTGCCAAGGAAGACGGCACTGTGGGCGAGATGGTTGACGACAAGCTGGAACTGGACGACGAGGGTAAAGCCACCTATCAGTTCACGGCAGGATTCCCCAACCCCACTGGTGACTACACGCGCGGTATCTCCATTTCCTACGATAACAACGGCACGGAGGTAGGCTGGAGCCAGAACGAGACGTTCAAGGTCATCGTGCTGGGCGGTCTGCCCGAGGGCAACAACTTCGTGACCTCTGGTCCCGACAAGGTGCTCATGATTCTGCGTGACCCGCCCGGAACCAGTTCTTCGGCTACCTGGACCAGGGGCTCGTCATCCTCAACGACGACTATCAATACCACGGAGTTCCATAGTAGTACGGAAATCGGTACCACCATCTATGCAGGCGTGGAGACTGCAACGGGTGCCGGCATCGGCTTCATGGTCATCAACGACCTGGAGAGCAAGATCAATTTCGATATCGGTGCGGAGTATGAAGCCACGCGCACCACGGGTGACGTCACCGTATCGAAGACCACCACGACGACCGACATCTCCACCAACGGTTCCAAGGAATTCGTAGGAACGTTTGGTGACGTGTTTGTCGGCTCGGCAAGAAACATCATCTTTGGTGCCTGCAAGAGAGTGGATATCGTATGGGATGAGAAGACGGGTGGTCCCATGCTGATACAGGACGAAGCTATGTCAAAGGGTGAGGAACTCACCACCAGCTTCGTTTACGACCAGTTCTACATCAAGAACACGCTCATTCCGAACTTCATAGATTTGCGCGACACCGAGTTGAGAAAGGGCATAGTTCCAGATGTCGATGCAGTGGCCCGTCCGGCTGAGGGTGAGGACATTCTCTACGTCACCGAACTGCCTGCGGACGACCCGAGATTCGGCTCGGACAACGACGATGAGGGGGTATGGGGCCCCGATGCCGTTGAGTTCAAGGCATTTGACAAGACGACAGGCAGGTTCAAAGGTCCTTCCTACACCATGATTCTGCCCGAGAACTACTTGGAAACCCACGAAGGTGCCCAGGACATGATTAAATACTACAATACGCAGGTCAAACGCTGGGAGAAAGAGCTGATGCTGAATGAGCAGGCCAAGGTAACGGCTATACAGGACAGGAACAAGTGGTTTAAGAAGAACTACACCTGCTCTGCCGGCGGCAGCGTGACCGAGACGGTAGAAACCGAAGACGCTACGACCATTTATAATGAGCAGACGGACGAGGTCAACGCTGTGCTGGGAACTGAGTTTGGTTACCGCTTCTCAGGTTTGGGTCTCTCCGTTAAGGCAAACGAGAAGATCGGCCGTACCTTCAATGACGGTACTGATACCGAAACGGCGACCACTACCACCACGAGCTTTACCCTTGCCGAGGACGGTGAGGATGACTACATGACGGTTGACGTGTTTGATGCTCCTGACGGCTTCGGTCCTATCTTCATGACGTTGGCCGGTGCTACCAGCTGTCCTTATGAGGACGAGGTGGTGACGGAGTACTACATGCCGGGTACGGTCATCATGAAGAAGACGGTACAGATAGAGAAGCCGGAGATTGAGGCGCAGACGCAGCTCATCACGGGCGTTCCCGCCGGCGGTTCGGGCAACTTCAAGGTGACGCTCCGCAACCTCAGCGAGACGGATGAGGACGTGTGGTTTGACGTCTGGGTGGATCCCGATTCCAACCCCAACGGCCTGTCGGTTCTCATGGACGACACGAGCCTGAACTACGGTACCTCCGTACTGGTGAAGGCCAAACAGCCGATGGAGAAGACCATCACCGTGAGCCAGATGGATCCCGAGGTGCTGAAATATGAGAACGTGAAGATCATCATGGCCTCACAGTGCCAGAAGGACAACACGAGCACCTACGACGCGATATCCAGCGAGACGGAGTTCTCCGTATTCTTCCAGCCTTCGTGCTCGGACGTGAAGCTGGCTACCTCGCATACGCTTGTGAACAAGGACACGGAGGAGCAGCAGACGCTGAGCATCAGCGGCTATAACTACTCGCTGGGCACGCTCTCGGGCATCCGCCTGGAGTACAAGGGCGTGAACGACGCCAACTTCAACGTGCTGCAGGAGTACGTGAAGACCAATGACACATCGACTCTTGGCCAGCACCAGCTGCCGCTGCCCGCCCTGACGGGAACCGAGACGCTGGACTACGTCATTGACCTACGCTCGAGCGACTTTGCCGACAAGACCTACGTCTTCCGTGCAGTCACCGTCTGCATGCAGGACGGCAAGGAGGTGAACAACGAGAGCGATGAGATTACCATCGTCCGCGACATCACGGCTCCGCAGCTCATGGCTACGCCGAGTCCGGCAAGCGGCATCCTGACGAGCGGCGACGACCTTGTCATCACCTTCAACGAGGACATCCAGGGCAGCAGCCTGACACAGGCCAACAACTTCGAGGTAGTGGGCGTGCTGAACGATAGCGAGGTGGCCCATGACGTGGCCCTGAGCCTGAGCGGCACCTTACCCGCCAAGACCGACGCCACCCTCGACCTGAGCGGCAAGCCCTTCTCGGCCAGCCTGTGGGTGAACTACCAGACGGACGGTACGCTGCTGACGCACGGCACGCAGAACCACAACTTCTCCGTAGCCATTGAGGACGGCAAGCTGGCCGTCAGCGTGGCAGGAGTGAAGGCCACTTCAACGGCAGCGCTGCCGCAGAACAAGTGGATCTACCTGAACGTAAGTCTGGATACGAACACAGACAGCGAGAATGCAATCAGTATTGTGAATGCCGGCTATGCCCAGGATGCCGCTACGGTAACGCTGATCAGCGATGCCGAGCTGCCTGCCTACCAGGGCAACGGTCCTGTAAGCGTGGGTGGCAATAACCTGACGGCGAAGGTTCAGGAGCTGTCGCTCTGGAACCAGAACCGCTCAATGATAGAGGCCCAGGCCGACATGCGCACCACGAAGAGCCAGTTTACCAACGGACTCATCGGCTACTGGCAGCTGGACGAGGGACACGGTGACGTGGCCATTGACAAGGCTCGCAGCCGTAACATGACGCTGCCCAGCGTGAACGCCTGGTGGATCAGCGGCGACAACTACGCCCTGACACTCGACGGCACGAAGGCTGCCGCCGTCAACATCGGAAGCCTGAACACGACGAGCAGCGAGGACTACCTCGTGGAGACCTGGTTCAAGGCCAATGAGACACAGAGCGGTGTAGCCTCGATTCTGTCAACGCAGAAGATGGACCTGCGCCTGAATGCCGCAGGCAAGATGGAGCTGGCACTTAACGGTTCACCCATTGTGTCGAATATCAACAAGGACCTGCGCGACGGAGAGTGGCACCATGTAGCCGTGAACGTGCTGAAGAGCACTAACGGAAGCGGTGTCGTCTATCTGGACGGTCAGCCTTGCATCCAGGTATCGTCTTCGGCCATGCCGCTGCTGTATGGCAACCTGCTGACGCTGGGCTGCCACAGGGTAGAAAATGTTGGTGACTACGACCAGCTGCTGAAGGGTGCCATCGACGAGGTGCGCATCTGGAAGGCCCGCCGTACGGCGAACGTCATTAAGAATAACATGTACGTACGCGTGAAGGCCAACGAGCCCGGACTGGTAGGCTACTACCCGATGGAGGTTTACGGCACCAACAGCGGAGTGGTGGTTACGAACCCGATGCTGGACGATGCCGTGACGTTAGGAACGGATAACCCGCTGTCCCTTTCATTCTATAATTCCGTAGGCCAAATTGTCAATTCTCAATTGTCAATTCTCAATTCGGAAAACACCGCTGCCTTGAAGCCGGCACCGAAGATGGAGAACGTGGAGTTCAGCTTCGTAGCCAGCGAGCGACAGATCAGGATTGTTCTCAACGAAGCCGATGCTTCACGCATGGAGGGTTGTACCATCAACCTCACCGTAAAGCGTGTGAAGGACGTGAACGGCAATACTGCCGAGCCTATCTCATGGAGTGTCTATGTGCAGCAGAACAAACTACGCTGGACAGAGCCTGACGTGGCTGTGACGAAGACGGGCACAGAGCCTGCCACCTTCACCGCTACCATTGAGAACCGCAGCTCGCAGAGCGAGGTTTGGAGCCTGAGCGGACTGCCCGAATGGCTGAGCGCCAACGTAGAGGCTGGTACGCTGATGCCGCTGGCATCGGCCACGCTGACCTTCACCGTTGACCCGAGCCTAGCCATTGGCAACTACGAGACGTCAGTCTATCTGTCAGGCGACCAGAACATCAATGCTCCGCTGAACGTCACCGTCAACTGCGAGGGTGAGACACCCAACTGGGTGGCCGCACAGGGCGAGAGCACGATGACCGTCGTGGGCTTGTTGAATATCGACGGTGTCATCAGCAGCGACCCGAAGGACATGATTGCCGCCTTCCGTGGCACGGAGTGCGTGGGCGTTACGAAGCCGCAGTACTTCAGCCGCTTCGATGCCTACATGGTGATGCTGGTTATCAACAGCCGACCTGGTGACGGACAGCCCGGAACAGACTACTCGCTGACCTACAAGGCATACGATGCCTCAACGGGAATCATCTACCCGTCGGTAGAAGTAAGCGATGTCAATGCCGAGACATTCGGTACCGACAAGTACGTGGGCACGTTCGCTGCGCCTGTTCACTTTACGCCGAGAAACGAGATTGAGCAAGACCTGTCGCACGGAAGCGCTTCGTGGAAGTGGTTCTCGCTGTATGCACAGCCGAAGAGCGGTGCTACCTGGAAGACCATCTTCAAGGATGCCCTGAATGAAGTTGCAACCATCACCGACGGTAGCTCGTCGCTGGTGTCATGGTTAGGTTCGCTGGGCATTGCCTACGACCGGTCGTACAAGCTGAACGCTACGGCTCCTTACACAGAGACCTTCGTCGGCACACCGATCAATCCGGCAAGTGTTGAAATTACGCTGAACGGAAACGGCTGGACATGGATAGGCTATCCGTGCCAGGCCAGCAACTCACTGAACGCTGCTTTCAGCGGTATGACGCCGGAGGATGGCGACATTGTGAAGGGCCAGTCAGCCTTCGCACTCTATACCGAGGGTGAGTGGATTGGTACGCTGAACGCCATGGAGCCCGGCGTGGGTTACATGTACCTCAGCAATGCCGCTGCCGACAAGACGTTCTACTACACCAAGCCTACTGCCAGCGGACACCTGAAGGCGCCGCGCAAGGCTCTGGAGGGCTTTGAGTCGGAATTCTGCGACAACATGACGATGATTGCCGTGGTGATGAACGGCGACGAGCTGGTAGAGGAGGCTCAGGTGAGCGTCTATGCCGGCACGGAGCTGCGCGGACTCTCGACGACATCGGTGGTTGACGGTCGTCACTTCCTGACCGTTGGCGGCAAGGCCGGTGCGGCAGACGTTCTGACGTTCGTGGTAACGACGGCAGACGGCGAGGAGCTGTACCTGCAGCAGACCGAGACGTTCCAGGCCGATGCCCTGAAGGGCACGCTGGACGAGCCTTACGTGCTGCAGCTGGGTGAGGCAACGAACATGGCCCAGCTCTCGAACGCTCAGCTGAAGACCCTCCGCGTCTATGACACGAACGGTTTACTGGTTCGCAGCGAGAATCATCCCACCCGTCTCTTCACGAAGGACGACCTGAAGAGCCTGCCCGACGGTATCTACTACCAGCAGGTAACGCTCAAGAACGGTCAGACCTACGTCTTGAAGATGATGAGATAAGGAAA
>JAILHP010000103.1 GCA_024695705.1 Prevotella sp. | reverse complement strand
GTGTTCCTCTGGCAGAAGAGCCAGCCCAAGGAGATTGTCTATAGCGAGTTTACTCCTCAGGTCGATACCTTGCAGCGCACTACCATCATCACCGGTAAGATTGAACCGCGTAATGAGGTGAATGTGAAGCCGCAGATTTCGGGTATCATCACCGAGATCCTCAAAGAGCCCGGCCAGTATGTGCAGCAGGGTGAGGTCATCGCTAAGGTGAAGGTGATTCCTGACATGGGCTCACTCAGCTCTGCCGAGAGTAGGGTACGCCTGGCCAATATCAACCTGAAGCAGGCTGAGGTGGATTTCGAACGTGAGAAGAACCTCTTTGAGCAGAAACTCGTCTCTGCTGATGAATACGACAAGGTGCGCCAGCAACTCAGCCAGGCCAAGGAGGAGCTGCGCGGAGCAGTGGATGCCTTGGAAGTGGTTCGTGACGGTGTGTCACGCTCCAATGCCAGTGCCTCCTCCACACTCATCCGTTCCACTATCAGCGGTGTCATCCTCGACATTCCCGTCAAGGTGGGTAACTCCGTCATTCTCAGCAACACGTTCAATGATGGTACCACAATTGCCAGCGTTGCCAACATGAACGACCTCATCTTCCGTGGCAACATTGACGAGACGGAGGTGGGACAGCTCGTTACGGGCATGCCCATGAAGATTACCATCGGTGCCCTGCAGAATGTCTCCTTCGATGCCTCCTTGGAGTATATCTCACCCAAGGCTGTCGAGAGCAATGGTGCTAACCAGTTTGAAATCAAGGCTGCCGTGAGTGTGCCTGCCGCTTCTTCGGCTTCCGCCCCTGCTCTCCGTTCCGGCTACTCCGCCAATGCGGAGATAGTGTTGGCACGCGCCCAGAACGTGCTCACCATCCCCGAGAGTGCCATTGAATTCCAGGGGGACTCCACCTTTGTCTATATCGTCAAGAGTGATGGCCCAAAGCCGGAGTACGAGCGTCGTGCCGTGACCACGGGCCTCTCTGACGGTGTGAACATTGAAATCAAGAAGGGCCTGACAGCCAAGGACCGTGTACGTGGTCCCGAAATAATTACTGAAGACAAGGAACAGTAAAAAAGTAATAAGGTGCAAAAGAAACTATATGATGACAAAGAATGATAACACCATAAAGGTATGGAGGAAGGTAATAAGTGTTTTACTCTTTTACCTTGTTACCTTTTTACCTTTAAGCGCCCAGCCGAAGCTATGGACGCTCCGTGAGTGCTGCGACTATGCCGTGGCCCATAACATCAGTATCAAACAACAGGATAACCGATGCCGACAGCAGGAACTGCAGCTCTCGACCGCCAAGAACTCCCGTCTGCCGGACCTTAGTGCCAGCATTGGCGAAAACTTCTCCTTCGGTCGCGGACTGACGGCAGAGAACACCTACACCAATACCAACACCAGCTCGACATCGTTCTCGCTGGGTACCAGCGTGCCCCTGTTTACGGGTTTTCAGATTCCCAACAACATCAAACTCAACCAACTGAACCTGGAGGCTGCCACGCAGGACTTGGAGAAGGCCAAGAACGACATCCGCACACAGGTGGCACAGGCTTATGTCCAGATTCTCTATGACATGGAAATCAGGGACGTAGCACAGCGCCAGATTGCCATCGACTCTCAGCAGGTACACCGTCTGCAGATGATGCTCAACAACGGCAAGGCCAGTCCTGCCGAGTTGTCACAGCAGCAGGCGACGCTTGCCCAGAGCCGTCTGACGGCTACGCAGGCCGACAACCAGCTGCAGTTAGACATCCTCGCCCTGACACAACTGCTGGAATTGCCCTCACCCGAGGGCTTCTCGATTGTGCGTCCCGACCTCTCTTCAGCTTCCTCTCTTTGGGAGAGTGAGGCCATCTCCCCTGAACTCATCTACCAGGAGGCACTTACGACCCGTCCTGAGGTGGCAGCCGAGCAGCTGCGTTTGCAAGGTACGGAGAACAGCATCAAGATAGCAAAGTCAGCGCTTTATCCATCGCTTTCTTTCTCGGCAGGACTCGGTACCAACTATTACAAGACCAGTGGTTTTGCGGCTGATGCCTTCGGCAAGCAGCTGAAGAACAACTTTTCGCAGTACCTTGGTCTGAACCTGAACATTCCTATCTTCAACCGTTTCTCTACCCGTAACAACATCCGCTCTGCCCGCATTGACCAGGAGACGCAACAGCTGCAGCTCGACAATGTCAGGAAGTCACTCTACAAGGAAATCCAGCAGGTGTATTACAATGCCATTGCCGCAAAACAGAAGTGGGAGAGCAGTCAGCAGGCCATGCTTGCCGCACAGGATGCCTTCACCTTGATGCAGGCGAAGTATGAGAACGGTAAGGCTAACCTCACTGAGTTCAACGAGGCGAAGAATGCTTACCTCAAGTCTGAGAGTGACCTTGTCCAGGCACAATACGAATACCTCTACCAGTCACGCCTCCTCGACTTCTACCGAGGACGCACCCTGGACTTCTAATCTTTCGACAGCGAAAGAAATCGAATCATCATTATCTTGGTAGTTCGATGATGAAGCGACAGCCTTCCGTGTAGGTCTCGTCAAGCGTTAGTTCACCGCCTAAGTTGCTGATGTGACGCTTGGACAGGGGCAGACCCAACCCAAGACCTTCTGAAAGGTCATTGATTTTTGTGAAAGGCTCATAAATCATCTTGTGGTATGCCTTGTCAATGCCAGGACCCGTGTCTTCAAAGATGAAGCGCACGGTGGAGGCGGTTAGGGTGACGCGCAACGAGATGTGATTGCCGTCGGAATATTTGGCGGAGTTATAGAGAATCTCTCGGATGCTGTGCATCAGGTAGAGGCGGTTGGTATGAATGCAGAAGTCGTCAGTTACCTCTGTCATGAATTCGATAGGCAGTTCCGGGAAGTGTCCATTGGAATGCTCTATACCCTCACGTGCCACTTCATTGCACGACACAACCTCGTTTTTATTACTGATGAGATCTTTGGTGATACCATACTCCGAACTGTCGAAGAGCATCATCACCATGCGGCTTAAGGTCTTGGCGTTGTGGTCCATCAGACCCGTAAGATTCCTGGCTTCCTCCTCGGGCATCTGTCCGAAACTGCCGCGTAGCACTTGTGCAAAACCCATGATGATGTTCAGCGGCGTACGGATCTGGTGGGAGATGTTCTGGATGAAGACGGCTTTCTGCCTGCTGGCTTCCTCGGCCAGACGGGTAGCTTCTACCAATTCCTCATTATGGCGCTGCGCCTCGTCATTTCCCTGACGGATGTCGTTGACGTGTCGGGCTAGCGACTCCTGCATGACGGCAAAGTTGTCCTGTAATTCTCCTATGGCATTCTTATGTTTACTGCGAGCAATGGTTTGGTCATAGTTTCCCTCACCAATCTGTTGTGTCATTTCTGCCAGTTTGCCGATGGGCTTGATGGCCGAGGATGTGACCCTGTAGCAGAAGGCGAAAATGACAATCAGTCCGATGACAATCAGAGCGATAATGATGAAGGCCAGCTTGTAGTAGGCTTGCAGAATGTCTTTGTCAGGGCAGATGAGTGCGAGACACCATTTCGTGCCGGGTACTGGCTGATAGCAGGCCAGACAGGGCTGGTTGTCGATGTTGACGTGCATATTCCCCCGCTTGCCGGCTGTCATCTCGTGTCCCAAAGCCACAATGTCGGGGTGCAGCTTGGGGTCAATGTCTGTGAAGATGGTCTTCGTGAACAGACAGGTAGAGTCAGGATGAATCAGGTAGTGCCCCTCTTCGTCAATCATCATGTAGTAGGCATTGGGGTAGGGCTTCTCAGCGGAGATAACCTTTGAGAAGTGCAACAGAGCCAGGTCGGTTGAGATGATACCGACAAACTTGTTTTCCTTGTACAGCGGTTTGCTGTAAGAGGCAATCATGCCGTCAAGCGTTAGCTCCAGCGAGTCGCTCTCGTCAAAATACACCACCCAGCACGGCTCGTCCTGCATGCGTGGTTTCTTGTACCATACCTTGGAGAAGTATTCGTACTCCTCTTCAATGACGGTCGTGATGGTGTCGGGCTCTCTGACGGTGTAGGCTGAGAAGTAACGTCCGAATTTGGGGAATACGTCGGGCTCGGTACTGATGGAACAGCCGTCAATGTAGCTGTTGAGCTGCACAACACGATGGGAGACCGTCAGCATGGTGTCGGGGTCCAGTTGTTCCTCTACAATCCAACTGTTGGAATTGGTAGCCACCTCCACCGTGGTCAGATGAAGCACTATGCGCTGCATCATGGTGTTCAAAGTGCCATTGACACGGATCATGGCTTCATGAAGAAGGATGTTGCGTGACTGCTGATAGAACACTCCCAGCGAAATGAGGAAGATGGGCACGGTCATCAACAGGATGCCGAGACAGAGCTTCATGGAGAGATTGTGGCGAATGTTTATCATGTGGCATCCACCTCCTTTCTGGTGTCACTCTCTGAATCAGCAATCAGCTGGTTGAGCAGTTTGGTAATGTCTTCTCCGTGCTTCTGTATGCTGTCCGTCATGTCGTCAGCTTCCTCTTGTGAGATCTTCTTGTAAGAATGATGCAGGTGGTACACATCGTTTTCAATGGCATTGGTCGGAGCTATCATGCGGTTGGTCATGTTGTTGAGGACAGCTGTCTTCATACGGTCAGCCTCTTTTGCCATGCGGTAGGTCTCATGCAGCCTTTCTCCACGCTCGTTCAGTGTGGCCTTCACCTGTTCCAGTTCGTTGACGTGGGTGGCCAGCTTCTGCTGCATCTGCCGGAAGTTACCCTGCAGACGTCCCAGCTCGTCGCGCCGATGGGTTTCGGGAATGTTCTCGTTGTATTCCCCTTCGGCAATTCTCTTGGCCGAGTTGCTCAACAGGTTCAGCGGCCGTAACATGTGGTGGATGATGAAGGTACAGAGCACAAAGAGCAGCAGCAGTCCTGCGATGGCTATGCCCAGGACATCGTAGAACAGCTGGTTGTACTCACCGAAGATGTCGTCCTCCGGATAGATGACTCCCACGCTCCATCCGAGCTTGTCCATGGCACGGTCAGGGATGACGGCCTGTTCATAAGGCTTGTAGAATATGTAGCTGTCAAGTCCGTTCAGTTTAAAATACTTATAGCCCGTTTCGCCGTTCACCATGGCGTTAGCCGCTTCCAGCACGCTGGGGTCGGCAACGTTCTTCGTCTGTGTGAAGACGGTTTGGTGGAAGAGCTTGTTCGTATCGGGATGAACAATATAGGAACCATTGCGGCCCAGCAGGGTGCAATAGCCGTTGTCGGAGGGCTTGGCATCGAGCACCACTTTTGAGAGCAGGGCAATGCTCACGTCGGATGCCATGACACCGATGCACTTGCCCTGGGCATTGTAGAAAGGAATGCTGAAAGTGGTGAGGGCTTCGTCTTCCGTGTCTTCTTCCTTCAGCGGGTCAATCCAGCAGGTTCTTCCTTTCTCCATGGCCTCCTTGTACCATGTCTGTTCGGTATAGGGTCTGTTACCGAAGGTATCTGATCTGATTAGCTCCGACTCCTTATCGGTGACAGGACTGTTGCCGCTACGGTGACAGTAAGCCATGAAATATTCCTTTCCCGGATAGTAGTTGGGCTCCATGGCGATGGCACAGCCTACGATGTAGGGGTTGGCTTCTACCAGTTTACAGCAGAAGTCATTCAGGCGTTGCGGCTCGTTCAGATGGGGCAGCACGTAGAAGTACATGTTGCCTGTAGCTTGTTCTACGCTTAGCAGGATATTGTCGATATGCCGGACTGTACCGTCCAGCGTCTGCACGGCATAATTCAGCGCTTCTTCCTTGACTGTCTTTCGTGAGAAATAAAACATCACCCCGAGTGATGCCAACAGCAGAAAAGCTATGGCTCCGACGACCATCATACTCAGACGGACGGACACACTCTTGGTGAATCTTGGCAGTCGTATCATGCGGCTTACTTTATAATGATTTTCTTTCCGTTCTGGATGTAGATACCTTTCTGCGTAGGCATGGTGGGCAGGCGTCGGCCATCAAGCGTGTAATACTGGTGGGTGGTGAGTGGTGAGTAGTGAGTGGTTTCGATGCCCGAGGTTCCGACAAAGTTTTGCAACTCGTAGAGTGCCTTCATGGCACAGCCCGTCTCGTTGTCGAAAAGACTGGCGTTGTACCACCCGCTGGGAGTAACGGCATTCTGCCAGGGCACCCCAAACTCGTTGGCCTCGGGGAACCACCAGTAGAGTCCATCCACGCTGTCGTGCGCATTCAGCGTCTCTATCAGATCTTGCGTAAACTTCAGCTGTCCGTTATCGGTATCAGGCCAGTCGGGGAAGGTGCTGATAGGATAACTGGCGTCACTGGGATACCACTTATGGTAGTAGCCTGTCTCCACAATCTGAATCTTCTTGTCAGGATACCCCTGCTCCAATTTCTTGATGAGGCTGTTGAGCGTAGCCAGTGTGCCGTGGTAGTAGGGATAGTAGCTGATGCCAATGACGTCATAGTCATTCGTGTAATTCTTCAGCGTCAGGTAGAAATTGGTGACATTGGTCGATTTGCTCATCTCTGTCTGGATGACAATCTTGGCCTGCGGACACGTCTCGCGGATGGCCTGAATGCCAGCCTTCAGGTACTTGGCAAAGTTGGCAAACGTACCAGTGCCATAGTTACCGCCGTCAGGATAGCAATGGCCGGTGGGCCAGAGCATGCCATAGGTAATCTCATTGCCCGGCTGCACAAAGTCGGGTTCAGCACCTGCTGCCTTCAGCTCGTTCAGACAGTCCTTTGTGTAGTTGTAGAGCATGGCTTTCAGTTCTTCCGGATCGCTGCTGTTCCAGCTGCTCGGTGTGCTGTGCTTGCCCGGGTCTGTCCAGGTATCACTATAGTGGAAGTCAAGCAGAAACGCCAGTCCGGCATCCTTGATGCGCTTGCCCAGAGTCTTGACATACTCCAGGTCCTGACGTACGCCCTGGTCCTGATGGGCGGCAGGAGCCTTCGACGGATCCACAAACAATCTGACGCGCATGGCATTCCATCCCTGCTGCTTGAAGTACTGGATCATGTCGCCTGTAATAAGGGTTCCGTTCTTGTCCTTATACTTGGCATTGGCATTCTCATAGTCGGGTAGCAGCGAGATGTCTCCACCCACGTATTTTTGTGCATTGACCGTTGACCAATTGCCATTGACCATTGTCAGCACGGTTAACATTGTTAGTAGAATAGTTCTTTTCATTGTTTGTTCTTTTTATCTTATTCTTTATATGTAATCTGTAGTCTATAGTCTATAGTCAGAAAAACTGTAGTCCTATTCATTTCTTGTGCCTGTTGGCGCGCTGCTCGCGGTACTTGGCTTTCTGCCGGGCAGAGCCGCTGCCGTGGGCACCGGTGATATACTTCTTTTTCTTGGCCTTCGTCTTCACCTTGTCGTCCTCCTTGCGAGGTCCGCCTCCTCGGCCAAACTTGATGCCGTTCTCCAATATCAGGCTGAAATCGTCTTCTTTACTCATCGTATTCTCTATTAACTCCCCTCCCTCAAGGGAGGGGTAGGGGGGCTTTTAATGATGGAACAGTCTTACGCCCGTAAACGCCATGGCGATGCCGTACTTGTCGCAGGTCATGATGACATGGTCGTCGCGAACCGAGCCGCCAGCCTGTGCAATATACTCTACGCCGCTCTTGTGGGCACGCTCAATGTTGTCGCCGAAGGGGAAGAAGGCATCTGAGCCCAATGCCACCTTCGTATTCTTGGCAATCCACTCCTTCTTCTCTTCCAAGGTCAGCACCTCAGGCTGACGGGTGAAGAACTGCTGCCATGCTCCGTCGCGCAGCACGTCGTCGTGCTCGTCCTCCGAGATATACACGTCGATGGTGTTGTCGCGGTCGGCACGGCGGATGCCCTCCTTGAAGGGCAGTGCCATCACTTTCGGGTGCTGGCGCAACCACCAGATGTCGGCCTTGTTGCCGGCCAGACGGGTGCAGTGGATGCGGCTCTGCTGTCCGGCACCAATGCCAATGGCCTGTCCGTCCTTGACGTAGCAGACGCTGTTCGACTGCGTGTATTTCAGCGTGATGAGTGCGATGATGAGGTCGCGCTTCGCCTCTGGGGTAAACGTCTTGTTCTCGGTGGGGATGTTCTCAAACAGGGCGGGGTCGTCCAGCTTGATCTCATTGCGTCCCTGCTCAAACGTCACGCCGAAGCACTGCTTGCGTTCAATGGGCTCAGGCTTGTACGTCGGGTCAATCTTGATGACGTTGTACGTGCCCTTGCGCTTGTCCTTCAGCACCTCGATGGCCTCGGGGGTGAAGTCAGGGGCAATCACGCCGTCGCTTACCTCGCGCTTCAGTAGCAGGGCCGTCGTCTTGTCGCAGGTGTCGCTCAGTGCCACGAAGTCACCGTAGCTCGACATGCGGTCGGCACCGCGTGCACGGGCGTAGGCACAGGCTACGGGACTTTCGTCCAGTCCCTTCACGTCATCGACAAAGTAAATCTTCTTCAGCGTGTCGCTCAGCGGCAGGCCGACTGCAGCGCCGGCAGGACTCACGTGCTTGAACGAGGCGGCAGCGGGTAGTCCCGTAGCCTCCTTCAGCTCCTTCACCAACTGCCACGCGTTCAGTGCGTCCAGGAAATTGATGTAGCCAGGACGGCCGTTAATCACTTCAATGGGTAACTCTCCCTCCGTCATGAAAATACGCGAAGGTTTCTGGTTCGGATTGCATCCGTACTTTAACTGTAACTCTTTCATATCGCCTACAAAGGTACGATTAAGCGAGCAAAAAACCAAGAAAATCTTGAGTTTTTTCGAGCAAGAGTACCTTCGACGAAGTCAAAGCTAGTGCAAACCGAGCGAAATGCAAAATAAATTAGTATTTATTTTCATTTCCGAGGTGCAGCCTACCTTCAACGAAGTCAGAGGTACGATTTAGCGAGCAAAAAACAAATAATGTTAGCAAAAAAAAAGAGACACCCTTTGATGAGTGTCTCTTATTGTTTGTAAGAACCGAGGAGATGTTACTCTTCAACTTCTTCTGCTGTTTCTTCCAACTCTTCACCTGCAGCCTCGATTTCCTCCTTTGCCTGCAGCAACTCATTAGCCTTCTGGATAACGGGAGCGCATGCCTCGCACATGGTCTTGAAGCTGTCAGCCTGCTCGGGAGTAATCTCCAGAACGTAGTCCTGAATCTTCTTGGTAGCCTCTACAAATGCCTCATGACCAGCCTTGAATGATGCCTCATCAGCATAGTTAGCCTCTATGGCCTCTTCGCTCTCAAAAGTAGCTGCAAGCTGCTTGAAGTTGTCCCAAGCCTTCTGGCCCTCGGGGCTCAGACCGCTGTTACAAGAAACCATCATCAGCGCACCGGCTGCCAACACAAAAAATAACTTTTTCATAATAATTATTGCAATAATTAAAAAAAATGATTTGCCTACTCCCTTCCAAGCGTTTCAGCTTTCTCTATTTATTCTTAATTTCTTATTCGTCTTAGATAAAAAGAGACACTCCTCGAAATGAGTGCCTCTTATGGTCTGCCTGCCGCTCGGAATTACTCTGCAGCAGTGTTCTGGCGCTTCTCCTTGATGCGGGCAGCCTTACCGGTGAGCTTGCGCAGGTAGTACAGCTTAGCGCGACGTACCTTACCAACCTTGTTCACCTGGATGCTGTCAATGTTGGGAGACTCGAGGGGGAAGATACGCTCTACACCCACGGTACCTGACATCTTGCGAACTGTGAAACGCTTCTTCTCGCCGTGGCCGCAAATCTTAATGACCACACCGCGATAGAGCTGGATACGCTCCTTGGAGCCTTCGATAATTTTGTAAGCGACAGTTACAGTGTCACCAGCCTTGAAATTGGGGTGCTGCTTGCCGGTTGCAAATGCTTCTTCAGCAACTTTAATTAAATCCATTTCTCTTTTTAAATTAAACGGTTGTTGTTATCGTTCCTACGCAACATAACAGGCAACTCTCCTATCTTCCTGCCAGCGATTACGCGGAAAGCGGCTGCAAAGGTACTAATTTTAAGTGAAAAGTGAAGAGTGAAGAGTGAAGAATTTGCTGCCGTCATACGAGATTTAACAATTTTTATGGATTGTAGAGGAAAAACTATCAACACTCAACGCTCAACTCTCAACCTTTTTTATTACCTTTGCAGCATAATCTATTAATAACGATATGAAGAAAACAATGATTTTTGCGGTCATCGCCGCAGCGTTGATGACCTTGTCAGCTTGCCGCCATCACTATGAGGTGACAAGCGTGGAGCGTTCACGCATCATGATTGATAGCCGCTGGGACGCCGCGCCTGACGCTCAGGCAGCCCAATTTCTGGCTCCCTACAAGCATGATGTGGATAGCGTGTTAGGACCTATCATGGGACATGTTGCCCGTAACATGAGCCCCTATCGTCCTGAGAGTGAGTTGTCTAACTTGTTGCCCGACATCCTCATGTGGGCAGCCAAGGCGTACAACGAGGAACCTGTGTTTGGCGTCTATAACATGGGTGGCATCCGTGCTGACCTGACGCGTGGCGCTGTTACCTACGGCGATGTGCTGGACATTGCACCGTTTGAGAACAAGATTGCCTTCACTACCATGAAAGGCTCTGACGTGCTGGAGCTGTTCTCTCAGATTGCCTTGCGTGGAGGCGAGGGCGTGAGCAAGGCCGTCCACCTGGAGATCACCAAAGACGGCAAACTGCTGAAGGCTACGCTGAACGGCGAGCCCGTTGACCCTGAAAAGGAGTACCGCGTGACTACCATCGACTACCTCTTGGGCGGCAACGACAAGATGATGGCCTTCACCAAGGGCTACAACGTCAACTCTCCCCAGGAGGCTGCCAACAACACCCGTTTCATCATCATGGATTATTTCCGTGCTATGGAAAAAGAGGGAAAAGTAGTTGATGCCCAGATTGAGGGACGAATTGTCGTTAAGGAGTGAAATGGTAAATGATTAATTCACAAAAAGAAAAAGGTTATGTACAGTTATAAGAATATTTTGATGGGAAAATGGATGATGGTGATAGGTTTGTCATTTATCATCTGTCTTTTATCATTTAGCCCTGTAAGTGCACAAAAGCAGTTGCTTATTCTGCATACCAACGATACCCACAGCACCGTGCTGCCCCTGAACCCCAACCTGAGTGACCCCGTGAAGGCTGGTAACGGAGGATACCTGCGCCGCATCAACATGCTGAAGGACGAACGCAAGAAAGACCCCGAGTTGTTGCTCATTGACAGCGGTGACTTCTCGCAGGGCTCCGGCTACTATACCATGTTCAAGGGTGACGTGGAGGTAGGACTGATGAATCAGATGGGCTACGATGCTGCTACCATCGGCAACCATGAGTTTGACTTCGGTCTGGACAACATGGCACGCCTCTTCAAGATGGCTAAGTTCCCCATTGTCTGCACCAACTACGACTTCACGGGTACCGTGTGTGAAGGACTGGTGAAGCCCTACGTCATCCTGAAGCGCAAGGGCGTCAAGATAGGTCTGTTCGGACTGTCTCCCAAGATGAAGGGACTGGTTTCCGACAAGAACTGCGTGGGTGTGAAGTACCTTGACCCTGCAAAGGTGGCACTGGAGACGGCAGCCATGCTGAAGAAGGAGAAGAAGTGTGACGTGGTCATCTGCATCTCGCACTTAGGGTGGGAGATAGGCGGTGACGATGACAGCTACATGATCAAGAATTCACGTGACATCGACCTCGTGCTGGGCGGACACTCCCACACCTATCTGGAGAACCTGGAGTACGTCAACAACCTGGACGGGAAGCCCGTTCCCGTTGACCAGAATGGCAAGCACGGCATCTTCATCGGCCGCGTAGTGATGAACCTGAAATAAGAAGGGAATAGTGTGCTGACCGGTTCTGCCGGTCAGAAAGTGTGCTGGCCGGTTTTGCCGGCCAGTGTTTTTTTATTCGAAGTAGAACGTCAAGGTAATCATCTTGGCGTGGGCACTGCGGACGGAGTTCGCATAGACGCGCAAGTTGGCGTCGCGGAGTTCGTCTGCATGTTTTGTGTCCAGACTGTTCACCAGGCTGTAGCTGAACTTCAACTCAGGGTTCAGCTTGAAGAACGGCAGGTAGAAGTCACAGCCAAGACCAATCTCCAACATCACGTCGTAGCGCTTCAGTTGGATGTAGTCCTGGTCCTTGTGTGTCAGGTTGATCATGGGGTTGATGCCCGCCACCAGGTACGGACGGTAGTTGTTGAAACGCTGCGCACTAAACTTAATGTCAATGGGTACGGAGATGTACGTGTTCTTCAGGTCTTGCGTGGTCTGCTGGATGCTGTCCGTCAGGTTACGGAACACCAGGTGCTTGGCACCGAAGTGCATCGTCGGTGCAATGCGCAGGGCAATGTTGTTGCTGATACGGCCTTCGGCCAGCACTCCTACCGAGAACCCCGGATTCCACTTGTCGGCATCCGTCAAAATGGTCTTTTCCGTCACCGTACCGTCGTCCAGCGTCACCGTCTGAGGCCCCACGTTCTCAAACTCCACGTCCTGGAAGTTTGTTCCCACGAGGATACCAAAATGCAAGGGGCGCAGGTCGATGTATGGTTTGTTCATCGGCTTGCGTTCCTGCCCGTTGGCTGTCAGCGTTACCAGCAGCAAGACAACGGCTCCTAACATTCGTAATCCGTATTCTCTCATCCGTATCACATATTTATAACGTAAAAACCACCATCTTATTATATGCGGCACTATTTCGACAGAGTATAAATAACAAATATTTCTCATGAAAAGTAGGTATTATTCCAAAATAATGCTTACCTTTGCATCATCATTATTAAGTATTAATTTTAAATTTGTAAAGATTATGGCTTACGTTATTGGTGACGATTGTATCGCTTGCGGTACTTGTATCGATGAATGCCCCGCTGGAGCTATCTCTGAGGGCGATAAGTATTCAATTAACCCTGACATGTGCACCGAGTGTGGCACTTGCGCAGATGTTTGTCCGTCTGAGGCTATCAGCCTGCCCTAATTGAAACTACTTATTCAAGATACCAAGAGGATGCATCGATGCATCCTCTTTTGTTTTTTTAACCCTCTGCCTCTTAAACCCTCTTCCCTATAGCACGTCAAATAATCAGTTGCGTGACTAAAAATACATTAAGTTAAACTATTAAAGAAAGGTTTTAAGATGAAAAGGATAATCATGGCTGTAGCAGCCACCATCGCCATCAGTACCTCCGTCATGGCTCAGCCGGACGCAGCACGTCGTAGAACACCCGACAAAGCAGAAATGGCAAAACACCGTACAGAACGCATGGTGAAAGAGTATAACCTCAACGATGAGCAGGCAAGCAGACTCCTGGAGCTCAACACCAAGTTTGCCGATAAGATGGGCCCTGGCCCCAGAATGCATAGGAGACGTCCGGAAATGGCTCCTGACGCAACACCCCAAACACCAGATGCAACTACCGGAGCAACCGAGCGAGCTCAGCCCGTCAAGAAACTGAATGAGCGCCGTCCGCCCGAAATGGAGGAATATGACAAGGAACTGAAGGAAATCCTGACCCCCGAGCAGTATACCCAGTATCAGGACAACATGAAGAAGCGCCGCGAATTCCGCAACCGTCCTGAAGGTCCCCGTCCTCCACGCAGACAATAAGACAACTTCCTGTCAATCCCATAGCAAAGGGACGATTCCACATCGGAGTCGTCCCTTTGCTAGTTGAGTGTTGAGAGTTCTTCGCAGAGAGATGTGACAGAGCCGAGCGGAGCAAATGCGAAACTTAAAGAAGGTTATATATCTATATGACTTCGTTGATACAGCATTTACTTAGCATAGCTGATGCAAGCATCGCTCTGCTCTCGCTTAATCGCAGCATTCTTCATTCTTCCCTCTTCCTTCTTCCTTCTTCATTCTTCATTCTTCATTCTTCATTCTTCCCTTATCATTGAGTCCCCCAAACAAAAAAGGGTATCCCTATGATAGGAATACCCTTGTTATTGGTTCATTGAATACTGTTTACTGCAGGAACTGGTCGGCCTCAGTATTGGTGGGATCAAGCTCCTTCACCTTGCGCCAGTAGCTCTGGCACTGCTCCTTGTCGGCCTTCTCGTTGTAGTACCAGCCGAGGTAGCGGTAGCACTCCACGAGACGGGTGGTCTCAGCTGCCGAGCGGTCAGCCTTGGCCTGCAGGATGTTGGCGGCTGCCTCGTAGTAGGGCTTGGCCAGTCCACGGGTCATGTCGGCATCGATACCGGCATTGAGGCGAGCACGGAGGATGTTGAGGTACTCAGCGTTGGCAGGGAACTTCTGGATGGCCTCGCCGTAGGTGGCATCGGCCTTCATGAGCCACTGCTCCTTCTCTGCCTCGGGCACTTCCTCTGCATGCTTAGTGTACATGCGGGCCAGTGAGTTGTAGTCGTTGGCGTTGGGGTTGCCCTTGGCTGCCAAGTATTCGTTATAATACTTGATGGCATTGTCGAAGTCGCCCTTTGCGGAGTATGACGAGTAGATAGTCTGAATAAGACTGATCTTGTTGCTGGCAGGAACTTCCATGCTCAGAGCTGTCTTGAACTTCTGAATGGCTGCATCGTAGTCGTTGTTTGCGCTCTGCAGGCAGAGTCCGTGATAGAAGTGGTCCATCCAGGAGGCCTTCAGACTGTCAGAAGCGGTGAACAGACGGTTGGCGAAGTCAAGCGACTTGTCAAAGTTGCCCAGCTCGTAGTTGAAGAACATGCCCAGACGGTTGAACGGGGCGTGGCGCGGGAAGCGCTTGATGCCTTCATCAACGATGGGCAGACCCTCTGCGTGCTTGCCCGTGAAGTAGAGGGCGGTAGCGTAGTTGGTCAGGTCGCCGCGGTCGAGCTTGGCAAGGGGAGCCTTCTGGTAGGTCTCGATGGCACCGTCGAAATCCTTGGCATCGAAGAGGAAACGGGCTGCCATGGCGTCAACGGCTACGTCGGGACGCTGTACGCGGAGCTCCTCGAGTTTGGCGATGGCGAGCTTCGGGCTTACCTTACGATACACGCTGGCATACTTGAAGTAGGCCTCGGGGCTCTTCGGGTCGTCGTCGATGGCGCTCTGGTACATCTGTGCAGCAGGACCTGGCCTGTCGGCAATGGCCTCGATGTCACCCAGCAGCAGGTGTGCGGGGGCATAGTGGTTCTTGGCTGCCTTCAGCGCGTACTCTGCATACTCGCGGGCTCTTGCCGTGTCGTTGACTTCCTTGAAGGCTACGCCCATGGCGGTAAGCACCTTGGCGTTCTTCTTGTTCTTTTTGTAAACGGCCTTCACTTCATCCTTAATAGCCTCGGTGTTACCCTTGCTGTCCTTGATGACTTTTGTGATGGCATTGATGGTAGCCTGGTCTTCGTCCTGGGCTACGGCGGGAACGCTGAATACTAACATCAGGGCTCCGATAAACAGATATTTGATTGCTTTCATAATCATTTAAGTTTTAAAGTGTGAAACATTCAGTTGTCAATGGTATGACGTTTCCAATCTGCAATAGTTTATCTTATTTACTTACATTAACTTCTCTGACGGTCAGGTCTCCACGGTAGGGTAGCAGGCTCGAACGGAAGATGATGAGCTGTCCCTTGGGTGACGACACGAACTGTGTAAAGCCCCAGGGCAGGCCGTGGATGGGGTCGGTACAGAGTGCGTAGATAGTACGGATCAATGGATAGTTTCCGTTATATAAATAATATTGGTAAGGCTTCCAACTGTTCATCTCAGTGGCCGTATCCATGCGGCTTACCGACATTACCTGAATATTCTTCTTGAAGGTGACGTTCGTTGTGTCGCGCTTGTCGTTGAGCCAGTTGGAACCAATGATTCCAATAGAGTTGGCATGACGCTCAACATAGTTGACAACCTCGGCACTCGTCTTGACTGCGCTGATATTGGGACTATTGATGGGTTTACCGTCAAGAATCGAATCAACGCACCAGCGAACGGTACTGGAGTTCTTGTTGTCAAAGACAACATCGATGCTATCCAGTCTGGAGTTGGGATAGAGTTGTTTCCACTTCGACACTTCTCCGCTGAGTATGCGGCGTAAGTCCTTCACCGTGATGCAGGTGTCGGGGTTGGCGGTGTTGACAATCAGCGACAGTCCGTCGTAGCCGATGGGCATGGAGACGGGTGCGCCGCCGATGGCTTTCAGTGCCTTTTCCTCTTTCTCAGTGTAGGTGCGTGAAGCGAAGATCAGACATACAGAGTCATTCAGAAGCATCTCCATGGCAGCATACTCGTCGGTATAGACGGGGTGGAGTATGGCGTCACGGTAGGTAGCTTCGAAGACTTTAACTTCTTCATTGATGATAGGACTGAAACTCTCGTCGGCAGCAAACGATATCTCGCCTGCTGAATAGGTGTCAGTACGGGTATATTTACTATGTTTAGGTTTGCTGTCGCCACAAGCCGACAGCAAACCTAAAATGAGAGTTAATCCAACAGTTACGTTGAATAAGCGATTCATCTTACTGCAGTTTAAATTGAACAGGAACGTTGTACTTTACACGAACGGGTGAACCATTCTGCATACCAGGATTCCACTTCGGCATGGACTTCACCACGCGAACGGCCTCCTTGTCAAGCGACGGGTCAACACCGCGGAGTACCTGAACGTGAGAGATGGAGCCGTCTTTCTCAACGACGAAGCCAACGACGACACGTCCTGAGATACCGTTCTCAGCTGCCACCGGGGGATACTGCATGTTACGTGCAAGCCATGCACGAACATCACCTTCCTTGAACGACGGAGCCTGTTCAACGACATCGAAGATCTTGTCCTCAGCGGGTTTCGGTTCGGGCTGGGCCACTTCCTCGACGGCTTTCAGCACCTGGGCATCAGCATCGTCGGTGTTACCCTTTACGTCGAAACCACCGATGGCGGTCTTCGTCTCATTCAACTCGTCCTGACTCTTCAACTCCTTATCCTCATGTACGTCCTTATCTTCCTTAACTACAGGGGGAACGAACTTAATAGAGCTCTTTACCTGCTCAACGGGCTTTGCCTCTTCAATCTTCACAGGTGCCTTGTCTTCTACCTCGGGCTTCTTCTCAGCCAGGGCAGAGAGGTTCACATCTGCTGCGATATCGGCATCTTCCTCGCCAGCAGCACTGATGATGGCGTTAGCGCCTACAACGGCGGCAATGAGAGCAGCGGCAACGAGCATAATGAAGATCGACCACAGATTACGCTTGCCAGTGTTTTTGCGCAGCTGATAAGCGCCGTAGGCCTGGTTCTTGCCTTCGAAGACAAGATCGACCCAACCATTGTCTATAAGATCAATTTTAGCCATAATTCTTAATGCTTTTAATAGTTATACAATCATTCATACTTGATGCCCTTCAACGTCAGAAGCTTCTGGTCGTCTTCGGTCACCTTATCAATGACGTACGTATTAATACCGCTAATCTGCATTTCATCGAGAACCGTCACCATGTTGTCATAGGTAGCAACGTCCAACGGCTTGATGATGATGGTCATCGTAGGAACTTTCTTGGGCTCGCCTTCAATGTTACCCTTCTTGATTTCGTTGAGTTTCTTCTCCCAAACAGAATCGGGTACGTCGGGCTTCTCCTTCTTTTCCTTTTCCAGCTCGTTCATTGCCTTCCTGATTTTAGCAACCGGGTAGGTTCCATCTTCAGTCTTGTGGTTCAAGAGAACGCTACGAATGCCATCCTCACCATAGGTGGTCTCCTGCAGGCAGGTGGGATCGTCGTACTTGGTAATACCTTCCACATAGTACAACTTGTCATTTCCTGCAAGGTAGAACGTCATGGTCTGTGAGGCCTTCGCTTCGTTACGGTCTTCATCCTGAATGTTCTTGTCGTTACTTGGCATGGTCAACTGCATCGCCTGTGGCTTCTGGAGCGTTGTACACAGCATGAAGAACGTAATCAGAAGCATCATCATGTCCACCATCGGCGTGAAGTCAACGCGGACATTCATCTTTTTCTGTTTGCTTGCTTTTTGTTTTGCCATGTTACTTTACCTCCTTAGTTTCTTGCACTTTATACGATGTAATTAACTGGTAACGGTTTTCCTCCATGTCCTGAAGTTCAGACATCAGTTTCTTGACCGTTTTGTAAGAAGTCTTTGCATCTGCCTTGATACAGATCTTCAGCTCGTGGGATTCGAGGTTGTTGCCCAGTGAGGGGTCGGGTTCCTTAGCGGAACGCTTGGCCACCTTTACCCACTGCTGGAACTCACTCATGCCGCCGGCTATACTGTCGGTGGGAATTCCCTTGGTCTGCAGCACCTTTACCATCTGGCTCTGCGGAAGGTCGAGATATCCGTGCAGCTCCTTAAGACCTACGCCGAACATCGGGTCGTCCTTAAACTTCTTCAACTGTGCCGGTGACAGGGCGGGCATACCGTTGTTCTCAAGAATGGTCTTGACGGTCTGCTCCAAGTCGGGCACCTTATCCATGCTCATGAACACCTTGCCCTCTGGGTTGACAAGGATGTTGAGCACATCCACATCCGGCACTTTGACCTTTGACTGCGACTGCGGCGTGTTGACTTGTACTGGCTCCGGCGTGACGAACGTTGACGTCATCATGAAGAAAGTCAGCAAAAGCACCATCACGTCCGACATGGGAGTCATGTCAATCCAGATGTCACTTTTCTTAATTTTTACTTTACCCATAGCGATAAATGTTTTAAAGGGTTAGCAAAAATTAAGCCTCTTCTGCGTGGTTAGCTTCGTAAGTCTGAGCAATTGAATAACCAACTTCGTCGAGGGCAAATGTCAGCTTGTCAATCTTGTTCGTGTAGTAGTTGTAAGCTACAACGGCTACCCAAGACGTCAAGATACCTGATGCCGTGTTAACCAGAGCCTCAGAAATACCGAGTGACAGAGCCTGAGAGTCAGCACCACCACCAGCAGCCAGAGCTGCGAATGAACGAATCATACCTACAACGGTTCCGAACAGAGCGGTCAGGGTACCCAGCGTTACGATGGTAGCGATGATCGGCATGTTCATGGTCAGGGTCGGCATCTCGAGCTGAGTAGCCTCCTCGTGAGCCTGCTGGATGCGGGCGATCTTCTGCTCCTTCTTCATACCGGCAGTAGCTTCCATCTCCTTGTAAGTCTTCAGAGAAGCGCCTACAACGTTAGCTACTGTACCACGCTGTGCGTCGCAGAGCTGCTGAGCCTTTACGAAGTCGTTGGCATTCAAGGCAGCCTTGATGTTAGCCACGAACTTGGGGAGCTTACCCTTACCGAATGCGGTGTTCAGAGCCAGCCAGCGCTCGATAGACAGGGCGATAACAGTGAACAGAAGGGTGATGATGACCGGCACCACGATACCACCTTTGTAGATAGTACCCCAGATGTTACCGTCGATTACCTCACCGTTCTCAGCGATGTGGTCGCTGTTGCCGAGGAAGAATTTGAAGAAACAAACTGCGAGGATGAAACATACAACGATGATCCAGAACGCTGCTTTGATTCCCTGGAAGCCCGTGCTCTTCTTAGCTGGGGCTGCTGCTTTTTGTGTAGTTGCCATAATTTTAAAATGTTTTGATTTTAAGTTATTTGTTAAAAAATTAAGTTTGTTATGTTTCTGATATAACGCTGTTTACACTGTTTTATTGTGCTTGGGAAGAGGCTTACGCCACTCTATCTCTCGGCAAAGATAGTAAATTCAATCGTACTAACCTCCGAGTTAATATTTTTTAACTTGATATTTCTATTTTATTTTAATTTCCCTAACACTTCTTTAATACGTCGCATGGCTTCCCGGATGTTGTCATCGCTCGTCGCATAGCTCATGCGGAAACACTCTGGATCGCCGAAAGCATCACCCCCGACGGTGGCCACATGACCTTTCTCCAAGAGGTAGAGGGCGAGCTCGGTGGAATTGTTGACGGTGGTCTCACCGTCACTCTTTCCATAGAAGCTGCTGCACTTGGGGAACAGGTAGAACGCTCCTTCGGGTACGTTGACCTCCAGACCGGGTATGTCCTTGGCCAGTTCCACGATGAGGTTACGGCGGCGCTCAAAGGCCTGACGCATCTGTTCCACGCACTCCTGACTCTGGGTATAGGCAAACTCGGCGGCCTTCTGGCTCACGGAGCACGGTCCGCTGGTGTACTGGCCCTGCAGCTTGTTGCAGCCCTTGACAATCCACTCAGGGGCGGCAATGTATCCGATGCGCCATCCTGTCATGGCGTAGGCCTTCGACACACCGTTGACAATGATGCTGCGCTCCTTCATGCCCTCAAACTGGGCGATGCTCTCGTGTTTGCCCACGTAGTTGATGTGCTCGTAGATCTCGTCGGCCAGCACAAACAAGTCGTCGTGCTGCTTGATGACCTCGGCCAGTCCCTCCAGCTCTGTCTTCGAATAGACGCTGCCCGTGGGGTTGCTGGGTGAACAGAGTATCAGCATGCGCGTCTTGGGCGTGATGGCCGCCTCCAACTGAGCGGGGGTAATCTTGAAGTTCTGGTCGAAGCGGGCCTCAATGAAGACGGGCGTGCCGCCTGCCAGCAGCACCATCTGCGGGTAACTCACCCAGTAGGGGGCGGGTATGATGACCTCGTCGCCAGGGTTCACCAGTGCCATGACGGTGTTGCAGACGCTCTGCTTGGCTCCGTTCGACACCAGGATCTCCGACGGCTGGTAGTGCAGATGGTTCTCGCGTTCCAGCTTGCGGGCAATGGCCTGGCGCAGCTCGGCATATCCGGGAACAGGCGAATAACGGGAATAGTTCTCGTCAATGGCCATTTTCGCGGCCTGCTTGATGTGGTCTGGGGTATTGAAGTCAGGCTCTCCGACGCTCATGTTGATCACGTCGATGCCCTGTGCTTTCATTTCTGAACTCTTCTGCGACATTGCCAGTGTTGCTGACGGTGCCAGTCTCTGCAGACGGTTAGATAATTGTGCCATATTCTTGCGTTGTGTTTAATTTTGGCTGCAAATGTAAGCATTTTATTCGTCTTAAACGAATATTTCTGCCACTTTTTTAAAATTTAATCCTTAATCTTTCATCTTTCATCCTTCATCCTTCAAATATGAAGCGTATGCCCCATGCGGTCCTGCTTGGTCTTCAGGTATCGCAGGTTATACTGGTTGGGTGTCACCTCAATGGGTACGTTCTCCACGATTTCCAGTCCGTAGGCCTCCAGTCCCACGCGTTTCACGGGGTTGTTGGTCATCAGTCGCATCTTGTGCACACCGAGGTAGCGTAGCATCTGGGCACCGCATCCGTAGTCGCGTTCGTCGGCCTTGAATCCCAGACATAGGTTGGCATCCACCGTGTCGTAGCCCTCTTCCTGCAGCTTGTAGGCCGCCAGCTTGTTCATCAGTCCGATGCCGCGTCCTTCTTGTTGCATATATACCAGCACGCCCTTGCCTTCCT
>JAILHP010000059.1 GCA_024695705.1 Prevotella sp. | reverse complement strand
TGAGGTGGGCAGCAACAACCAGTTTCCGATAATCTTATGTACGGACAAATCGACTAAGTCCCAGTTGTTGGCCTGCTCAGCATACTGCAGGTACATCTGAACAATCTCGTCGCGTTTCTTGATGGCATCAGCATCTTTTTCTAATCGCTTCGTTGCGAGTTTTTCAAACTTCGCCACGAGGATCAGGAAACCGCAGAGTCGTACCTCATGCCAATGGTTCATCAGCAAATCTGGGATTTCGGTCAAGGGGAATCCTTGTCCTACACTCTTTACTACTTCTCTTGTCTGTGGCACCTTCAGTCCCAGAAACTCGTCGCCATAGCCATACTCGCCTGGTCCTGTCTTGAAGAACCGCATGAGTGTCTGGCGCTGCTCGTCATCTTGCAGCGACTCCATGTATGTGATAATCTCTTGTGCGCTTGTCGTTTGTTTCATGAGTGCAAAGGTACGAAAAATTCATCATGTATAAATCGTCATTCATCATAATTTTTCTTGGCGGCAGCAAATTAGCATGAATGGGATGATTTGATGTAAAAGATTGTTAATCGTTGTGGGTAAAAGTTGACAGACTCCCGAAAAATGAATATATTTGCAATATGTAACAAAACATGTACCATTTATGAAGAGGTTTGCAATGGCAAGTATAGTTGGAGTGCTGATGGGTATGCTGACGGGTTGTGGCGTCAGTCATCAGATGCCTGAGGGCAGGTTGGTGAGTCTGGAATATACGCGCAGTGGTTCGAGGGCAGGCACCCAGTATGAGGCTCGCGTGGTGACTGAGGCGAACGGCGACGTGGTGCTCCAGGCGATGAAGGAGAACTACGGTCCGCTCATCGAGAAGAAGCTGACGGCCGAGGAACTGGCCGGCTTCGTCAAGATAATTGAGGAGGAACAGATGTACAAGTACAAGGAACACTATCGTCCCCTGCTCAAAGTGCTTGACGGCTACATGTGGCATTTCTCCGCCAAGTTTGAACAGGGGACGATATATTCAGAAGGCTCTAACGCAAGGCCGAAGGACGATGGACTGGAGCGAATCAGGGAGTACGCTATCTCACTTGTGAGTGGTGAGTAGTGAGTAGTCGTTAGTTGCAGTTAGTGACGGAGTTGCCGCAGAGCCATTCGCTCTCTATCCAACCGGCGTGCTTGCCGTCGAAAGTCTGCACCTTGATCCAGTCACCCTTGATGTCGATGGGACGGAGCATCGTCTCGTCCTTGAAGCTGTAGGAGACGGCGCCTTGGTGTGACGGTGTGTTGCGCAGCAAGAGTTTTTGTCCACCGTAGTTGCGTGTGCTGACGGCAATACACGACTTGTGAACCCAGTAACCCGTAGTAGAGCCCTTCAGTTTCCCTGTTTCGTCATCGGGCTGCCAGTATTCTCCCTTATTGATTTGCCACCAGCCGTTGACGCACTTCACCACATTAAACATGGCGTCGCTGTTGGTGGGCAACTTGCCAACCACCTTTCCCTTGGGGGCATTGCGGATGTTGGTGTAGGGTCCGTCGGTGTCGTAGATAAAGACGGTTAATGACTGTGCCGAGGCAGAGAAAGCTATGCCGGCAAGGAGGAAAAACACTAATGCGATTCTTTTCATTCGAGTTGAGTTTTTAGTGATTAATGTGCTGTTTACGATGCATGATGCATGCATGCTTTTTGTGAGTGCAAAGGTAATAATAAAAATGAAAAAACGAGTAATCGGAAGCATGAAAAAAGGTTAATGGGCAAATAGTTAAAAGGACAAAACATTCGTTTATTTACCATTGATTTATGTTAATTAATTGATTATCAGCACCCCATTTTTGCTGAAAAGCGTTAAAAAGTTTGGCCGGTACGGATATTTGCCGTACCTTTGTGCGCGTTAACGATAGTATGGCGACTGAATGTCTCGTGGTGAGACGGCTGTACTTAAACAGTAAAAATGATGAGAACAGTAAAGATTGTTTTATTAACAGTATTTATGTTTAGCATCATCCCAACTGTGGGTTCAACATCGGGCCCGTCTCTTCTGAGCTTAGTGCTACAAGAAGTCATAGAGCCGGAAGAAGGGATGACTGAAGATGTAAGCTCATCTGATGTAGATTGGAACGCTGTGATGAATGCCATCATTCAGGTGGAGAGTCAGGGTAACCCCCGTGCCGTGAACGGTAATCAGGTAGGTGCCATGCAGATTACTCCCATTTGTGTGAAAGAGTGCAACATCATTCTGGAGGGTCGCAAAGCAAAGAAGCGTTACACGCTCAACGACCGCTACAGCGTGGAGAAGTCGAAGGAAATGTTCCTGCTTATCCAGTCACATCACAACCCCGACAACAACGTGGAGTATGCCATCCGCTCTTGGAACGGTGGTCCAAAGTACTCAAAACGGGGAACTCAGCGTTATTACGAGCGAGTGATGAGTGAGATGAAGTAGAAGATTATTTCATTCTAATTTAAAAAGCGCGAGCAGTCTGACGACTACTTGCGCTTTCTTTTTCTGTCCTGCCAAAACAAATGAAGCCCAAGTCATGTGACTTGAGCTTCTTTGTTGCGGAGGCAGGACTCGAACATGCGACCTCCAGGTTATGAGCCTGGCGAGCTACCAACTGCTCCACTCCGCGATGTTTTTCCGGGTGCAAAATCAGTGCAAACCGAATGCAGAGAGCTTGCTCTTTGCAGAGGTGAAGCCTGATTTCGCAGTGCTTTTTCTCGAAAAGCGCTGCAAAGGTACGACTTTTTTTTTATTTGTGCAAATATTTGCTGATTTTTCTTGAAATATTTGTTTATTTCACAGAAAAGCATTACTTTTGCACACGATAATTGTGTGTGCAATAATGGAATAATTGGGAGGATTGAAAGATGTCAATATCGAAGACCAGACAAAAACTTGTGGATGTGGCCCGTCAGTTGTTTGCCAAGAATGGGCTTGAGAATACGACAATGAACGACATTGCCGTCTATTCCGGCAAGGGACGCCGCACACTCTACACCTACTTCAAGTCGAAGGAGGACATCTATTATGCTGTTATTGAATCAGAACTGGAACGCCTGAGCGACAAGATGGACGAGGTGGCTGCCAAGAAGATCCGTCCGCAGGACAAGGTAATAGAACTGATTTACACCCACTTGAGCCAGATACGAGAGACGGTAGTGAGAAACGGAAACCTCCGTGCCGAATTCTTCCGTAACATCTGGAGAGTGGAGCAGGTCCGCAAGAACTTTGACGACGCTGAGGTGGAGCTTTTCCGCAAGGTGTTTGCCGAAGGCAAGGAGGACGGTGAGTTCGACATTGAGAACGTGGACCTGGTGGCCGATATCACGCACTATTGTATCAAGGGTTTGGAAGTACCTTATATATATGGTCGTATTGCGCATGGCATGACCGAGGAGGCTACGAAACCACAGGTAGCCAAGGTTGTGTATGGTGCATTGGGAAAGAGACTCAAACTATAACATACATTTAATAATAAAGATTATGGGATTATTAGAAGGTAAGACAGCACTGATCACAGGTGCTGCACGCGGTATCGGAAAGGCTATCGCACTGAAGTTCGCCGAGGAAGGCGCAAACATTGCATTCACTGACTTGGAGGTGAACGAGGAAACAGAAAAGGAAATCGCCGCCAAGGGCGTGAAGGCCAAGAGCTATGCTTCGAACGCTGCCGACTTTGCTCAGACAGAGGAAGTGGTAAAGGCAGTGAAGGAAGAGTTTGGCAGCATTGACATCTTGGTGAACAATGCAGGTATAACGAAGGACGGTCTGATGCTCCGCATGACGGAGCAGCAGTGGGACGCTGTGATTGCAGTGAACCTGAAGTCGGCTTTCAACTTCATCCATGCCTGTGTGCCCGTGATGATGCGCCAGCGTGGCGGAAGCATCATCAACATGGCCTCAGTAGTGGGTGTTCATGGTAACGCCGGTCAGGCTAACTACGCTGCTTCGAAGGCTGGTCTGATTGCACTGGCCAAGTCGATTGCTCAGGAGATGGGTCCGAAGGGCATCCGTGCCAACGCCATTGCCCCTGGTTTCATTGAGACAGCCATGACGGCAGCCCTGCCTGATGATGTTCGTGAGCAGTGGAAGCAGAAGATTCCTCTGCGCCGTGGCGGTCAGGTGGAGGACATTGCCAATGTGGCAACGTTCCTTGCCTCAGACATGTCGAACTACGTCAGCGGCCAGGTGATTCAGGTCGATGGCGGCATGAACATGTAAGCAACATTTTTAGAAGAAATAAGCATAGGCGCCGTTCAGGTCAGAACGGATAGCCTATGGCGAAAGAGAGCGTCTGGTTCTTGCGGAAACTATCCACATTGAAGTAGCCGCTCTTCGTCGTTTTATAGGGTACGTGCAGACCAAAGCCCCAGTCCAGACGCAATACGAGGAATTCAAGGTCGTATCGCAGTCCGAATCCCGTGTTGAGGGCAAGGTCTTCCAGCAGGTGTCCAAATCTGAAGTTGAAGGGATTGTTCCCTTCCATACCATCATTCATGAACTTATTAATGTACCACACATTTCCCATATCCAGGAACAGGGCTCCGTACAGATTGCCAAAGAGCTGACGCCGGTACTCCAGATTAAAGAGCAGTTTCAGGTCGCCGTTCTGGATGACATAGGATGCCTGACGGTCGTCGAAGATGTCCTCGTAACGTCCAGGACCGATAGAACGTACCGGCCAGGCGCGCAGGCTATTGGCACCGCCCACATAGAACAGTTCGCTGAAAGGAGGCATATTACAGTTGGCATACGTCCAGATGATACCGGCATTGGCATGAGCTACCAGCTTCGACTGCTGGTCGAGCGTCCAGGTCTTGGTGAAGTCGGTCTCTAAGCGCAGGAATTGGGAGTAAGGGTTCTTGAAGAGTTTTTTGTTCAGTTCGTTCCAGGTGCCTTTGCCTAATGCCATTATTCCCAGTGAGGTGATGTTTCCTGCCTCCGCAACGGAGATTTCCCAGCGTATGGGGTTACGGTGGGTGGCCCGTGGCGACTGGTAAATGTAGGTGTAGCGCATCTCCGGAATGCAGTAGTCATCCATCATGGATGCCAGATACATGTTGTCAATCAGCATGGAGTCAAGCTTGTCAGTACTGGAATTCATGAACTGGTATTTGATGATGAGCGGAGAGAATTCATGGCGGCTGGTCTCGCTCGGCTGCCAGCGGTAGGTCCATTCTCCGCTGTTGACGTGCATCTTGAAGTAGCCAGGCCGTCGGATGATGTTTGCCGAAACCTTTGCCAGCGTTGATGGGGTGGAGTAGAACCGACGACGACGGATGCGGCGCCCGTCCTTGTCGCGACGAGGAGTGCTGTTTCCACCGAAGAAGGGAACAATGATACGCGGGAATTCTATCTGCGCATCGGCACCATACTCGTAGTTATTCATGTCAGAGCCACTGGAGGTGCTCCACTCATAGGAACCGTGCAGGTTGATGTCGATCTTCTCACCGCCATGGAAGGCATTACGCCGCGTCAGACCAAGTTTCAGCTCCGGTCCCATGCGTCCGATGGTACGTGCGTTGAAGTTGGTCTCCACGTAGAAGTCATAAGGTTTCTCAAAAGTGCAGTTCAGGGTAACGTCGAGCGTGTCGCCCAAGGCCTGTCCCATTGGCCCCCGCATTCTAGGTGTCAGCTGTACGTCAATCATCGAGAAGAGTCCCATGGCATTGATCTTGGCAACAGACTCCAGATACTTGTCGTAGCTGTAAAGCTGACGGGGACGCAGCTTCATGTCGGCCATGATGACACGCGGTCTCAGAGGGGGCGTCTTTCCGTTGTAGCGTACTGTAAACGAGCGGCGTACGGTGGAATCGGTGTATAAGGTGCGCTGTCGGCTGTTGGCTGCTCGTTGCAAGCTGTTGGCATTACGCATATTGATGTTGATACGACCTATGTACCACTGATGCTTGGCTTCATCAGGCACGTCGTCAGCCATCTGTAGGCGCAGCTGTACCTTACCGGGGACAGAGAGCGTGTCGGCCAGGTAGCTGGCATAGCCGTTATCATAGTAGTAAAAGCCGTTGTTGCGGAAGAGAGTGGTCAGTCGGGTACGTTCGGAATCCAGCGTGGAAACGTCGAAGGGGTCGCCTGAGTGCAGGTCGGCATCTTCCTCAGTGGCCTGTATCAGACTGTCTGCCTTCTGCGGGAATCCCAGGTACTGCAGCGTGTCAATGGTAAACAACTCACCCATATTGACTTTGTAGGCAATCTTGGCTTTCTTGGGATTCTTTTTGGTGACGACATCGTAGCCTACCGTACCATGGAAATATCCGTGCTTGCGTAGCACTGACTGAGCCACTGAGGCACGGAGTGCAGGGTTCACCCAGCTCATCAGCACGGGCGCTTTTCCGAATGAAGAGGTCATCCAACGGGCAAAGCCACTTTCCTTGCCAGAGAACGTGTTCCACACCCACAGGCTTGGAGCAAAGGGTGTGCGATAATAGGAACTGCCGAACAAAGCACCATTGGGGGCAGTAGCCAAGGCAGCCTCCAGCTCTTCCTGTGTGGTGGTGGCATGGCTGCCTGGTTCATAGTTGTCGTACTGTATCTTCTTCAGTCCTACAAACAGCTGGTCGTCTTCGGGCACATGCTTCGTTGAGGAGCAGGAAGTGAGGAAAGAAAGAAGTAAAAAGGCGAAGAGGCAAAAAGGTAAAAACCCTTTCACCTGTCCATATACCTTATTATATATAGTGCTTGTTATCATCATTTCTTCTTTTCTGAGATATTGGTGAACTACGGTGCCATTGGTGGACGCAGCGTGGAGTCGGCAGGTGCCAGGGGCTGGTGCTGTGTACGTTGTGTGGAGTCAGCTGGCGTCAGTGACTGTGGCGTTGTCGGCAGAACCGTCGGAGCAGAGGAGAAACGGAAGATGTCGGCCAGCGACGACAGGGTGCGTCTCCAGATGAAGCCGCCTCCATAGAGCTGTGAATAGCCGTCGAGCCAGTCGTAGGAGTTGTTCTGATAGAACAGCGTGACATATTTATTGGCCGTGTTATCCATACGATACTCCAAGGTAACGTTGTCGAGGAATGAGTTGTTCTGATTCTGAACCTCGGCACCGGTCGAGACTTTTCCGCCGACGATGATGCGCAGCCTGTTGTTCCAGAAACGCTTGGCAAACTTGAATGAGTAGTCGGTATGCATGGCTCCGGAGGCATCTGTGGCATTGTCAAGTCCGATGCTCAGGTCCATGGTACGCAGGGCATTACCCGTGATGTTGTTGATCTCACTGCTGAGGAATGAGCTGAGTGCCGAGTTCATGGTGAAGGCACCCGTGTTCCCGCTATCCAGATACATGCCGGTAGTGAGCATGGAGACGGCCAGCCTGCCTCGTTGCTCTGCGCTCATGGTTTGCAACTCGCTGTGCAGCTGCATGTCTTGTGGCGCATCAAGGGTGAATGCCAGTCCCATGTCAGACAGCGTCTTGGTGATGACCACGCCACACTCGAAATCTACGCTGCGACCTACGCCGCTCTCATCGGAAACCGCGGCTTTCACCTTCTCTGTAGCCGTGATGTTGAGCGTGGGATTCATGACATCGCCCGTAAACTCTATGTAGCTGCCGTTCTGTATGGTAAACGTCTTGAGTGGAATGACGGGCATCGAATACTTCATCTCTCCGTTGCTCAGGGTGTATTTGCCCAACAGTCGCAGCGACTCCGTTGGGTTATAGGTCATGCGCAGCGTGCCTCCGCCCATCAGATCCACATAGTTCGACTGGTCGGTATTCAGGTAGGCAATGACGTGTGCTCCTTGCGAGATGTCGATGGTCATGTTCATGCTGAAGCCTCCCACCTGCGGACGGCTCACTACGGTCTGGGTGGTGTCGCTGAAGTCAGTAAACTTCACCAGCTCGTCCAGCTGGTTGTCGGTAGTCAGCGGAGAGTCACGCAGGATATAGGCCATGTCCGTAGAACCCAGTACGTCCAATCGTCCACGCATGTCGAGGTTATCAAGTGGTCCTCTCAGCCTACCGAAGAAATTGACGAAGGCTTTTCCGAAGACCTCGGAGCGCATGGTACGCTTGGCGTTGATGAGCAGGAAGTCGCGTGCCCTCATCCTCAGGTTCATCGACATGCGGTCGAGGTCTGAGAAGTCGATGTCACCCATCAGCGTGAGCGGGTTATCGTTATAGGCATAGAGGCTGAAGTTCTCTAACAGCAGGTGGGAACCAACGATGCGCACTGGGTCGTTGTCGAAGCGCATCCGTATGCCATAGGGCTCGCTCACCAGGTATGACGAGTCCAAATAGATCTCGCCGTCCACCTCTGGACGGCTGGTGGTGCCCTTCAGGGTCAGCTGTCCTTCGCCGTAACCCTCCAAGCCTACTATGGAAGGCATGAAACCGTTGATGATGTTCAGCGGGAAGCGCTGCATAGTGAAGGTGGCATCCATGCGCCCGGTCTCACCATTATAATAGGTACCATTGAGCAGTCCCACTTCCTCATCGTCTTTCATGATGCGGGCCTCAATGGCATGAGCATCGTCACCCTTTTCCAGATAGACCAGTTCGGTGCTGAGGTTCCCCAGCAGACTGTTCTCGTAGCTCATGTTACGTACGGCCATGTCGCTGGCCATGGAGAAGCGTCCCTCTTCATCCTGTACCACGTGGAAGTCGCCATTGAGTTGGCCGCCTAACTTCGGCAGGTAATAGGGGAACACAGACGTCAGTTCGCCCAGGTCCAGCCTGTTCACGCTGATGGTCAGGTCTTGCAGGTATTCAGAACTATCGTTTTCGGAATAGACTTTGATACCCGTTCCGTCGTCAGCCACCAGGTCAACCTTTGACTTGATGCGGTTGTTGGGACCGAGGAAGATATAGTTGTCATCGTTGAGGTTAAACTCCTTATAGCCAATGGTTGGTCGTTGGGGAACCAGGTGCAGGTTGATACCCGTCTCCAGCAGTTCAGCATTGGCTCCCAGACGCACTCCCAGGCGGTTGTCAGCATCGTAGAGGCGCAGGCCGGCAACAGCTCCTTGCTTATGAATGGCGCCGTCAAGGAGTGCGTTGAACACCAGCTGCGGGTTACGCTTGTTGTTCTGGATGTGGAGGTTATAGCTGATGTGGCGCTCGGTGATGCGCCGTCCCTGACCATCGGAACGCGTCAGTATCTTCAGGTCAATGGTGTCAATCAGGTTGCTGTCGGCCACAAGCGAATGGATGTAGCCGCTGCCGTAGAGTCCTGTCTCAGGCGACATGGTCATGTCGAGATACAGCTTCTTGTAGCTGATGTTGTTCTTGCGTAGCAGTGTCATGAGCGGGTTCTCGCTGCCGCTGGCCATGTCGATGTGCATGGTGGGCAGCATGGACAGGAGTTTGGGTTGGTCAATGCTACGTGCCTTCCACTGTGCTGAAGCCTCTTCCCCGAGTTTCACGAACTGGTCAATCAGCGGCTCATAGCCGCCGCTGGCAGTGAGGTTCAGCTTGATGTCACCGCTCGTCAGGTGTGCCCAGGTGGTGTCGCGACGTGTCATGGCGTCTATCGTGATGTCGGTAGGCCGATAGATATGCGTGGCATCACGCACGTCCAACTCACTGAGATATCCCTGTATGTGGTGGCTGTCCTTCAGGTCAGAAGTGATATCAAGATGTCCGCAAAGACCCAGTTCCAAAGGCTCCTCAGTCAGCCGCAGCGCCATGAAATCCACTTTGTTCAGGTCGGTGCTGATGGTGGCATCAAGCTTTTTCGACGAGAGCAGGGCATCTACATTGATGGTGCCGTCAGCCAGTTCGTTGTGGGAGATGATGTTGGCCTGTGCCCGTCCGTTCTTCAGTACAGCATCGGCGGTGATGTCTGTGAGGTTCAAGTGGCCGTATTGCAGCTGTCGGATGGACGCTGAGGCATCCAGTCGGCTGCCCGGATTAAAGAAGTCGGTTCCTGAGCCATCAAGGATGACGTCGGCAGAGAGGTTATAGATGGAGTCGGCAGGCATGAAGTGGTGCACGTTGAGGTTGCTGATCTGCAGGTCAGCCTTGTATTGCATGTTGCCGGACGTATTGACAGAGGCTTTGCCTTTCACAGTCCCCCCGCCTTCACGAGCTATGAAGTCAGAAGCGTATTGTGTTCCGTCAGCCTTTACCCGTCCGTCGAAAGTGATACCACGGGGAATATTGATAGTTGCTGGAACATATGCTGCCGTGAGGAAGTCCAGGTTCTCTGTCTTGGCATGCAGCTCCACATCGGCCTTCAACTGGTTCATGTCGTTCAGGTGGGCTGCCGTTCCGTCAGCTGTCAGATGAAGTGCGGTGGGCAGGTCGATAACAAGTCCGGTGAAGTCAGCCTGTTCCAAGTTGCCGTTCAGGGAGCCTCGAATGCTTAGCGGATGGTTGGGCCAGCGCTGCTGCATCTGTTGGGGCAGTCCGCCCATGAAGCGCAGCAGGTCCTGCTTTCCCAACTGTGCGTTGAGACGCAGTCGCAATGCCCCGGGGCTAATGCTGTCAAAGGCATTCATGTCCATATCAAACTCCGCTTCAATATCCGAGTCAGGTGTACGGAGCACGGCATGGGGAAGCGAGATGCTGGTGGAGTCCATGCTGAACGGTCCTCGCAGCTCCTTGATCTCCAGTCCGCTCTTGTCGCGCATGGCCAGTTGGTTGACGTTGAGGTACAGCTTTGGACTCTCAAACGAGATGCTGTCAATGTCTATCTGTACGCCAGTTAGGTCTATGTGGTTATAGTCAAAACCTTCTATGCTAGGCTCAAAGTTCTGGTCATAGGCCAGTTTGCCGTCGTTCACCACAAAACGGCTGACGGTATAACGCTCCTTTTCCAGGTTCACTACGCCATCGTAGGCTGCTGCGCGTTCCAGCCATGCTCTCACACTCATGGTGTCGCCAGGCAGGTGGAGTGCTACCTCCGAACGGTTGATGACCAGACTGTCAGCAAAGATTTTCCATAGCGTCTTCGTGGTGGAGGTGTCAGGTATCACGGTGTCAACCAGTGCAATATCGACATGAGCCCCGTCGAGTGTCGCTCCATTCAGATCAACGGTCTCACGGTCCAGGTCAATGCCTTTGCTGGTGAGGAAGAGGCGTTCCAGCTGTCCTCTGATTTGAGCCGAGGCAATCAGGTCGCTGGTGTTCATCTTCACATTGGTGATTTCCAGCTTGTCAATGACCACGCGCTTCCTCAACAGTGGCAGCAGCTCTACATCCACCGTCAGGTGTTCCACGTCGGCAATGGTGTCCTGCTTCTGTATCATGCGGAAACCGTCAATGCCCAGGTCTAACGGGAACTCCAAGTTTACGTGGTCAACGGTAATCTCCATGCCGGTCTTCTCACTGGCGTAAGAGGCTACGTGTCGGACCATCCAGTTCTGCACGGGGGGCAGGTAGATGATGATGGAAAGCAATAAGAAGAGCAGCACCGGCGTCAGCAGTGCTGCTATTATCCATTTGAGTGTCTTCTTGTTCTTACTTCCCATGCACGTTTGTTAATTCTTTTTCAGAACTTGTAGTCAATGCCTACGCCAATGACATGGTTCGTGCGGCTATAGACGTCCTGACCAGGAAGGTTGGTGCCTAAATAGCTGGCGCTCTCTACTTTGTAGTCACTGTAGAGGGAACAGAAGTAGCTGACGTTCAGCCGAAGCTTGTCCGTCAGGTTGACGGCTCCACCAAGTCCCAGGCTGTAGCTGTCGCAGATAAACGACGTGTTGGTCTGGAAAGTGTCCGAGATTCCGTAGTCCGTACGCTGTCCGCCACAGCTGACGGTGAACTTGTCGCTGATGTCGTACTCTAGACCAGCCAGGAACTCGTGGGTGCCATGTGTCAGTTCTTCCTGACGGTTGTTGGCCATCTTGGCATTCTTGTCGTCATAGAAGTGGTACTCCAACGCACCACGCAGACGTGGCGTAAACTCATAGCCCACCGCAAAGGTCAGCAGGGCCGGCATGTCGTAACGGGTTTCCACACCGTCCTGATAGGGGACAGTTTTCTCGTTGAGCGTCTGGGCAATGGCCTGCAGGGTGGCAGCACCGTTGACAGGATCGGTAGCAATAATGGCCTGTTTCAGCCCTTCACCCATCGAAGCCTCCAACTGGTTGGTGGTATTGGTGGTGTTGATCTTCGTACGCCACTCATAACGGGCAGCAATGGTCACAGGACCCTGATGGAAATCCACGCTGACAAGGGGGGTGAAACCCCATGCACGCTGGTCAACGTCAAGCTTCAGACCTACCAAATCGCCTAAAGTAGGATGCTGATTGGCGATGACGTGACCACGATAGTAACCGTCATAGTAGTTGGCACGCACACCTACGGCAGCTGCGAGGTAGTCGGTCAGCCGGTAGGCCACGTTCAGCTGTCCGCCATAGATGTACTGCTTGCCCTTCATCTGCGATGACAACTGGTACTGCTCAGGGGTGATGCCCTTGGATGCCAGCATCGAACCCAGCATCACATTGAACATGGGCACGCCCTCGTCGTACTTCACGAAGCCGCCACTGCCCACAATGCCAATCATGGTTGAAATGGCCAGACGGTCTTTCTTGTAGGCTGCAAACAGGGCAGGAACGATGGGGGCTGATGCTTTTCCCTCGAACGTGTAGGTCTGTGAGCCGTACATGGTCTGCAGCAATGGGAACGTGGTCTCGATATCACGGTTCTGCCAGGGCTTCTGGAAGTTCAGCGACATCTGCCAACCCTCGTAGCCCCATACCAGTCCGGCAGGGTTGGAGAAGGCTGCGTCAATCTGAAACGTGGTGCCTCGCGCAAACATACGGTCAAAAGCAATGTGGTAGTTGGTATTGGTCATGATTCCGCCAGCCTGCGCTGCCATAGCGCAAACGACCAATAATGCGGAAAGAACGAGTCTCTTTCTCATATTCATGTTGGTTTGATGGTTATTTTTATTTGCAAAGGTAATACAAAAGGATGAATATACAAAATAAATCCTAAGATTTATTTGTTTTTTCCGTTGATAATGCTTCCCAAAGCGGGTCCTCAGGGACGGGAGCCTCTACGCAAATGGGCTCTTTGGAGACAGGATGAATGAACTCCACACGACGGGCATGAAGCGAGATGCTACCGTCAGGATTGGAACGGCGGGCACCGTATTTCAGGTCTCCCTTGATGGGACAGCCCATGGCGGAGAGCTGACAGCGTATCTGGTGATGACGGCCTGTGAGCAGCTGCACCTCCAAGAGTGCGTAACGGTCGCCTTGGGCTATCTGACGGTAGCGTAGCACGGCCTTCTTGGAGTGGGGTACCTCGTGGTCGTAGGCGTATGACTTGTTCTGCTGTTCGTTGCGGGTAAGCCAATGGGTGACCTCTTCCCAGTCCCCCCCAGAAAGAGGAGGAGTCTGGACGATTGCCCAATAGGTTTTCCGGATTTCCTCTTTCGATGCAAACATCGCATTCAGGCGGGCAAGCGCCTTCGACGTCCTGGCAAAGACGACAACGCCGGAAACGGGACGGTCAAGACGGTGTACCACGCCCAGGAACACAGCTCCCGGCTTGGCATACTTTTCCTTGATATAGCCCTTCACTATATCCGACAGCGGGGTGTCGCCAGTCTTGTCGCCCTGTACTATCTCGCCGCTGGCCTTGTTGACGATGATGATGTGGTTGTCTTCGTAGAGAACTTCCATTTGTGCTTTGAACTATGAACTTTGAGCTTTACGATATGCAAAGGTACGAAAAAGTTGAGAGTTGAGCGTTGAGCGTTGAGAGATTTTTGCTTTGAACAAGTGTTAAATAAGCATAACGGGCAATCATAAAGCTTAAAGTTCAAAGCTCAAAGTTCAAAGAATTATGTATCTTTGCACCCGTAAATAAAAAAACCAAAAGCATTTAGCTTATGAAAATCAACAAGAAGTCTTTGCTGCTGTTGCTTTCTGTCTTATGGACAATGGGTGCAGTGGCTCAGGTAGATGGGAACACGATGAGGTATGGCAGCCATACCTACACGACCGACGGTAAAATCAAGAAGCCAGGCCTTTCAGTAGGCTCCGTATTAGGCGGTGGTAAGCTCAACAAACCCACAGCTACCGTGACATTTACGAACGTGCCGTCGGACTACGAGGAGTTCGAGGCCGTTTATACAAAGTTCCTCGGAAAGAGCATACACGGCACGGCTGCCATGATTCCCATGGCCATTGAGATGTATGCCCGCGACGCAGAGACAGGCCGCCAGTGCTTTGAGCTGATTTGCAACAGTTCGGCAACGGTCAGCGGCATCATCCGCATCCTAAAAGAGAAACTTCCTCCCAACGCCGATTACAGCGACAGCTATTGCCAGCGTTACATGGCGGCAGCACTGCTGAAGGGCGCAACGGCTAATAATGCTTATACTCCCAGTTATCCTTACACAGTTCAGATGTGCCAGAGTGCCAACGACCCACAGAATACATCGTATGGCCGCGTGACCTATTTGTATATTCTGGCCAAGGGCTGGGACACAGAGCAGCGCCAGGTGGAGATTCTGAAACCTGATGATGGAGGCCTGTACAAGGTGTTCAACTGCCCGTCTTGCTACACGCAGTGTAAGAACATCAAGGGCACGTGGAAAGGACTGAAGTAGATGAAAGATGAAAGGTTTAGGATTAAAGGAGAATCATTAAATCATAAATAACAATGGCTTATACAGAAACAAAAACAACAGGTTATGGAACGCGCGTGAAGAATTCATGTGGCTCCATTGGTGCAGGTATTGTGCTTTTCCTGGCAGCTACAGCCTTGCTGTGGTGGAATGAAGGACGTGCCGTGAAGACGGCTGACATGCTCGAAGAGGCACAGGGTGCCTGCGTAGAGATGGCTAATCCGAACAAGATTGACCGTGCGATGGACGGTGAGCTGGTTTGCGTATCAGGCTTGGCAACGACGGAGGATTCGCTCGTTGACGAGCAGTATGGCATCGGTGCTAAGGCTATCAGCCTGCAGCGCAAGGTGGAGTACTACCAGTGGGTGGAGCACTCTGAGACCAAGAAGGAAGACAAGTTGGGTGGCAAGGAGGTGGAGACCACTACCTACACCTACAAAAAGGACTGGGTGAGCAGCCCCATCGAGTCGAGTGAGTTCCATGATCCTGCCTATCAGAACAAGAACACCGTGCTGGCAACCGTGGAGGATCAGGACCTGTGGGCACAGAACGTGACCTTCGGCGCCTATAAGCTGAACGAGAGCCTGATTCACAGCATTTCCTCGAATGAAGCAATGGACGTTACACTGAGCGACGACATGCTGAAGCAGATTGACAAGGACACCAAGACCGCCTATGAGCGTTTCTATGGTCCTGTGAATACAACGGCCAAGCCTCAGGCAGTGACCGATTCTACCGGTACTGTTACTGAGCCCAGTCCCTACGACTTCATCCATGTGAACAAGAACGAAATTTACTACGGACGTACTCCCGGTGCTCCTGAGGTGGGTGACGTGAAGGTAACGTTCGAGATCATTGTTCCTGCTAAGGTAACGGTTGTCGCTCAGACTGCTGACGACACCTTCAAGCCCTTCAAGGCCAAGAACGGCAAGACCTTCCAGACGCTTGTCATGGGTAAGAAGGACGCTGCCGAGATCTTTGAGAGCGAAAACGAGGCCAATAAGATGTGGACCTGGATTCTGCGTATCGCAGGTATCTTCCTCGTGGTTATGTCATTGAAGATGGTCTTCGGCTTCATCGAGACCATTTTGAAGGTCGTTCCCTTCGTTTCCAATATCGTGGGTTGGGGTGTCGGCCTCGTCTGCACCGTCGTTGGTGTGGTATGGTCGCTCATCGTCATTGCCGTAGCATGGATCTTCTATCGTCCGCTGTTGGGCATCGCCCTGCTGGTCATTGCCGGACTGCTCATCTGGCTGTTTGCCTTCAAGGGAAAGGACAAGATCAAGGAACTGGCAAATAAAAAGAAAGAGGCATAATTCCGTTATTACATTATCACGTTATAACGACATATCGAAATAAAGATAATTGACAATGAAACCAACATTATTTCTTTTGGCTGCCGGTATGGGTAGCCGCTATGGCGGTCTGAAGCAGCTTGACGGTCTGGGACCCAATGGCGAGACCATCATGGACTATAGTATCTACGATGCTATCGAGGCCGGTTTCGGCAAAATCGTATGGGTTATCCGTAAGGACTTCGAGGAGCAGTTCCGCACACAGATTCTCGCCAAGTACGAAGGTAAGGTGAAGTGTGAGCTGTGCTTCCAGGCACTCGACGCACTCCCCGAGGGCTTCAGTGTGCCTGAGGGCCGTCAGAAGCCTTGGGGCACCAACCACGCCGTGTTGATGGGTAAGGATGTCATCAAGGAACCGTTCTGCGTCATCAACTGCGACGACTTCTATAACCGCGATGCTTTCATGGTCATCGGCAAGTTCCTCAATGACCTGCCCGAGGGTGCCCGTGGTAAGTATGCCATGGTGGGCTTCCGCGTCGGCAACACGCTCAGCGAGAACGGTACGGTGGCTCGTGGCATTTGCTCGACCGATGCCGAAGGCAACCTGACGACGGTGGTGGAGCGTACGGAGATTGTACGTTGTGCTGAGGATGGCAGCAATGCCGGAGCAGCTACGGAGGCTATTCGTTACAAGGACGAGCAGGGCCAGTGGGTGGCTGTTGACGACAAGACACCTGTCAGCATGAACATGTGGGGCTTCACACCCGACTACTTCGAGTACAGCGAGGAATACTTCAAGGAGTTCCTCAGCGACCCGAAGAACATGGAGAACCTGAAGGCTGAGTTCTTTATCCCGCTGATGGTCAACAAACTCATCACCGACAAGACTGCCACGGTGCAGGTGCTCGACACCACGTCGAAGTGGTTTGGCGTGACCTACGCTGCTGACCGCGAGGATACCGTAGCACGCATCCAGCAACTGGTTGATGACGGTGTTTATCCGAATAAACTATTCTAAATGCTGAAGAATATTATGACTGAGAGCGAGTGCAGCTTGCTGCGCTCGCTCATTTCTAATGCAGGCACCATTGTGCTCTGCTGTCATCAGAACCCCGATGGCGATGCCTTGGGCTCCTGCCTGGGATGGTCGGAGTATCTGCAAACTCTGGGCAAAGATGCTGTTATCATCGTGCCTGACCAGTTTCCCGACTATCTGCGTTGGCTGCCCAACACAGAGAAAATCATTCGGTACGATAAACATCAGGAACGTGCCGACCTGTTGCTGAAGACAGCTGACGTCATCTTCTGCCTGGACTTCAATACCGCAGCACGAACGGATAAGATGGCCGATACGCTCTTGGCAACGCAGGCCAAAAGGGTGCTCATTGACCACCACTTAGGACCTGATATGCCGACGGTGCTCACCGTTTCCCATCCGGAAGCGTCGTCAACCAGTGAGCTGGTGTTCCGCATCGTCTGGCAGTTGGAGGCTTTCGAACAGCAGACAAAGATGTTTGCCGTGCCCGTCTATTGCGGCATGATGACCGATACGGGCGGCTTTACCTATAACTCGTCAGACCCTGACATCTTCTTCATCATCTCCCAGCTACTGACCAAGGGCATCAACAAGGACAAAATATACCGTAACGTCTATCACAACTACAGCGAGAACCGTCTGCGCCTGACGGGTTATGTCATGCTGGAGAAACTGGTGGTGGATGCTGCACGTCATGCCAGCTATTTCACCCTGTCGCGTAAGGACCTGCGCCGCTTCAATTTCGTGAAGGGCGATGCGGAGGGACTGGTCAACATGCCGCTGCAAATCAAGGGGTTGAAGCTCTCCGTCTCTCTGCGTGAGGATACTGAGAAGGATAACCTGATATGGGTGAGCCTGCGGTCGGTTGATGACTTCCCTTGCAACAAGGTGGCGGAGCAGTTCTTCAACGGCGGCGGTCACTTGAATGCTTCGGGCGGACGGCTGTATTGCTCGATGGACGAGGCCGTCAAGGTAGTGCAGCAGGCTTTTCTGCATTTTGAAGGAATGTTGAAGCTTTGAACTTTGAGCTTTATGATTTGAGTGCTAAACGTTAAATAAGCATAACAGGTAGTCATAAAGCTCAAAGTTCAAAGCTCAAAGTTCAAAGAATTATGTACCTTTGCCCCGTTTTAGAATATAATAAGGTATAGAAATGAAGAAACTGTTTTATACGTGGATGGCGTTGATGGCTTTTGGAGTGCTGTTAAGTTGCAGTAGTTACGAGACTTACGGCGAGAAGAAGGAAAAGGAACGC
>JAILHP010000094.1 GCA_024695705.1 Prevotella sp. | reverse complement strand
TCCTCAACCAGATAGGATTTGCCAACACGTCTGCGACCATAGATGGCTACAAACTCCGACTTGGGTGATTTCAGAAACTTCTCCAGTTTCCTGATTTCCTCGTTTCGCCCTATTATACTTTTGTACACCATAATTATTAATCAATGATGGTGCAAAATTACAACTTTTCTGTCAAACCACAATGCAAAAATCAGCCATTTTCGATATTTTTTTTGAAAACGGCTGATTTTTGCCTCTATTTTGTATTACTAACATTTTTATTTTATGCATATTTTGAAGTAGTTCCCGTATGTCAGCATGCGCCAAATCCACTCCAAAGGCCCGAAGCGGAACCACTGTAGCCACCAGCCGCTGACTTTGTTACAAATCACCGAAATTGTTGCTTCCATAAATCTTGGTTGACTTCTCGGTTGACTTTTCACGTCACCCACCACGTCAACCAGAGCAAATCACAGTAAACCTGGGAGAAAAAGCAAAGAAGCTGAAACCACTTGGTTTTCAGCTTCTTTCTGTCGGGATTACTGGACTCGAACCAGCGACCTCGCGCCCCCCAGACGTGTGCGCTACCAACTGCGCTAAATCCCGAACAAAACCCATCTTCATGGGTGATTTACTCTGAAATCGCCTGCAAAGGTAAGACGTTTTTTCCAATCCTGCAAATTTTTTCCTCACTTTTTGGGAAAAAGAGTGATAATTTATGTTATTTCTGCAAAATCCATGGCTCCTTTGGATAATAAATCGTACCTTTGTGAGTTATTATATATACATTGTACAATGTTTGGAAATGATAAAATATGAGATAAAGGCTCCTACCCTGCTGAAGCAGATTGTCCAGCTGCCAGCATCGAAGAGCATTTCGAACCGCGCACTGATTATTCATGCGTTGTCGAAAGGTCAGATTATGCCTGAAAACCTGAGCGACTGCGACGATACGGACGTCATGGTCAAAGCGTTGCGTGATATGCCTGACGTCATCAACATCAAGGCAGCAGGCACGGCTATGCGATTCATGACGGCCTACCTGAGCGTGATGGATGGACAGAGTCATACGCTGACAGGTACGGAGCGCATGAAGCGTCGTCCCATTGAGCTGTTGGTCAACGCCTTGCGTTACTTAGGTGCTGACATTACCTACCTAGGTGAACCGGGTTATCCGCCACTGCTCATCAAGGGCCGCAAGCTGGACGGCGGGCTGTTGGAGATACCCGGAAACGTCAGTTCACAGTATATCTCCGCCCTGCTCATGATAGGTCCCACACTGAAGAACGGTCTGACGCTCCGACTGAGGGGTGACATCATCTCCCGTCCCTATATCGACCTGACGCTGTCGGTGATGCACCAATTTGGCTCAGAAGCCGAATGGACGGACATAGACACCATCCAAGTCAATCCCGTGCCCTACAAGGAACATGCCTACTACATCGAGAACGACTGGAGCGCAGCGTCTTACTGGTACGAGATGATGGCGCTGTCGCAGAACCGCGACGACTGCGTGATGATGGAGGGACTGGCCGACTGCTCCCGTCAGGGTGACTCCTCGGTGCGCTACATCTTCAGCCTGCTGGGAGTGAAGACCACCTTCGGAACCACGGAGCCCCGCAAGCCAACCACCGTGACGCTGAAGCACAGGGGAAAGGGCGTGCCCCGCTTGGAGTATGACTTTGTCAACTCGCCTGACCTGGCCCAGACCTTTGTGGTGTGCTGTGCCATGATGGATGTGCCGTTCCACTTCCGTGGACTTTCCACACTGAAAATCAAGGAGACAGACCGCATTGCTGCCATGATTACTGAGATGCGCAAGTTAGGCTTTGTGCTGAGTCAGGGTGACGGTTCGGAACTAATTTGGAGCGGCGAACGCTGTGAGCCTGACCTGTCGGCAGGCATCGATACTTATGAGGACCACCGCATGGCACTGGCCTTTGCGCCTGCCGCCCTACGGCTGGGCCACCTGATTATTAACAACCCGCAAGTAGTGAGCAAGTCGTATCCCAAATACTGGGATGACCTGCGCAGTGCGGGATTTCTGATTGAAGATATAAGTGATAAGTGACAGATGACATTCGCACTCATTATCATAGGATCCATCATCGCGCTTGGCGTGATTGCCGCCCTACTGTCGTGGGGTGACAAGGACGAGCCTGTGGTAAAGAGTGAGGGCGACTGTGCCTCGTGCACCAGCCAAAGTGAGTGTAAGCTGGCGGAGCTGAAAGCCAATTGTCAAAAGTCAAGCCTCAAATCTCAAAGTTCAAATCTCAAAGTTCTTTGCCTTTTGGGCATTTTACTTTTCCTTACCGCCTGCGCCTCGAAGCAGAACACTGCCAAGACACGTTTCTTCCATGCCTTCCACGCCCGCTATAACATCTATTATAATGGTTCGCAGGCATTCATAGAAGGTAGCACGGAACAGGAGAAGGGCCACCACGACAACTTCACCGAGATGCTGCCGCTCTACCCGGTGGCCAACAAACAGACACGTTCCATTGGCAGCGGACAGTTTGACCGTGCCATCGAGAAGTCGGAGAAGGCCATACGTCGCCATAGCATCAAGCGCAAGCCGGAATGGAACAAGAACCGTAAAAAGACGGCCAAAGACATAGAATGGCTCAGCCGCCGTGAGTACAACCCCTTCATCTGGAAGGCGTGGCTGCTGCTGGGTAAGTCGCAGTTCCAGAAGGGAGAGTTTGAGGAGGCAGCCGCCACGTTCTCGTACATGAGCCGCCTGTATCAGACGCGTCCCCATATCAACGGCATTGCCCGTGCCTGGCTCACCAAGAGCTATGCGGAGCTGGGCTGGCTCTACGAGGCAGAAGACGTTATCCGCAACATGAAGCGTGACTCCATGGACTACCGTGCCGTGAAGGACTGGGACTACGCCCATGCCGACTATTACATCCATACCGGCAGGTATGAGGAGGCCATTCCCTACCTGCGGCAGGTCATCAAACATGAGAAGCGCAGAATCCAGCGGGCCCGTGAGTGGTTCCTCATGGGACAGCTGCAGGCGCAGCTGGGTCACCGCGAGGAAGCCTTCAATGCCTTCCGCAAGGTGTCACGCATGAATCCGCCCTACGAGCTGGACTTCAATGCCCGTATCGCCCAGACGGAGGTGATGGCCAAGGGACAGGCCAAGAAGATGATTAGCAAGCTGAAGCGCATGGCCTCGTCTGACAATAACAAGGACTACCTGGACCAGGTGTATTACGCCATCGGCAATATCTACCTGGCCGAGCATGACACGCTGAATGCCATTGATGCCTACGAGACGGGTAACAAGAAAGCCACGCGTAGCGGCATTGAGAAAGGTGTGCTGCTGCTGAAACTGGGCGACCTGTACTGGGTACGCGAGCAGTTCAGCGATGCCCGCCGCTGCTACGGCGAGGCCATCGGACTGCTGGACCGTGAGCGTCCTGACTACGAGCAGCTGTCAAAGCGTTCGCTCATCCTCGACGAACTGGTGCCCCACACCGAGGCAGTCCATCTGCAGGACTCGCTGCAGGCACTGGCCAAGATGCCTGAGGAAGAACGGCTGGCTGCCATCGACCGTGTCATTGAGGCCTTGAAGCAGAAGGAGAAAGAGGAACGACTGGCCCGCGAGGAAGCCGAGGCGGAGCAGATACTCAACGACCGGGCCGGCGACGGCGATGTGGATGGCAAGGGCAAGCCGCAGACCACTCCCACGACGCCTGGCACCCAGCAGTCGGGACTCTGGTACTTCTATAACCCACAGGCCGTCAGTCAGGGTAAGCTGACCTTCGAACGCCAGTGGGGTAAGCGTGAGAACGTGGACAACTGGCGTCGTAACAACCGCACCGTAGTAAGGATGGACACCCCCGACACGGACGGCGACATTGATGGTGAGGTAACCGACAGCCTGGGCATTGGCGAGAAGCCCGAGGGCGACCAGCCCGAGGAGCCCACCGACTCAGCGGCGCTCGACCCGCACAACCGCGAGTACTATCTGGCACAGATACCGTTTACCGAGGAACAGCTGGCTGCCAGCAACGCCCTGCTGAGCGATGCCCTGATGAACGGTGGTGTCATCTTCAAGGACAAGCTCGACAACCTGCGTAAGGGTGAGCAGTTCCTGACCAGACTGACCAACAACTTCCCTGACTATGCCCGCAACGACGAGGCACTCTACCACCTGTTCCTGCTCTACTCCCGACAAGGCAGGTCGGGCATGGCACAGGAATGCATCAACCGCCTGAAGCAGGACTTCCCTGAAAGCCAGTGGACCATCCTGCTCAGCGACCCCTACTTCGTGGAGAATGCCCGCTTCGGTGTACATATAGAAGACTCGCTCTATGCCGCCACCTTCGATGCCTTCCAGGAATACCGCGAGGAGACGGTCATGAGTAATGCCCGCATCTCCGCCCTGCGTTTCCCGTTGGGTGCCCACCGTCCGAAGTTCCTCTTCATCGAGGGACTCACCCTGCTCAATCAGGGACGTGCCGACTCCTGTCTGGCCCGCATGCGTGAGGTGGTCGAGAAATATCCCGAGAGCGAGGTCAGCTCCATAGCCGGCATGATAGTCCGCGGCGTACAGGAAGGACGTACGCTGCATGGCGGACGCTTCGACATGGCCGACGTGTGGAGCCGTCGCAGCCTGATGATGAACGAACGTGATTCCTTGGGCGTTGACACCCTCAGCACCGAGCGTAACACCCGCTTCAACTTCGTGCTGGCCTACCAGCCCGACTCCATCAACGGCAACCAGCTACTCTACGAGCTGGCCCGCTATAACTTCACCAACTACCTGGTGCGTAACTTCGAGATTGAGGTGGAGCACGGCGATGGGGTGAGCCGCATGCTGATTCGCGGTTTCATGAGCTACGACGAGGTACGCCAGTATGTGCGCATGCTCTATGCCGACCCGCAGATGCAGGAACGCCTGCAGAACTGCCGCCACCTCATCATCAGCGACGATAACCTGCAGAAGGTCGGCACGTCGTTCAGCTACAACGACTACGACGAGTTCTACGAGCGTGAACTGGCACCGCTTGAGATTTCCGACAAGGAACTGCTGGGTGACCCCGAGGAGCTGTACGAGGAGCCCGAGGAGGAATATGAGGAACCGGCACCGACCAACAGCGGACAGCCGGAGTTTGACGACCTCTTCGGTCCCGAGACGCCAGGCAGCTACGGTGACATTGACTTTGACGAAGACTTCTATCGTTAATTGAAAATTGATAATTGATAATTAATGACCAACGGATTGCTACTTTGGGCTGACGATGAGATGGAACTGCTGAAGCCCCACCTGCTCTTTCTGGAAAAGAAAGGCTACGAAGTAATAACAGTGACCAACGGCCCTGACGCCATTGAGCAGTGTCAGCAGCACAACTTCGACCTCGTGCTGCTCGACGAGATGATGCCCGGACTCTCCGGACTCGACACCCTGCAGCGCATCAAGGAGGTAGCCCCCTCCGTGCCTGTCGTCATGGTGACCAAGAGCGAGGAGGAGGACATCATGAACCAGGCCATCGGACGCAAGATTGCCGACTACCTCATCAAACCCGTCAATCCCAACCAGATACTGCTGACGCTGAAGAAGAACATCCACCGCAAGGAACTGGTGACCGAAGAGACGCAGAGTGGCTACCAACAGCAGTTCCAGCAGATAGCCCTGCAGATCATGGACTGTCGTACGTGGCAGGACTGGACCGATGTCTATCGCCGGCTCGTCCACTGGGAACTGGAACTTAGCGACACCGATTCGGCCATGAAGGAGATGCTGCAGATGCAGAAGGAAGAGGCTAACATCGGCTTTGCCAAGTTTGTGAAGAAAAACTATCTGGAGTGGCTGGCCCCCCATTCTGCCCCCGGGGGGGCTTCTATAGCCCGCAAGTCAAACGAAGCCGTAGGGGGTGCTCCTGTTCTTTCGCCCGACATCTTCAAGACCACCGTCTTCCCCCGTCTGAACGATGGCGAGAAAGTCTTTCTCATTGTCTTCGACAACTTCCGCTATGACCAATGGAAGACGCTGGAGCGTGAGATAGCCGACCAGTTCGACATTGACGAACAGCTCTACAGCAGCATCCTGCCCACCTCTACGCAGTATGCCCGCAATGCCATCTTCTCAGGCCTCATGCCCGACCAGATAGCCCGTATGTTCCCCGACCTCTGGGTGGACGAAGACGAGGAAGAGGGCAAGAACCTCAACGAGGCACCGCTCATCCAGACGCAGCTGGACCGCTACCGCCGTCGTAACACTTTCTCGTACCACAAGATCAATACGTCGGCCGAGGCAGAACGCTTCCTGCAGCAGTTGAACAGCCTGCAGAAGTACGACCTGAACGTCGTGGTGTTCAATTTCATCGACATGCTCTCGCATGCCCGTACGGAGTCGAAGATGGTACGCGAACTGGCCAACAACGAGTCGGCCTACCGCAGCATCACCCTTTCCTGGTTCCGGCATTCCATTGTCTCCGACCTTTTCCGTCAGCTGGCCCAGACCGACTATACCGTGCTCATCACCACCGACCACGGCTCCATACGCTGCACCAAGCCCGAGAAGATTGTCGGCGACCGCAACACCAATACCAACCTGCGCTACAAGCTCGGCAAGAACCTGGCGTACAACTCGAAAGACCTGTTTGTCATCAAGGATCCCAAAAAGGCACAGCTGCCGGCACCTAACCTCTCGACGAGCTATGTCTTTGCCACGGGCGATTCCTTCTTTGCCTATCCTAATAACTACAATTACTACGTCAGCTACTACAAGGACACCTTCCAACACGGCGGCATCTCGCTGGAGGAAATGGTCATTCCTTTGGTAACGATGAAAGGAAAAAAAAGGTGAGAAGCCTCCCTCTCCGAAAGGAGGGGAGTTATGAAAAGGAAAAAAGTATGGAAATAAAGATTCAGAATTTAGATACGATACGTGAGGCGGCCCGTGAGTTCATCAGCCAGATGGGTGAGAGCCACGTGTTTGCCTTCTACGGCAAGATGGGTTCCGGCAAGACCACCTTCATCAAGGCAGTCTGCGAGGAGCTGGGTGTGGATGACGTCATCACCTCCCCCACCTTCGCCATTGTGAATGAATATAGCCTAAGGGGAGGGGGTGAGATCCTTTACCATTTCGACTTCTACCGCATTAAGAAGCTGGAAGAAGTCTATGACTTGGGGTATGAGGAGTATTTCTATTCCGGCAATTACTGCTTCATCGAGTGGCCGGAGCTCATTGAGCCCCTCCTACCCGATGACGCCGTCCGTGTAACCATCACCGAGCAGGATGACGGCTCAAGGGCATTGAGCTTTGAGCTTTGAGCATTGAGCTTTACGATTACCATAGTGGCGGTAGCATATTTCAAAGCTCAAAGCTCAAAACTCAAAGCTCAAAGAATAAAGCTACAGCAGTGCTTTAAACTTCTCTTCGAGAGTTGACTTGCTGACAGCACCGACAACCTTGTCCACCACAGCACCATCCTTCATGAAAATGATGGTGGGGATGTTACGAATGCCAAACTCGGCTGACAAATCGTCATTCTCCTCCACGTCGCACTTGCCTACGGCAATGCGTCCGTCATATTCCTTTGCCAGTTCGGCAATGACAGGGGCAATCATACGGCACGGTCCGCACCAGGTTGCCCAGAAATCCACTACTAATGGCAGATTGCCATTCTTCAGGGTCTCAAAATTCTCACTTGTGATTGTTACTTCCATCGCTTTAATTTACAATTATTTATGGTCCCCTAAGTTAGGGGCTGGGGGTCTGAACAAATGTTCATCACCACCGGGTTAAACATATTTTCATTATTACTATCAGCAAACACCGTGCCAATCTCCCCCCTCCCTTCGGAGGGGGCTGGGGGGAGGCCCCTCAATTGATAAAGTACTCCAGCCCCTCCGTCTCCTGGATAAAGTAGAGCAGCGGCATGGTCAGGTTGACCGAGCTCTTATGGCTTTCCAGCAGTATGCTGTTCTTGCCCAGGCTGTCGTGCAGCTGGAAGAAGACCTTGGTCTTGCCGGGCGACTCGTCGATGATGCCGCTCAGCTCACTGACAATCTGGTCGTTCAGCAGTCCCGTGTCCATGGAGATGGTGATGTGGTCAAAGGCGTTGTCCTTCACCGTCTGCAGGTACTCAATCTTCTGCACGCGCAGCTCCTTCTGGTTGCTGTCCCTCCAGCGCTCCACCAGTTTGGCATTGATACACAGGGCCGCTCCGTTCGAGAACCAGCTGCTCCAGCGCACCCACTCCTCACCGAAGAAAGCCAGCTGGCCTGACGTGTCGAAGTCCTCGATGGTGACAAAGCCACAGGTCTTGCCTGTCTTCGTCAGCTTCGTCTGTACCCCCGTGACAATGCCGCCCAGTATGATTTCCTCACGGTCTTCCAGGTTCTCCACAGCCCCCAGCTCGTTGCAGCGGGTATTGCAGAGGTTGTCCAGGATGATGCGGAAGGCATCCAGCGGATGGGCCGAGAGGTAGATGCCTATCAGCTCACGCTCCTTGTTCAGTCTTTCAATGTCGCTCCACGTATCACCCTTTGGGATGGGAGGCGTGGCAATCTCCACGGCATTGTCGCCGCCGAAGAGAGAGAAGCGCATCTCCTGCTGCTCGGCCTGGTAGTTGCAACCATAGCGCAGCAGCGTGTCCAGGAACACCTCGCCCTTACCGTTCTGGGCGAAGAAGTCCTCACGGCGAATGCCGAAGCTGTCGAATCCGCCGCTCAGCGCCAGACTCTCAAACGCCTTGCGGTTGACGCTGTTCAGGTTGACACGCTCGGCAAAGTTGAAGATGCTCTTGTAGGGACCGTTCTTCTCGCGTTCGGTGATGATGGCCATGGCCGCACTGTCGCCCAGTCCCTTGATGGCCGCCAGTCCGAAGCGTATCTCGCCATGCTGGTTCACGCCGAACTTCTCGTACGACTCGTTCACATCAGGACCCAACACGTTGATTTTCATTACCCTGCACTCATCCATCAGTTTCGTGATTTCCGTTATCTGGTCACGGCGGCGACTCATGATGGCAGCCATGAACTCAGCCGGATAGTTCGCCTTGAGGTAGGCCGTCTGGTAAGCCACCCACGAGTAGCAGGCGGCATGACTCTTGTTGAAGGCATACGACGCAAAGGCTTCCCATTCGCCCCATATCTTCTCCAGCACCTTCGGGTCATGGCCCTTCTTCTGGCCGCCCTC
>JAILHP010000157.1 GCA_024695705.1 Prevotella sp. | reverse complement strand
AACGCTGCGCTTGAGGAACTTGTCGAGTGCCTCGCCCTTCAGCATGCCGTTCTGCAGGAGTGCCAGGTCGATGAGCTGGTGGACAATCTCGTTCTTCTGTGCATAGTCGCCCAGCAGCTGCTCCTTCTTCTTCTTCTGGTCTTCGACGGCTTTCTCGCACTCGGCCTTCATGTCTTTGTCGTCCTGCGTGAGCTCGTCGGCCTTCTTCTTCTCCTGCTGCTGACGGATAGCGGCCAGACGGGCCTCCTGACCTTTCAGCTCGCTCTCGATGGGCTTCAGGGCGTCTTCGGTATTGGCCTTGCAGTCGTCCAGCACACGCTTTACCAGCGGATGGTCGCTGTTGAGCACGAGGTTCAGCGAGTCGGGCATCTGAGCGTAGAAATTCATGCCTTGCTGGAAGCGGCTCATCTCCTTCATACGACGCATCCACTCGTTCTGGGTGATGACGACGGGACGCTGGCTCTCGCCCAGGCCCTGTACCTCGACCATGAACTCGGTCTTCTCCATCTTAGGCATCTGGGACTTGAAGACCTGTGACAAATTGGCAGACTCGTCGGCCGTCAGGTTGCTCTTGGGAGCGTCGTCCTTGACGATGAGGCGGTCGATGATGTCGCTGTCCACACGGGTGAAGCGGCTCTTCTCGAACTTCTGCTCGAGCATCTGGATGGCAGGAACGTCGAGCTGGCCGTCGAGCAGCAGGACGCTGTAGCCTTTGTCCTTGGCTGCCTGGATGTAGGAGTACTGCTCCTCACGGTCGGTGGCGTAGAGGTAGATGAGATTGCCGTCCTTGTCCTTCTGGGCTCCCTCGATGAGGGTCTTGTACTCGTCGAAGGTGAAGAACTTACCCTCGACATCCTTCATCAGGGTGAAGTCCTTTGCACGGTCGTAGAACGAATCTTCGCTGAGCATGCCGTAGTTGATGAAGAGCTTCAGGTCGTCCCACTTCTCCTCGTACTGCTTGCGGTCTTCCTTGAAGATGGCCTGCAGACGGTCGGCAACCTTCTTAGTAATATAGGTAGAGATCTTCTTGACCTCACGGTCGCTCTGCAGATAGCTGCGGCTGACGTTCAGGGGAATGTCAGGAGAGTCGATAACACCGTGCAGCAGGGTGAGGAACTCGGGTACGATGCCCTCGACCTGGTCGGTGACGAAGACCTGGTTGCAGTAGAGCTGTATCTTGTTGCGCTGGAGGTCGATGTTCGACTTGATGCGGGGGAAGTAGAGGATACCCGTCAGGTTGAAGGGGTAGTCCACGTTGAGGTGAATCCAGAACATCGGCTCGTCGTGCATGGGGTAGAGCGTGCGGTAGAACTTCTGGTAGTCCTCGTCCTTCAGCGTCGAGGGAGCCTTTGCCCACATCGGGTCGCTGTCGTTGATGACGTTGTCCTCGTCGGTGTCCTGCATCTTGCCGTCCTTCCACTCCTGCTTCTTGCCGAAGACGATGGGCACTGCCATGAACTTGCAGTACTTGGTGAGCAGCGACTGTATCTTTTCCTTCTCCAGGAACTCCTTGCAGTCGTCGTCCAGATAGAGCACGATGTCGGTACCGCGGTCCTCACGTTCGGCATCGGTAATCTCGTAGGCAGGGCTGCCGTCGCAGGTCCACTTCACGGCCTTGGCGTCGTCCTTATATGAACGGGTGATGATATCCACCTTCTTTGATACCATGAAAGCAGAGTAGAAGCCCAGTCCGAAGTGGCCGATGATCTGATTGGCATTGTCCTTGTACTTCTCCAGGAAGTCGTTGACGCCTGAGAAGGCAATCTGGTTGATATACTTGTCGATTTCCTCCTCGGTCATGCCGATGCCACGGTCAGAGACGGTGATGGTACCTTTGTCCTTGTCAAGGCTGATGCGGACGCTCAGGTCGCCGTCTTCGCCCTTGAACTCACCCTGCTGCTTGAGGGTCTTCAGCTTCTGCGTAGCATCGACGGCATTGCTGACCATCTCACGCAGGAAAATCTCATGATCACTATAGAGAAACTTTTTGATGACGGGGAAGATGTTCTCGGTTGTAACCCCGATGTTACCTTTTTGCATAATCCTAATGTTTTTGAACTTTGACAACGTTCATGCAAATATCGTGCCAAACGCTCCGCTCGGCTATGCCGCTTGCTACCAACGGGACGCAAGAACGCTCAGCTTCTCTTCTCTTTCAGCAATCCGTGGCGGTAGGCGTAGAGCAGTTGCTTCAGGTCCTGCACCTGGGCACGCAGCTCACGTCCCTTGTCGGTGTCGGACACCAGCATGCGGTGGGCTGACATCTCGACAATCTGTGTAGTTGACTTGATGTCTGAACCACGCTGGATGGCATCGGCCGACGACGTGAAGGGCTCGTGCTGTACCAGTTGGAAACCACGCGAGTGATAGACCAGCGTATAACCAGCAATGCCCGTCTCCTGATGGTAGGCCTCCGAGAAACCGCCGTCAATCACCATCAGGCGGCCATTGGCCTTGATGGGGTTCTCTCCCTTGGCAACGTGTACGGGAACGTGGCCGTTGATGATGTGACGCTGTGGACCTTCCACTCCGAAGGCATCCAGAATGCGGTCACAGACATCAGGCTCGTTGCGCAGTTGGAAGTACCAGCCTTTCTCCTCCTTGTAGGTCTCCTTGTCTTTCAGGAAGTAACGCTCGAAGGTGGCCATCTTCGACTTGTCGAACAGCGGGGAGTCGGCACCGCACCACAGATACAGGAAGTAGTCGCGGGCAAAGTGTCGCTCGTCAGGGTCGCTGTCGGCGGTAAAGGCGGTGCGAATCATCTGTCCCGTCTTCTCCAGCAGTTCACGTCCGCTGTATTTGTCGCCATACAGGTCTACCTCCTTCAGTGTGCCGTCGGCATTCAGGGGAATGCTGGCGTGGAAGAGCAGGTTCGAGTTGTAGATGGCATACATGCAGCCGTGACTGAGCAGCGTGTGGATATGCTTGTGCAGCTTCTCGCTGACAGCAAACGAGTGGCGCAACTTCTCCATGAGCAGTTCCTCCTCGGGTGTCAGGGCGTCAGGATGAGCAGGGTCAACGGTGGGGAAGTGGCAGCTCTTCATCTCATACTCCTTGCCGTCGATGGTGCAGACAGCACGCTGGTAATCCACGTGGTCCAGCAGGCAACGGTGCTCCATCTTCCATTCCGGACGGCGCTTGAAGATCTTGGCTTCCTCCTTGAACTGCAACACGCAGACGGCCTTGTGCATGCGGGCCGTGAGCAGCAGCGTCTTCTCGTCCATCTGCTGGCCTTTCAGTAGCCTGGGAACGAACTCGTCGCAGGGGTCGTCGCCGTAGGTCTCCATTGCAAAGGTGGCCAGCGGCACCAGGTTGATGCCGTAGCCCTCCTCCAGGGTGGTGAGGTTGGCGTAGCGCAACGACAGGCGCAGCACGTTGCAGATGCACGCCTTGTTGCCGGCACAGGCTCCCATCCACAGGATATCGTGGTTGCCCCACTGGATGTCCCAGGAGTGGTACTGGCGCAACGTGTCAATGATGATGTGGGCACCAGGTCCGCGGTCAAAGATATCGCCGAGGATGTGCAGCTGGTCAATGGCCAGCCGCTGAATGACGTTGCAGAGGGCAATGATGAAATCGTCAGCACGACCCGTAGTGATGATAGTATCGACAATGACGTTAACGTAGGCCGCCTTGTTGTTGTCTTCCGTTCGCTCGTGCAGCAGTTCCTCGATGATGTAGGAGAAGTCCTGCGGCAAAGATTTGCGCACCTTGGAACGGGTATATTTGCTGGATACGTCACGGCATATCTTCACCAGCTGGTGAATGGTGATGTGGTACCAGTCATCAATGTCAGTCTCTGCAGCCTTGATGAGTTCCAGCTTCCGTTCGGGGTAGTATATCAAGGTGCAGAGTTCTTTTTTCTCGGTCTCGCGGATGTCATTGCCAAACAACTCGTTGACCTTGCGCTTGATGTTGCCGGAGGCATTCTTCAGCACGTGCTGAAACGCTTCGCTCTCACCGTGCAGGTCGGCAAGGAAGTGCTCCGTACCCTTGGGCAGATTCATGATGGCCTCGAGATTTATGATTTCCGTGGCGGCATCGGCAATGGTGGGAAACGACTGACTGAGCAGGTGCAGGTAGTGCATGTCGGTCACCTTGTCATGATGATGTGTGTGAGTCATATCTTTAAGTGGTTTGTAATAATGTCTTCCATTTTCTCCGTCTGACGGTCGTGAATGGCGGGAACTGGCATCAGGCCTTCCTCCAGCTGCGTCAACGATTCCAGCACACCCATCAGCCGTGAGGCAAAGGTCAGCAGGCGGGCATCCTCGAGCGTGTCCTTCAGCAGTTCCTCGTCGATGTCGTGCTCGCGTATCTCACGATCCAGCTCCAGGAGGTGGGCCATAGCCAAGTGCTCCGAGGTGTTCAGCCGGTGCAGGTACTTGAACGTGGCCAGCAGGCGGTCGTTCTCAGTTGCAAACTTGTTGCCGATGGTTTCTGTGATGGTGCGGACGGGGTGGTAACCGGTGGGGAAATAGCTCTGCACCTGACTGACGTCGGTCATCGGTTCCTTCATGCCCAGCACGTGGATGCCGCGTTTCAGCAGGTGCTCCAACCGTTCGTGGCGGGCATAGATGAGCAGCTGGCGCCACTCCTCGGCAGTCAGCTGGGGTACCGTCTGTCCCTGCAGCCAGTGGGGATTGCCCGACACGGCGGCCTTGAGCAGCAGAAACAGGGCTTCACGGGCTTGCTGGCTCATCAGGTTGAACACGTCGCTGTCCATGACTTTCTGATATACCGTCAACAGCTGACGGGTCATCTCAGAGGGCGTAATGGAGTGGGTGATGACGGCATTGCGGATGGTTTCTATGCGCGGGTTCCATCCCAGTTTCTCCAGACTTTCACGCTCCATGCTTCCCATCGCAATGACGACGTAGGCCTCCTGAATGGTCTGGCGCTGGTAGAGCAGCGTCTTGGGCATCTTCTCCTGCCACTGGCGGTTCTTCAGTATCCAGGGCTCCAACTCTCCGTGAGGGGAGATAACGACGCGGGTTCCCAGTCGGTGGGCCTGCGTGGCGGCCTTGGCATACTGGATGGACCAGCAGCCGTGAATGTGGAGAATGTCGTAATGCTGCGTGTCGAGTGCCTTGCGTACTTCAGTCAGGGAGCTGAGGGCTTGAACCTCCACACTTCCGGCCATCGTCTGCATGAGCAGGGCAACGTAGTGTGCCTGCAGGTCGGATTCCTGATGGTAGAAGTGTAGTATTCTCATAGGCTCAAATCGTGTTATGCGCGGTTCAACAGGTTTTTCCACAAGACCTTCAGACGGAGGGTGAACAAGCCGAAACTGCCGATGCGGTGGTCAAACAGCTTCACCGCGTCATGCATGCGCTGACGGGGTACAGCCAGGGCATCATAGAGTCCGCGACGGTACATCAGCCACTTGCCGTGATGGCCCTTGCCCGAACGCCTCTCAGCCTTGCACACAAGGGGAGCGGCATCTTCTAGCGTGGCCCATGTCTGGTGAAGCACGGCATCAGATTCGCGGCGTCCGCTATAGACGAGTACTGCCCCGTTCTGTGAATCGGTTGCCTGCAGCAAGCCCGTAAGCCACTCTTCGGAAACGGGAGGACGGTTGATGTCGGCCAGCACGATGCAGTCGTAGTGAGCTGCCTTGACGCCGACGGAGAGGGCCAGCTGTCTGCGGCTGGGATTGAACACCACCGATTTGGGAAGGAAGGTGTGATAGAGCCTTTCGTGCTCCAGCTGCAGGCGCTTCAGCACGTCAGGCGTCTCGTCGGAAGAAGAATCGTCCACCACAATTACTTCGTACGGCACATCACTCTGCAGCGTCAGGAAACGCGGCAGGTTTTGTTCCAGTTCGATGGCCTGGTCGTGTACGGCTATGACCATCGACAGTCCGTTGCTGGTGGATGTTTGTCCGTTGTCTGTTGTCATTCCTTATCTGATTTCGTCGCTGGTATAGCCTTGTGGCAGCCGGCGGCAGTTATACTGTGATGCCATGATCTCACCATAGGCTCCGGCAGAGCGAATGGCCAACAGGTCGCCCCGTTGTGTGCGGTTCAGGTCAATCTGCTTGGCAAACACATCCGTACTTTCGCAGATGGGACCTACTACGTCATAGGTCTCCATGCTTTCGTTGCTTGTAATGTTCTCAATCTTATGGTACGCCTGGTAGAGGGCTGGCCTGATGAGGTCGGTAAAACCGGCATCGACGATGGCAAAGCGCTTCACGGCCCCTTCTTTTATATATAAGGTACGCGTGATGAGCGTTCCACACTGAGCCACTACGGCACGCCCCAACTCGAAATGCAGCGTTTGCTCAGGACGCAACTTCAGCTTCTTGGCGTAGGTGTCGAAGTAAGCCTTGAAGTCGGGTAGGGGCACTCGGTTGGGATGGGTGTATTCCACACCTAATCCACCGCCAACGTTGATGTGGTCTACGGTGATGCGGTGGCGCTCCAACTCCTTTTGCAGGTCGTTCACACGGTTACAGAGGGCTTCGAAGTCGCCCATATCGAGTATCTGACTGCCAATGTGGAAGTGCAGGCCTACCACCTTGACGTTTTGCAACTGCTGGGCATGCTCAATGACGGGAATCATGTCGCGCATGGCAATGCCAAACTTGTTCTCGGCCAGTCCGGTGGTGATGTTGGCATGCGTGTGGGCTCCCACGTTGGGGTTCAGGCGGAAGGCCACGCGGGCCGTCTTTCCCTTGGCAGCTGCCAGTTGGTTGATGACCTCCAGCTCAGGAATGCTCTCTACGTTGAAGCAGAAGATGTCGTTGTCGAGTCCGAGGTTAATCTCCCAGTCACTCTTGCCTACGCCGGCGAAGACGATTTTCGAGCTGGGGAAGCCTGCTTGCACACTGGCTTCTATCTCGCCGCCGCTTACGCAGTCGGCTCCCAGTCCAGCCTCACGGATAATCTTCAGCAGCTTGGGGTTGGCATTGGCCTTGATGGCGTAGTGTACCACGAATCCCTCGTGTCGGCCAGCCTCGTCGTTAATGGTGCGCAACGTCTTGCGCAACAGTTCTGTATCGTAATAGTAGAAGGGAGTCTGTATCTTCTCCAGCTTCTCTATCGGGAATTGTCCTTTTGCCATTTAGTGTTGGTGTCTTCAATTAATGTTATCCTTCATCTTTTATCCTTCATCCCTCATCCTTAATCCTTAAACAGCGTGTCGCTCAGGCTTTGTAGGGCGCGACGCTTGTCCTCCTCACGGATCAGGAAGGAGATGTTATAGTTGGAACCTCCATACGACACCATGCGAACGGGAATGTCCTTCATGGCATCCAGCACACGGGTTTCGAAGCCGATGTTCGACCAGTCAAGGTCACCTACGACGCAGACCACGCACATGCCGGTATCGACGGTCACCGTGCCGTACTTCTTCAGCTCATCGACAATCTCGCCGAGGTGGGAAGAGTTGTCGATAGACATACTGACACCGACCTCTGAGGTGCAGACCATATCGATGGGCGTCTGGTAGCTTTCGAAAATCTCGAACACCTTGCGCAGGAATCCCGTAGCTAGCAGCATGCGCGACGACTTGATCTTGATGGCAATGATGTTGTCCTTGGCGGCAACGGCCTTGATCTTGCCGTACTCCGTAGCGTTGGAAATGGTAGTTCCCTCAGCATCGGGTGCCATCGTGTTAAGCAGGCGCACGGGAATGCCGGCATACTTGGCGGGCTGCACGCAGGTGGGGTGCAGGATCTTGGCACCGAAGTAAGCCAGCTCGGCAGCTTCCTCGAAATGCAGCTGGTGAACGGGCTGTGTCTTCTCCACCACACGCGGGTCGTTGTTGTGCATGCCGTCGATGTCGGTCCAAATCTGAATCTCCTCGGCATTGATGGCTGCACCGATGAGCGAAGCGGTATAGTCGCTGCCGCCGCGCTGCAGGTTATCTACCTCGCCGTAGGCATTACGGCAGATGAAGCCCTGCGTCACATAGACCTGAACGTCCTCGTTCTGTTCGAGCAGGGCGTTCAGCTTCTCCCTGATATATACAGGGTCGGGTTCCGAGTTCTTGTCGGTGCGCATGAAGTCGAGCGCATTCAGCAGACAGGCATTGATGCCCTGCTCCTTCATGTAGTTGACCACCATGTTGGTGGACATCATCTCGCCCTGAGCCACGATACTTTTCTCCTCGAAGCTGGTAAACAGCTCCTTGGTGAACGAGCGCAGGTAGTTGAACTCACTCTGCAGGAACTCGCGGGTGGCCTGCTTCATCTCTTCAGTCGAGTAGAGCTCTTCCACGTGGCGCAGGTATTTCTGCTCCAGGTTGTTGATGACTTCATTGGCTCCGTCGGGATTCTTCTTGTACAGATAATCCGAGATTTCTACCAATGAGTTGGTGGTGCCCGACATGGCTGAGAGCACAACGAAAACGGGTTCACCTGACTTGGTTACGAGCTTCGTAACATCTTTCATGCGTTGCGGAGTGCCTACTGAGGTTCCGCCAAATTTCATTACTTTCATAGCTATGTTGTTTTTATTTTCTCATTTTCCCATTATACCGACAAGTCCTCACGGGCTGCATATTTCATGCTGATGGGCTCGTCAGGCTCATTGGCATCAATGTCGGCAGCCAGCTGGTTGTAGTTGCTGGTGATGTCTTCCAGTTTCTTGTCCTTGCAACGATAGACAATGCCGGGGAACTTGTCAAGCAGCTGAATGTTGTGGGTCGTCATGACGATGGCGGTACCCGTCTGCGAGATGTTCTTCAGCAGTTGGATGATGTTGCAGGCTGTCTCCGGGTCGAGGTTACCCGTCGGCTCATCGGCAATGATAATCTTCGGACGGTTCAGAATGGCGCGGGCAATGGCAATGCGCTGCTGCTCGCCACCTGACAGCTCATGCGGGAAGCGGTCCTTGTAGTCCAGCATCTCCACATCAGTCAGTACGTCGTTAATACGGCTCTCTATCTCGTCCTTCTTCTTCCAACCCGTAGCCTTGAGCACAAAGGCCAGGTTCTCACGTACCGTGCGGTCGCTGAGCAGTTGGAAGTCCTGGAAGATGATACCCATCTGCCGGCGAAGGGCGGGGATGTACTTACGCTTCAGTTCCGGCAGGCTGTGGTTGAGCACGATGGCCTTCTCGGCTTCATCAACGTCAAGCTCGAAGTAGAGCGTCTTGAGCAACGTGCTCTTACCGGCACCTACACGGCCGATGATGTAGATAAACTCTCCTTCGTTCACGTGGAAGTCAACATCCTCTAACACGAGGATGCCGTCCTTCTGGTAGATGTTTACTTTTTGATAATCAATGAGCATCTTGATATTTTACTATTTGACAATTTCTTCGTTTATTACTCTCTTTTATAGGTACTCAGGCGAGCAAGCTCGGAGTCCAATTTGACATTTTATGGTGCCATTGGGCTATTTCATCTTTCCTGTCGCCTTGGCCTCACGACGTTTCTTGTCCCAGTTGGGGTCGTGACGCTGCTGCAACTCGCTTACTACGTCCTCAATGCGCAAACCCTTTGCGGTGAGCAGTACGATGAGGTGATAGAGCAGGTCGGATGCCTCGTAGGTCAGCTTGTCACCGCCACTGGTGGCCTCGATGACCGTCTCCAGGGCTTCTTCGCCCACCTTCTGTGCAATGCGGTTGATACCGTCACGGAACAACTTGGTGGTGTAGCTGCCTTCGGGCATTTCCTCGTGGCGACGGTTGATGAAGTCCTGCAGCTCCGTGAGGAAGGACAGGGGG
>JAILHP010000134.1 GCA_024695705.1 Prevotella sp. | reverse complement strand
GGGGAGAGAATACCGCATTTTTCGCGTCTTTATGCAAAAATATTCGAAATATTGCAGCACATAACGAAAAATATTGTATCTTTGCATCGTGAATCAATGGGATTCGTTACAAACTAACAAAACAAGTCTATGGAATTAAAGAACCTCCAATCTACTATACAGGTTTGCTCGCTGGAGGAGCTCAATGCCGAGGAACAGAAAGCCGTTGAGCTGGCCATCGAAGGCACCAACCGTAGTTACACTCCGTACAGTCACTTCCACGTGGGAGCCGGTGTCATACTGAACAACGGCAGCGAGTTTGTGGGCTGTAACCAGGAGAATGCGGCCTTCCCCGCCGGACTCTGTGCCGAGCGGACGGCGCTGTTTGCCGCCGGAGCACAGTTTCCTGAGGAGCCTGTCAAGATTCTGGCCATTGCCGCCCGTGGTACTGACGGCGTGCTGACGGAAGAGCCTGTGTCGCCCTGCGGCACCTGCCGTCAGGTCATCATTGAGACGGAGACACGCTTCCAGCAGCAGGTGGTTATCCTGCTGTATGGCAAGAAGTGCATCTATCGTGTGGAAGGCATCCGGCAGCTGATGCCGCTGTCGTTTACCGAGTTCTAATAACATCCGAAGCCGGCAGCCTTGCTGTCGGGCTTCAGATGGAAGTCATATACCAGATTGTCTTCGTCAATGAGTACGAAGTCTTCTTTCTCGGCCGTATAGGATTCCCCTTCAGGAATCTCCATTCCCTCGGCCAGCGTTATCAGTTCTTCATCATATCCGGCTATGAGCAGCTTCGTAACGCTGAGCTGCGTGCCCTCTTCAATGACGAGGGCCACATCGCGCAGGGCGAACGGATAGTACTGCGCCAGGGTGCATTGCGTCAGGGTGACCGTGCCGCCTTTGGCCGTCACCAAAGAGCCCTCGGCGTTTGACACCTGACAGTAGGACAGCTCCACCGTAGCGTCGGCAGCGGCAATGCCCGTCCCTGCGTTGTTATGCACCACGGTACGCGTCAGCGACAGCGTGGAACCGGCGGCTGCAACCAGAGCATCGTGGGCAGCATGAATGTCGCAATCCGTCAGCTGACAACGGGCATTCTCCTTGATGCTGATGCCTCGCCACTGTCCGCAGACATGGTCGTAGGGCAGGTACGAGAACATATCGTCCAAGCGGTCGCCACGCAGAGTGGCACCTTCGGCCTCCAGCGTTCCGCAGACGTCGATGCCGGCACCGTCGTGGAAATAGAGCGACGTGCCCCTGAGCTTGAGGGTGGCACCTTCAGCCACCGTCAGCGTGCCATAGACGATGATGGGTTTCTGGGTGGTAATCTCCTCGTCGGCAGTCACCGTCTTGTTGTCCCAGCGTTCGGCATCCCACGTCCAGGCCCGCATGCTGACCTCCTGCTGTACGCCGCTTTCCAAGGTCAGCACCAGTCGCTCGTCAATGGGTTTCGGTGCCAGCTGGCCTGCCTCGGGGGCCGTGATTTCCACGAACACCAACAGGCTGTCATCGCCCAGCACTTCCAGTCCGCTGATGTTAGGATGCAGGTACTCGCCATCCACGTTGACGCGGAAGCCCTGTGTGCCGTCAGCCAGCCGTACGTCGTTGACGCGCAGCGCCTTGGAGTTACGGTTGCGAATCCAGAAGGTATAGGTGGAAGAGGACGCGCCGCTGAAGACGGTATCCATCTTGAGGGTGTCGTCAGGCAGCGTCAGCAGGTCGGAACTGCTGGTGGTGAACTGCTCGTCGTTGCTGCATGCCACGCAGAGCACTATGGCAAAGAAATAAAAAATCCGTTTCATCATATATTGACAAAACGGATTTTTTGTAGTTTTATTATTTAATTTATAATGTTTAATCTTTAATGATTAATGTTTCATGTTTCATGTTACTTAAAGTAGCGCTTCAGCAGTCCGGCGAAGCCTGCACCGTGACGAGCCTCATCCTTGGCCATCTCGTGAACGGTGTCATGAATAGCATCGAAGCCGGCAGCCTTGGCGTTCTTGGCAATGCGGAACTTGTCCTCGCAAGCACCAGCCTCAGCAGCAGCACGCTTTTCCAGATTGGTCTTCGTATCCCATACACACTCACCCAGCAGCTCGGCAAAACGGCTGGCGTGGTCTGCCTCCTCGAAAGCATAGCGCTTGAATGCCTCAGCTATCTCGGGATAACCTTCACGGTCAGCCTGACGGGCCATTGCCAGATACATACCAACCTCGCCACACTCACCGTTGAAGTGGTTGCGCAGGTCCTGAATCATCTCTTCACTTACTCCCTCGGGCTTGCCGTCACCAATCTTGTGAACAGTAGCGTAGGTCATGTCGGCATCGTCTTTCAGTTCAGAGAACTTGCTGGCAGGAGCCTTACAGATGGGGCACTTCTCGGGAGCTGCATCGCCTTCGTAGATATATCCACAAACGGCGCAGATAAACTTTTTCTTCATAGCTTTAATTTGTTTAGTTTGTAATAAAAAAATATCTTGGCTGCAAATATACGGAAAATTATTGAATCCTGCAAGAGTTGCACCGTTATTTATACGTTGTCTATTCTGCGTCTCTTGCGTTCACGTTCCCATAAGTAGTAGAAAACCACCGCAATAACCAATCCTAAGACCATCATCACAACACCTGCTACGGCAGGAATCATGAGGAAGGCACCGGCAATATTGAAGCCTATGGCACCACGCCGCTCGGGCGGCGCATAGTAGGCCAGGCTGTCCTGAAGGTCCATCATCAGCAGGGAGTCGCCATTAGCGTTGGCCTCATCTATCTGAAGAAGAATCTCGCCGTATCGAGCCACCTTGAGGCTGTCGGCCTCGTACTCCTCCAGCTCCTGCTCATACGCCGCATACTGGTCACGCTTCTTGTCGAGCTCCTGCTCGGATGCAAACATGCCGAAGATGCTCAGCACCAGGATCAGCAGACCGGCCAGTCCCAGCAGGACACCAAAAATACCTAAACAGCCGAAACTCGTTTGCTTGAACTTCCCCATTAATCTTTAATGTTTAATCTTTAATGTTTAATCTTTAATGTTTAATCTTTAATGTTTCCTGTATTTCTTCAACAGGGGTATTTCCTCGCAGAGCGCATCGGCCAGCAGACCCGCCACAACCTTGGCTCCATACTCATTGTAGTGAGTGTTGTCCTGACGACCGTCGGGCAGCGCAGGATGCTCCCCAGGCTTGTACCACATGTGAAGCTTCTTCGAACCCTCCACGCCCAACTGCTGCTCCAAGTCGTGCGTAATCTTGTTGGCATCGACAAACAGGCAGTTCATGCGCTGGGCCACATCACGGGGAGCAACGGCATAAAGGCCGTGGGTGTCAATGAGGACCTCCCCCGACCCCTCCGAAAGGAGGGGAGAGGCCTCTCCCGACCCCTCCGAAAGGAGGGGGGCATCTGTCACGGTGGTGTTGCGCAGGGCTTCATCATCTATCCTGGAACCTATCGGTTCACCCCTCCTTTCGGAGGGGTTGGGGGAGGCTGTGTCGGGGGAGGCCTCCCAGTTACGCCTTACCACAGGATTCATCACGATGGGGATGCCTCCACGTTCGCGTGTTTCACGGATGTAACGGGAGAGGTTGTAGTCGAACGTCGAGCCTGGGTCGGTATGACGTTCGGGCTGTGCCTTCTCGTCGTTATGGCCGAACTGGATGATGACGTAGTCGCCGGGCTTGATGAGCGCCAGCACCTTGTCCCAGCGTCCTTCGTCGATGAAGCTCTTGCTGGAACGACCGTTCACCGCGTGGTTATCCACCTTGATGTATGCTTCGTCGAAGTACTGCTGCAAGGCCATGCCCCACCCTCTTTCCGGCGACCCTTTCGACAGGTCCTTCTTCGCAGCCGTCGAGTCCCCGATAATGAAGATGGTGGTCACCTTGTCCTGTGTGAATGAGGTCAGCACCAGCAGCGCCGTCAATGCCAGCAACAGATACTTTTTCATCGTTTTACTTTTTTACCCTTTTACTTTTTTACCTTTCCAATGAGTTCCTCAATGGTCAGCATCTGCTGCTCGCCGGTCTCCATGTTCTTCAGCGTGAGCTTGCCTGCGTTCATCTCATTCTCACCGGCAAGGGCGACGAAGGGAATCTGCTTGGCATTGGCATACGACATTTGCTTCTTCATCTTCGAAGCGTCAGGATACATCTCGGCACGGATGCCCTCCTCGCGTACCTTATATATATAAGGCAGACAGTAGGCCGTTTCCTTCTCGCCGAAGTTGATGAACAGCAGCTGCGTGGCATTCACGCTCTCCTTCGGATAGAGGTCGAGCTGGTTGAGCACGTCGTAAATGCGGTCGGCACCAAACGAGATGCCCACGCCCGACAGTCCCGGCATACCGAAGATGCCCGTCAGATTGTCGTAGCGTCCGCCACCCGTGATGCTGCCAATCTGCACGTCGAGAGCCTTCACCTCGAAGATGGCGCCGGTGTAGTAGTTCAAGCCGCGGGCCAGCGTGAGGTCGAGCTGGAGCTCGTTCTTTAATTGACAATTGGGAATTGAGAATTGAGAATTATGATTACCACCAAGGGCACCAAGAATATAGCGGAGCTCCTCGACACCCTTGAGGCCGATCTCGCTGTCCTTTAGCACTTCGGCGATGGTGTTGAGCTTCTCATCGTTGGTGCCTTCAAGCAGGATGATGGGCTGCAGCTTCTGGATTTGCTCGTCAGTCAGTCCGTCCTCGCGCAGCTCGGCGTTGACGTTGTCAATGCCTATCTTGTCGAGCTTGTCGATGGCGACGGTGATATCCACAATCTTGTCGGCAGCACCGATAACCTCGGCGATGCCTGAAAGAATCTTGCGGTTGTTAATCTTGATCTGTACGCGAATACCGAAGCGGCTGAACACCGTGTCAATAATCTGCATCAGCTCCACCTCGTTGAGCAGCGAGTCAGAGCCTACGACGTCGGCGTCACACTGGTAGAACTCACGGTAGCGACCCTTCTGCGGACGGTCAGCACGCCACACGGGCTGAATCTGATAACGCTTGAACGGTAGCTGCAGCTCCTCGCGGTGCATCACCACGTAACGGGCGAAGGGCACCGTCAGGTCGTAGCGCAGGCCTTTCTCGCACATCTTGGATGCGAGGTGCAAGGGGTTGCGCTCTGCCAGCTCCTCGTCGCTGACCTTGGCCAGGCAGTCGCCTGAGTTCAGTACCTTAAAGAGTAATTTGTCGCCCTCCTCGCCATACTTGCCCATCAGCGTCTGCAGCGTCTCCATGGCCGGCGTCTCTATCTGCTGGAATCCATAGAGGGCATACACCTGCTTGATGGTGTCGAAAATATAATTGCGCTTGGCCATCTCGATGGGGCCGAAGTCGCGAGTTCCTTTTACTATGCTTGTTTTCATTTTCTCTCTATCGTTTGTGCTCTATCGGGACCAATAGAAATGATACAAATGGGGGTCTCCAGTTGCTGCTCCAGGAACTGGATGTAGTCCTTGAACTGCTGGGGGAACTGATCCTCGCTGGTGAACTTCGTCATGTCGGTCTTCCAGCCGGGCAGCGTCTCATAGACAGGCTCAATGCCCTCCTCGATGTTGTAGGGGAAGTAGTCAATCTGCTGACCATTTTGCTTATAAGCCACGCAGGCCTTGATGGTGTCGAAGCCGTCGAGCACGTCGCTCTTCATC
>JAILHP010000122.1 GCA_024695705.1 Prevotella sp. | reverse complement strand
GCCCAGTCCCACGTCCTCCAGCGTCTGCAGACGTTTGACGATGGTCTCCTCCAACCTCCCCCCGTTAGGGGAGGCTTTAAAGAACTCGATGGCCTCCGAGATGGTCATGTTCAGCACGTCGTCGATGTTCTTGCCATTGTAGCGAACGTCGAGGATATCCTGCTTGAAACGGTGTCCGTGACAGGCTTCACACTCTAATACGAGGTCAGCCATAAACTGCATCTCGACGGTGATGGTACCTGCACCCTTGCATTCGTCACAGCGTCCACCGTCGGTGTTGAATGAGAAGTACTGGCTGCTGAAACCCATCTGCTTCGCCAGCGGTTGCTCGGCATAGAGGTCACGAATGGCATCGTAGGCTTTGACGTAAGTGGCAGGGTTGGAGCGTGTTGATTTTCCGATAGGGTTCTGGTCAACAAACTCAACGTGCTGTATGGCTTTCATGTCTCCCTCCAGTCCGCGGTATTCGCCTGGGGCATCAAAAGCCTCGCCCATTCCACGTTTCAGGGCAGGGTAGAGGATGCCTTTGATGAGGCTTGACTTGCCGCTGCCGCTGACACCCGTTACTACTGTCAACACGTTCAATGGTATCTTCACGTCAATGCCTTTCAGGTTGTTCATGCGGGCTCCCTTCACCGTGATGCTCTGGTTCCACGGACGGCGTGAAGGGGGAACGGGTATCTGCTCCTGACCGGAGAGGTAGCGGAGGGTGTGACTGTTGAATTGAGAATGGAGAATTGAGGATTGAGAATTATGATTTGCTGGCACGCCCGTAGATGAAGCATGGGTGAGATCGTAATTCTCAATCCTCAATTCTCCATTCTCAATTTTCCCTTCATACACAATCTCTCCACCCAACCGGCCGGCATCGGGGCCCACGTCGATGAGGTAGTCGGCGGCGCGCATGATTTCTTCGTCATGCTCGACTACAATAACCGTGTTGCCAACGTCGCGCAGCTCCTTCAACACATGGATGAGACGGTCGGTATCACGTGGATGCAGGCCGATGCTTGGCTCGTCCAGGATGTATAGGGAACCCACGAGTGACGAACCTAACGATGTTGCCAGGTTGATGCGCTGGCTCTCACCGCCGCTGAGTGTGTTTGACATTCGGTTGAGCGTCAGGTAGCCTAACCCCACATCCAACAGGAACTGCAGGCGCGAACGGATTTCCGTCAACAGCCTACGGCCAATCTCTTCTTCCTGCTCCGTCAGCTCTATGTGGTCGAACCACTCCTTGAGTCTCACAATGGGCATCTGCACCAGGTCGGTAATTGAGCGACCGTCAATTTTCACGTAGCCTGCCTCTTTTTTCAGTCTTGTGCCGTGACAGGTGGGACATGTTGTCTTTCCACGATAGCGTGCCAGCATGACGCGGTACTGTATCTTGTACTGGTTCTCGCGTACCATCTGGAAGAAATTGTCGATGCTCACGCGGTCGTATTTATCGCGGTTCTGGTCTGAGGGAAGTCCGTGCCACAGCCAGTCCTTCTGCTGCTGTGTCAGGTTCATGTAGGGCTCGAAGATGGGGAAGTCATCGTGGGCAGCCCGGCGACAGAACTCTTCCTTCCACATGCCCATCTTCTCTCCGTGCCAGCAGACCACACAACCATCATAAACGGAGAGCGTGGTATTGGGAATGACGAGGTGTTCGTCGATACCGATAATCTTGCCAAAGCCCTGACATTCCGGACAAGCACCTACGGGCGAGTTGAATGAAAACATCAGGTCGTTAGGCTCTTCAAACGTCATTCCGTCGGCCTCAAAGCGTTCGGAGAAATCGTAAGTGATGCCTGACGGATAAACCATCAGCCGCATTTCACCGTTTCCCTCGTAAAGGGCCGTTTCTGCTGAGTCAATGAGGCGCGAGATGCTGTCCTTGCTATTATCCACCGACAAACGGTCGATGACGAGGTAGGGAGCCCCACCTATGGTTTCCGGGGAATTGTCGGAAGAAGACAATGAGGCCAGATAATCTTCAATGCGGACTATCGTAGCCCCCTCGGGGGCAGAGGAAGGGGCTTGCATGCGTGCATAGCCATTCTTTACATATATTTGTAACTGCTGCTCTAAGGTTCGCCCCTCTGCCAGGTGGATGGGAGCCATTACCACATATTTGGTGCCTGGTCCATACTGGCTGACGCACTTTACAATGTCGTCAGCAGAGTGTCGGCGCACCTCCTGACCGCTGATGGGTGAATACGTCCGTCCGATGCGGGCAAAGAGCAGTCGCAGGTAGTCGTATATCTCCGTTGAGGTGCCCACGGTACTTCGCGGGTTGCGTGCAATAACCTTCTGCTCAATGGCGATGGCGGGCGGTATGCCCTTGATGTAGTCGCACTCCGGCTTGTTCATGCGTCCCAGGAACTGACGGGCGTAGCTCGACAGGCTCTCCACGTAGCGCCGCTGTCCCTCGGCATACAGCGTGTCGAACGCCAGCGACGACTTGCCGCTGCCTGATACGCCGGTAATGACGATGAACTGGTCACGTGGAATCTTCAGACTCACGTTTTTCAGGTTGTTGACCCTTGCACCTTTTATCTCTATGTATTCGTCCATAATTCGTTGAGTGTCGAGCGCTATACGTTATTCTTCATGCGTTGAGCCGACAAAGATAGTAATTTATTTCTGAACAACCAAAAGAACCCATCGAAATTAACATCAAATTAATTTTCAGTTTATTTGCGGATGTCGGCAAAATATTGTATCTTTGCAGGAAAATTATTAGGAATGAAAAAAGTAATCATGATGTGTACGACCGCATTGTTGGTGGGCTGTAACACGGCAACCGACGTAGAACAACAAGTGAATGAGCTCTACGACAAGATGTCGCAGGAGGAGCGTATCGCCCAGCTGAGGAGCATGTACATGGACGACCTGTTTGATGACCAGGGCAAGCTGGATACGGCGAAGTGCCGTGAGCTGATACCCAACGGCATCGGCCATTTCTCGCAGTACGCCAGCCAGAAACCCATGGAGCCCAACGTGTTGCGCGACCGAGTGGCAGCCGTGCAGGACTGGCTGATGCATAACACGCCGAACGGGATTCCCGCACTCTTCCACGAGGAGGTGCTGTCGGGTGTGAATACCCGTGGTGCCACCATCTATCCGCAGCAGATAGGACAGGCCTGTTCGTTCAATCCTGAACTGGCCGAGCTGAAGACACGACAGACGGCTACCGCTATGCGTAAGATGGGTGGCGTGCTGTCGCTCTCGCCTATGGTCGATGTGTGCCGTAATCCCAGTTTCAACCGTCTGGAGGAGTCGTATGGCGAGGATGCCTATCTGTCGGCGGTGATGGGTGTGGCCTTCGTCAAGGGTCTGCAGCAGGGTGACCTGAAGAAGGGGGTGGGTGCCTGCTCGAAGCACTACCTCGGCTACGGAGGAGGCGGCGACTCGGAAGAGAAGGAGCTGATGGAGGAGATTCTGCTGCCCCACGAGACCATGATTCGTAAGGCAGGCAGCTTGGCCGTCATGCCCGGCTATCATGCCATGAAGAATGAAACCGTGAATGGCGAAGACTCTGTTTCTGCTGAAGGAAAGACGAACTGCGTGGCCAACGGTTGGATACTGCAGAGCATCCTGCGTGACTATCTGGGCTTCGACGGTATGGTGGTGAGCGACTATACGGCCATCGACCAGCTGCCTATTGCCAACGAGGTGGAGAAGGCTGCAGCAGCCATCAATGCCGGCAACGACGTGGATTTCCCGCATGGTGCCAACTACAAGTTCTTACAGGAGGCGCTTGACAAGGGACTGGTGAAGCCTGAGGCCTTTGAGCGGGCTGTGAAGGACGTGCTGCGCTATAAGTTCCGTGCAGGCCTCTTTGATGAGAATCCCTATTTGTATAGCACGGAACAGATTGTGCTTGACACCCCCGAGGAGCGCAAGACTGCCTACGACATTGCTACGCAGAGCATCGTGCTGCTGGAGAACAATGGAATACTGCCGCTCAACGCTCAACGCTCAAAGCTCAACATCCTTCTCACCGGTCCTAACGCCAACTCCATGTGGGCTATGTGTGGTGACTATTCATTCCCGGCAATGAGCTACTTCTGGAAGAAGGTGGAGAACGATCTGGAGCATCCTGAAATCGTAACGTTGTTAGAGGGTTTGCAGAACTACGTCAACACGAACCACTCACCACTCACCGTCCAGTACTCCCGCGGCGTTGACTGGACGGAGGACATTGAGACGAAGTTCAGCCAGGCGGTAGGCGACGAGCGTGCCTGGGAATACGATATTCTGCACCGTAAGGTGGATTCGGGCGAGAAAGCTGACAAAGCTGAGGCCCTGCGAATGGCTAAGGACTGTGACGTGATTGTGGCTGCCGTGGGTGAGAATGTGATGCTCTGTGGTGAGAACCGCGACCGTCAGGGACTGCG
>JAILHP010000110.1 GCA_024695705.1 Prevotella sp. | reverse complement strand
GATGGTCGAGGCGCAGAAACGTACGATCTACAAGGTGTGCTATATCTATGCCAACGACCAAGACGACCTGAACGACCTGTTTCAGGAGACGGTGCTCAACCTGTGGAAGAGCTTCCCGCGCTATCGGGGGGATAGCAAGCTCACAACCTGGGTATACCGCATCGCTATGAACACCTGCATCACGTTCCTCCGACGCTCCAATGCCCGTCCACAGACAGTCCCGATGACGGCCAACGTGGCAAGCATGGCAGCCGACGAAGATAAATCGGGTCAGTTGAAGGAGCTCTACCGTCTCATCAACCAGCTGGGGAAACTGGAACGCGCGCTGATTCTCCTCTGGTTGGAAGAACGAAGTTATGAGGAAATCGCCGACATCCTCGGCATCACTAAGACCAACGTCGCCGTGAAACTGAATCGAACCAAAGAGAAATTAAAGAAAATGTCGAACCATTAAATTTGAATTGATATGGAACTTGAAGCATTGAAAGCCAGTTGGAACAAGCTCGATGAGCGCCTGGCAGAAACAGAAATAGTGAACCTTCGTATGGTGAAGGAAATGATCCAGCAGAAGACCAAGTCGGCCTTTGACCACATCATGGGACAGAACATCTACAGTTTCGTAGTGAATATGCTCATCATCTGTGTCGTATTCCCCTTTGTCTATCTGAACACGCCCATCCAAACTTCCTCATTCGCCATCGTCGAGGGTGTGATGGTAATAGGATTGATTCCCATGGTATGGAAACTCTCTCTGCTATCGAGATTCGATCTCGGCGGCAAGAGTAGCAGCGAACTCAGCCGGTTGGTGCTCACTTATAAGAAGGTCTGCCATCAGGAGAAGATTTGGATGATTGGTGCCGTATGTCTTGCTATGATTGCCTTCTACATCCTGGAACTGGGATTCAACACAGAGGCTGGCTACGAGTTCAGTACGAGATTGTTGTTGCCTCTCGGACTCTCATTGCTCACCTTTGGTCTTGGTCTTGTCTTCGCCAAATGGCAGCTTCGCCGCCATGCCCATCAGTTGCAGGAGATAGAGCGCGGACTGCAGGAACTCCGGGAGTTCGAGAAATAAGGAATATCATACTTTGTATGTGTGATTGTTATTATTAAGTTTGAGTAAGAAAGCAGCACCCGTCATCGCGACGAGTGCTGCATTGGGACAGCAAGTTTTGGAGGTGGTGTGCCGCCCAGTCGTATGGTGCGTACATTTTCCATCTGTTGCTGATGATAGTTCTGCAATATACCACCGACGGCATCTGGATGGGAGCCTTCGGCAAGTTCATGTTCATCGGCATCGTTACCACCATCTGTTCGTTTGTGCTTACCTGGTTGGCAAGGATGATTCCCGGAGCGAAGAAAGTTTTATAATTGGGCAAAACCATAAAAAGAAAGAACAATGACTATCAGATTAGAACAACCCAAAGATTATCGTGAGGTGGAGAACCTGACGCGAGAGGCATTCTGGAATGTCTATCGTCCTGGATGCACAGAGCATTACGTGCTCAATCAGTTTAGAACAAATCCCGACTTCATTCCAGAGCTGGACTTTGTGATGGAGGAAGACGACAGGATTATCGGCCATGTGATGTTCTCGAAGGCGGAGATTACACTTGACTCCCCTCAATCACAGGGAGGGGCCGGGGGTGAGTCTTTCCCTTCCTGGACTTTCGGCCCCATCAGCATTCATCCCGACTACAAGCGCAAGGGCTATGGTTTGAAGTTGCTACAGTATGCGTTGGAGGCAGCCAAGGAGATGGGTATAGGTCTGCTGCAGATGGAAGGAAATATCGAGTTCTACCGTCACGCAGGCTTCGACCTTGCCAGCAAACTGAGCATCCATTATCACGCAGAGCCGCGAGATTCAGAAGTGCCTTACTTCCTCGCGCAGGAACTGATACCTGGCTATTGGGGCAATCGTGAGGGAACTTATTGCCCACCCAAGGGTTATTTCGTAGCCGACGAGAATCCTGAAGCTTTCGAGGTTTACGAAGCCACCTTCCCACAGAAGGAGAAAGCATTCCAAGAGGGCCAACTGCCTCAGTTCTGCCAGAGCTGCGGCATGCCGTTGACTCGTATTGAGGATTGCGGCACAAACGGACGGAGCAGCGAGAGCCATCCGAGCTCGCTCGAAGATGGCCGAGTCGTGACGGACGAAGGCGAAGCCAACGCGGATGGCAGCACCAATTTCGACTATTGCCAGTACTGCTATAAGGATGGCAAGTTCCTCCAGGACTGCACGATGGACGAAATGATTGAGCATTGCGCCCAGTTCGTCGATGAAGTGAATAAGAATATGCCCCAACCCATGACTAAAGAGGAGTACAAGCAGATGATGCAGCAGTACTTCCCAATGCTAAAACGCTGGAGGAAGTAAAAAGTTAAGGACGGACGGGCGCTCTGCAACTTTTCGTATCTTTCTCACGTCTAACAGTCAAACATTAATCAAAAACAACGATGAAGAAAGTATTGAAAATTGCGCTGTTGTGCGTGCTGGGACTGCTGATAGTCGCAGGTGTGTTAGTGTGGATGGAGTTTGGAGCGCTGGTTAAGGGAGCAATGTCTACAGAAATACTCGACGACGGACTCTACTACATGGAGTATCGTGGTGATGACGGCTTCGACGAACTGATGGCGAAGGGCGGATTTGAATCTGCCGATCAATTGGCAGGCTATGCCATTGAGTTCCTGTCGAAGGGACACTACAAAACCGATGTGAATACGTCGAAAGAGCCCTATGGTTGTTCGGCACTCACGGTGCGCACACCCGATGGCGATGTACTGATGGGGCGCAACTTCGACTTTCCATCTGCCGTAGGCGTCATCATGCATTGCATCCCCGACAAAGGTTACGAAACGATTACTACCTTCAACGTGGAGTTCTATAACTTCGACAAGGACTTCAAACCAGAGGGATTCAAGAACCAATATATATGTCTGACAGGTCTGTTTGTCGCCCTCGACGGCATCAACGAGAAGGGATTGGCCATTGCCGACCTGATGGCTGGCGATACAATTCAAACGCACCAACGCACCAGTAAACCCGACCTGACAACGACGGCTGCTATCCCTTATATGCTGAAGAATGCGGCTAATGTAGATGAGGCACTCAAACTGCTTGAAGGTATCGATATGCACTCAGATATCGGTTCGGCCCATCATTACGCTATGGCTGATGCTTCGGGCAGAAGTGTGGTAGTAGAATATGTGGACAACAAGATGGTAGTGGTAGAATCGTCTGCCGTAGCCAATCACTATTTGTGTGAGCAGAAGCTGAATGTAGGTCTTGCAGAAGGTGATGACCGTTATGACAGACTTTGCCAGCGGTTCGACCAGGCGCACGGTGTGATGAACGAAAAACAGTTGACCGAAGCCATCGCGGCTGTGTCGCAACCTCTGCGTGAGGGATTCCTTGGAACGGCCTGGACGATGGTGATAGACCTCTCCCACCCCTCTGTCACCTATTATTCCCGCCGCCACTTCGACAAGCCTTTCCATTTTGAATTAGGACGATAAAACGTTGAATAAGATGACTCAGCTGCCGAACATCATAACGCTGCTCAGGATTATAGGCTCTATAAGTCTGCTCCTTTGTGATGTGACGGGTGTGGTATTTTGGATAATCTATGCTCTCTGCGGCGTCAGCGACATAGCCGACGGGTGGTTGGCTCGGAAGCTGAAATGTGTCACCAGGACGGGAGCATTGTTGGACAGCTTGGCAGACATCTGCTTCGTAGCGTGTTGTGCATGGAAACTCCTGCCGATACTTGACTCGGCTTTGCCGCTTTGCTTTAGCAAAGAACTGCCGCAATGGTTATGGCTGTGGGCAGGGGTCATTGTCGTAATCAAAGTTGTGAATCAGCTCTCGGCACTCGTAATGTACGGGCGTTGCTGCTTCCCTCATACTTTCGCGAACAAAATAACGGGATTCCTGCTCTTTATCGCTGTTCCAACAGCATTTGCATCCGCTATTTCTCTCGCCATTGTGGCCATAATCGCCACGTTTGCCGCTATACGAGAGGGACATTTTATAAGAACAAATAATATGAGAAAGATAGTAACATTAGTTTTTGCATTGGTTGTCGTATCGTGCTGGACGCAAGAGCCAGACCTGTTAGTGTTATAAGATATTACCAAACAATAAATATCATCATCAATATGAAGAAAAAGAATCGCAACATACTCATCATTATTCTATCGCTGCTGGTAGCGGTGGTAGTATTGGGATTAATCTATTCTCATTATGGAGGCTTCGGAACAGG
>JAILHP010000107.1 GCA_024695705.1 Prevotella sp. | reverse complement strand
GAGCGCTCAACGTGCGAGTCGTCAGCGGCCAACTGGCAAAGCTCCCTTGTCGTGATAGTGGAATAGTGGTCAATGCGTGGATACCATTTCCCCTGACTCTTGGGGTTGCTGGCCGACTTAAACTGATAAGCCTTCAGATGTATTGTTCCCATAGCGTTACTCCTTTCTTGACGTGATTAGCAAGACGCTGTCTTCGGCATGACCGCCGTCTTGGCTATTGACATTTTTACGAACTATCTCCTTGCTGACACCTTTCATCTTATCCTTTAACTTGGCAGAAGGACGGAACGTAAACTTCAGTCCCTTGACGTTGCCCTTCACTGAAACGGCATCCTCCGTATCGCTGCCAGTAGCCTGACAAGTCAGGCCAACCACTCCGAGTTCGCCCAATTCCACTTTGTGGCCGTTGAGCACCATCTCGCGAATCTGCTTCACGATAGACGACATGATATAACTGACGCGGGCGCTGTCTATCTGCGAGTCTGTCTCAACGTGTTGTGCCAGAGTACGCTGATCAATGGCAATGCTCCGCTTGGGACGCAGCGAGTAGCCCTTCTTAGGAGCCGTCTCACGCTGGTCGTTCACGATGTAAAACTGTATCTTTCCCATTTGTCCTACGTTGTTTGATTGTTATGACATACTTGTTTTCTGGCCACAAAGATACACACTTTTCCTGACTTCTGCAAGCCTTTCCATCAAGAAATGCCATCTTTTTTGTCAGTTTCCCCGCGATATGTATTAATTTTTTCCGCGATTCTCATGTAAATCTCCCGCGATTTGTGCAAGGAATCGCGGGAAAATGATATACAAATCGCGGGAGAATTTATAAAGAATCGCAGGAAAACTCTAAACAAAACGTGGCAGAACTCTAGACAGATTGCGACAAAAGTATAATGAATCAGCGGTGGTACCCGATTGTGGATACCACCGCTGATGATTATGGTTTGCTCTAAATCCCTCGAATTCGAGGGGTTATCGAATCAGGGTGCCTGAACCTTTAAGACTATCGACGGAGCTGTGGCACGGTACTCTGGGGAGTAAGCGCATTGCACGGTGCAGGTGCCTGTCTCATAGGTGCCGGCTCGGTCGATGAAGTATTCGGTCTCTACGACGCGCTTGCCCTTCGGCATCATGTCGAAGTAATAGTTCGTGGAGTAGTCCTTCGGCGAGCAGTAGCAGCCATAGCGGTAGCCGCTCAGCTGGCGTACGGGCTCCATGCAGGCGGCACGGCGGTCGAGCACCTGAACGAAGTCGAGGTCACGCTCGCTGTCGATGGTGATGCGCACCTTGATGCGGTCGCCGACTTTCAGCGTGTTGGTGGTGAGTGGTTGGCCGTTGGCATCGAGCACTTCACGCTTCACCTTGATGCCGCTGCTTGAGCGCTCGATGTCGCTCACGGGCTGCATGAACTGGGCATAGACGGCACCCCACGACGTACCGGTGGAGGTCTTCCTTGCCGTAAACTCACGACCCTTAGGTTGCTCGATGGCCGTCTTTACGTAACCGATGCCGGCCGTTGACTGCGGCAGGTCGAGGGGCTTGCCGTCGATGGCCAGCACGGTCTGCTCCTGTGCGTCGAGCACCCGGGTGTTGTCGAAGAGGAAGGCATAGACGGCATTCACGCTGTTGATGGGCGTGTCCCAGGCCTGTGTGCGCTTCTCCTGCAACAGCCAGCGCTGCATCTCCTCAACGGTCTGCACGTCCTCAGGAGTGATGACCTTCAGGGCCTCAATGGCCATGACCTCGGTGGGAATCTTGTAGTCGTACCAGGAGTAGCCGGCACGCTGCGTGTCGTAGTAGCGTCCCTTCTCCTCGGTGAAGACGGTGTATTCCTTCAGGCTCTGGGCATATTCCTGACTGCGCGTGGTCTCGCCGTGCTTGGCCAGGATGATGGCTGAGAGGGCTTTCTCGTAGATGGTCTGGTTCTTGATGTCCTTCTTCATCTTGCCGATGAGGTAGGCGTTGGCAGCCTTCACGTCCTTGGGCAGCTCACGTCCGTCGAGGGCACAAATATAAAGGTACTGCAAGGCCTTGAACGACGGGAAACCGTAGTCTTGACCGTGCTCCTTCTCCCATTTCTTCATCTCCTGGACGTCCTTCACGATTTCCTTGCCCATGTAGTTGAACGCCTTGTTCAGCATGGACGAGGTGGTGCTCTGCTTGCCTGCCATGACGTTCAGTCGTGTCAGCATCTCGGCAATGCTCACCGTCATGTAGAAGCTGCCGTTCATGCCGGGCCACCAGCTCCATGAGCCGTCACCCTGCTGCAGGGCATTCAGTTTCTTGGTGGCTTCGCTGATGCGGTTGCTCATCATGTTCTCGTCGAAGAAGTCGGCCAGGCGCAGCTTCTGCTCCGTCTCACGGTCGGCATCGACCACCCACGGTGTCTCTGCCAGCACAATGTCCTTCAGCTCCTCGTTCTTTGCCAATTGGCTGACCAGCGAACCGTCGTTGGCCGACTCGCGCTTCCAGCGTTCAAACACCGTCTTGATGTTGCTGCTCTTCGCAATGAGCGTCTTGGCAATGAGGTTCGAGTAGAGCCATGCAGCCTGGTCAATGGCATCCTCCTCGTAGGGATTACCCACGGAGGGCAGTGCCTGAACCATGAGCCAGGCGGGATTGTTGGTATATTCCAGCGTCAGCTTCTGCTGGTTGGTGCCTGCAGGGAACAGATTGGCAATGTCGATGGTTGTGGTGCCCGGCTCATGCTGCGTGAACGGTCTGGTCACGGTGACACGCTCCTGATTGGGCAGAACGGCCAGGTAGTGCTGTTCGCCGTCGGAGAAGTTCTTGCCGCTGGCGCTTACTTGACAAATATAGAGGGTGGAGCGTTGAGCGTTGAACGTTGAGGGTGAGACGTCGAAGGTGGCAACGGCAGTCTCGCCGGCCTTGACGCTGAAGGGCTGGCTCAGCTTCACCACCGCCTTGTTGTTGTCGGGGTCCAGCAGGCGCAGCATGGCTGTGCCGCTCACCTGATGGTTGCTGGTGTTGAAGATGCGGGCCTGTATCTGTGCCTTGTCACCCATGCGGATGAAGCGTGGCATGTTGGGCTGTATCATCACTTCCTTCTGGGCTACGGCTTCGCCTTCCAGGTAGCCGCTCTTCATGTCCTGTGTGGTGGCAATACCCATGAAGCGCCATGTGGTGAGGCTCTCGGGCAGCGTGAACTTCAGGGCTATCTGTCCCTTGCTGTCGGTTGTCAGCGTAGGATAGAAGAATGCCGTCTCGTTGAGGTTCTCGCGCATCTGTACGCCCGGCTCCTCATCGGGCTTTGAGCTTTGATCATTGAGCTTTGAGCTTTCGGATTCTTCGTCTTCCTCGCCTGCCACATGCCTTTCAAGCACGTAATCTTCCTCCGCCATCTCCTCTACCATGGGTGCGGCATAGTCAATGAGAGCCTTGTTTCCTGCGGCACGACGTACCGTGACGCTTTCATACAATACGGGTGGCTCATCGTCGTCGTCCCAGTAGTAGCCAAACAGACGGGGACTGACCTTGAAGTCGAAATAGCTGAACTTCATCTCGCTGACATCCAGCCTATCCCAGCTCTTTGCTATGCTGCCGTAGATGTGCCCCCAACTGGAGCCTGCCCAGCTGTTGGATGGGGTAGGCGTGGTGAGGTAGGGAGCGAACGACCACTGGTGTGGATAGAGCTGGTCCAGCGACTTGTCGTACATGGCAGCCATCAGCTGTGCGTCGGCAGGTGTACCGTCGGTGTTGGTCACCACGAGCTTCCACTCTTCCTTCTGACCAGGCGTCAACCGGTCGCGGAAGGTCTCCCAGCGTATGTTCAGTTTCTTGTCGGGCATGGGGCGCTTGATGGTAGCCTGGTGGGCATAGAGCTTGCCGTCCTTCACCCAGGCAAAGTTGAGCAGCAGTCCGTTGCCGTACTTCTCCTCGTAGGTCAGCTTACGGTTCCAGAGGGCGTTGCTCTGGTCAATGACGCCGCTCTCAATAATCTCATTGGCGGCGTAGATGCTATACACGATGTGGACGTCAGCATCGCTGGAGCCCACCTGTACGGTGACGGGGGTGCCATCGGAGGAGAAACCCGATGCACTGGTATAGAACCAGTCTTTCGTCTCCATGCAGGGCTTCGTGTCGTCGAGGCTGAACACAGTGAACTCACGCTCGAGGGGTTCCTCATCATCCCCAGAGGGGGGATCAAGCGTTGCGACGAGGGTGTGCTTGCCGCTGGTTAGTTGAGAGGTGAGTGGTAATGGCTTAGCGGTTAGGGCCTGCTGCCACTCGCCGCCGTCTATCTTGTACTTCACGGTCTTGCCCTCAATGTCCTTGCCTGCGGAATTGTAGAGGTGGAAGGTCATGCTCTTCACCTCTTCGACCAGCATCTTCTCGGGCAGGTCGCAGGTCAGCACCTTTTCGCGGGTACCCAGGGGTATCATGGTGCTGCCCGTACGCGTCTCGCCGGCCTGGTCGGTCACGTCGGTCTCCACCACAAACTGGTAGAACATGGTGCTCTTCTTACTGTCGTAGGGCAGCTCCAGCGGCACATCCACCGTAAACTTACCCTGTGCGTCGGTCTCCACCTCGCCGCTGGAAATCTCCGTATCGTTGTTGCCGTGGCCTATGTAGCCGTAGTCCCAGTAGTAGCTGTAGCTCAGCCACCAGTAGGCTATGCGGCGCTTCACCGTGTATTTCACCTTGGCGCCCTGTACGCCCACGCCGGCATACGAACGGGCCTGACCCTCGACGGCCAGTGTGTCGCCGGCCTTATAGAGCGTCTTCACCTCCTCGAAGGTCACCTCGTAGGTGGGACGTTTGTATTCCTCAACGCGGAACTGCAGACGGGCCTGGTCACACTCTATGGTGTAGCGGCCGTTCAGCTGTCCGGTGGGCAGGATGAACTCTGCCGATGCCTTGCCGTACTTGTCGGTGGTGACCTGTTTCTCCTCCACAATCTTGTGGTTGGCGTTCCTGAGACGGAGCGTCAGCGTGCGGTCGGCCTTGGCCTGAGTGTTGATGAAGTTGGAAGTGGTGTGTACCAACGCAGCCACATAGACCGTCTGTCCCGGACGGTAGATGCTACGGTCGGTAAAGAGGTTGACCGACTCATGGTTGCCGCTGGCGCTGTAGCTGTATCTGCCGTTCTGCCAGGTGGAGAGATAGGCCTTGTCGTCAGCGGTAGATGCATAGATCTGCCGGACCTCGCCGAACTGGTCCATGCGGTGGATGTACTCGCCCTTTTCGTTGCAGACGGCCTCCTTCACGGTATGGTCCTCACGGCCGATGAGACGCAGCTTGGCTCCGCTGACGGGCTGTCCTGTCTTGCTGTCAACTACTACGTAGCGCATCTTTTCGCCCGGCTGTGCCTCGTTGATGACGAAGAGGTTGCTCACGTGGAGCAGGCGGCGAATGGTTAATGGATGAGCGTTGAGGGTGGAGGGCTGAGGATCTGCCTTAAACTCCAGCACATACACGCCCAAGGGTAGGGGAGCCAGATGCAGGGTGTCCTTGAACTCCTCGTAGGGTGCATGTCCGGTGTAGGAGTGCACCTGCGTCAGTTCGGGCATCAGACTCATGCGCTTCTGTATCTTGGGGAAGTCGTCCTCGTCGTTGGGCGAGAGGTCTTCGTCGCCCCTCAGGTCGGTCTTGTAGATGTTCAGCGTCAGCTGCTGTATGTTGCGGATGTCGTCAAGCTCGGCGTCCTGTCCTTCGTCGCTGCGCAGCAGCTCGTCTTTCAGTTGTACGTCAAACTGCGGATTGGTATAGTTCAGCTCGTCGTTGCGTAGCTGGTTCATGCGTGGCCACTTGGGCCAGCGGGCCACCGCCTCGTGGATGTAGTCAATGCAGTCGCCCTCGGTGGCGCCGGTGCGGCGCTTCAGATAGTCGTAGCGCTCAATGGCCAGCTCGGCGCTGACATCCAGGTCACCGTACTCCGCAATCAGCGAGTCCAGCCGGTGGATATACTCCGACTCCCGCCAGTTGCTGCAGTACGAGCGGTTCCCCTGCATCTCCCACAGGGCCGACAGACAGGCCGCCGGTCGGTTGCCCATGCGGACATATTGCTCATGCATCTCCTTGTAGCCCTCTAACGTGCGGCCGATGAGGCTCAGCAGGTCGTCGCCGAAGTAGCGGCTGTCGTCACGCTTGACAGTCATTGGCTCGAAGGTCTTGGCCTTCGTCCGTGCCAGCAGGGCGGGGTCGGCCAGGGCCATTGCCTTTAGCTCGTCAGTGGTGAATGGCTTTGAGCTTTGAGCATTGAGCATTGAGCTTTGGGCTTCATCGTCATCCTCCTCGTCGTCCTCCACCCGGGTGAGGCGGTAGTTCTGACCATAGATGCGGCAGAGCAGGGTAGCATAGACGGCCTTGAGGGCACCGTCCTCGGTTTGGCGCAGCTCCTGCTCCAGTCGTCTCACGCAAGGACGCAGCGAGTCGGGGGCCACGTTCGCCTGGGCATCAATGGCAATGAGCTGAGCTTTCAGCAGGTGCCCATACTCCTTTTCTTTCTTCGCCTTATCGGCTATGGCGTTGGCCTGTTTGATCACTTGCTGCGGAAGGTCCTTGTCGTCGTACTCTTCCAGCTGCTTCCACATTTTCTTATAACTTTGTCCGAAAAGCATCATAGGTGCTGTCATTAAAGAAATGAACGCAATGAATAAACTCTTTTTCATATCTCGTGCGTTTTAAAATATGCACAAAGGTAGATAAAAATAATGAATATCGAATGATGAATTATGAATTATTTATATCTTTGCGGGTAAATTAGTAAAAATTCAGTAATCATAATTACTAATTACTCATTACTAATTACTCATTAACTTTGAGCTTATTATCTTTTTATCGTTTCTGATGACAATCCCACGGGTAGAAGCATTGGCAGGTATTCCACTTAGCGTATAGGAACGGCCTTCACTAGTGGTGACGGTGCGAACAGCAGAGGGCATGGCGGTCGGGGCATCCTCGATGGCATCGTATTCGGCCATCGCCCCAGCCATACGGCCATCGAGGTCAGCCAGGCGGTAGAGGCCGTCGCTATTGGCTGTCAGACCCTCGACGGTGACGGTCTGAACCATCGGCGGCTCTTCAAGCGAGAGCAGCGTGCGGGCATGCATCTGGCGGTATTTCGGATAGACCAGATTGATGGCGACATAGTCTTCACTGCCGTCGCTCCATTTCTCGAAGACGAGCTTCGAGCCTATGGGCGTGCGTACCTCCAATGCCTGCTCTGTCTCAGGAAGGTTCAGGCGCAAGGCCGCTCCGATAGTTGTAAGGTTGACATCGTGACCGCAGAGGAAAGTGAACTTGCGGCTTGTGTTAGCGAGTTCCTCACGGATGCGGCTCACCAGCGGATAGGCCAGGTTGACAGCAGCACTGTGAGTGGCGAAGAGCAGGCCGTCGTGCACCTCCTTGACACGGCAGATGTCACGCCATTGTTCCTCGGTCAGCTCATGACCGAAGGCTGCCATGTCCTCACTCTCATAGCACTGCAGCACGAGGGCATCCGACACGCTGTAGGCCAGCTTGAAACCGCCCGTCAGCTTCGGCTCGTCGCCCTTTTCCAGTTTGAACTGCGTATCGTCGAAGCGGAAATGTAAGGTGTCGTTGGCGGCAGCAGGCGAATGGGCCATGTCGATTACCTCCTCCATCAGCGTCAGCGTGGGCTGCACGCTCTGCATCCAGGCTTCCGGACCGCCATGTAAAGTCTCCATTTCTGCCAGGATCTGCTGGCGATACTCATCGTTCATCTTCGTGAACTGGGCCTTGAACACAGGGTCCATGATGTCCTCGTCGTACTTATGCTGAATATCCACGTTGGCAAAGGGCAGGAAACCTGCTGAGAAATATTTCGCCGTCGTAAACGTGCGCTGGCGCGAGTTGGCATAGAACAGCACCTCATCGCCTACCGGGCGGTAGTTGTCGGGCAGCAGGCCTGCGCTGACCACCCATTTACGGAAGAACTGTCCCATCTCCGTCTCGAGCACACCGCCACGCTGCGACAGCTGGCTGCTGGGCGATGTCCACTTAAACCATTCGTATGGTGTCACTCGCATATAGGCGGCACCTCCCGACGTCAGCGGCGAGCGGATATTGTGGCGGCTCATCACCACCACCTCTTTCAGTTCATACCTCGCCTTGAAATCATCAGGGCGCTCCGTCTGAGCCTGCAGGCTCATGGCAGCCATCATGGCGGCTGCTACCAATATCAAACATTTGTTCATAATTTTTTGCTGACATTTTGCCTGCAAAGGTACAAACTATTTCTTTGTTATGCCACCAATCATGAAGCTTTTTTAGAATTATTAGTCACTATTATAAGTGTGTTGCCGTTCTCTCCGATAGAAAGTGCCGGACTCTCTTATAGAGAATGCCGGACTCTCTAATAGAAACTCCGGGGGAAACTGATGCTTGACTCAGAGTCGGACGATAGTCTTACATCATCTCGGACGACCGTTTGACATGGAGTCGGACGATCGTTTGACTAGTGTCGGACAATCGCACGACAGGAGTCAGACGTTTGTTTGACAGGAGTCAGACAATTGTTTGACTGGAGTCAAACGGTCATTTTTCGCCGACAGGCCCTGATTAGGCAACGATATGGCTTTTTGCGTGCCATCGTCCTCTCCCTTTGGGAGAGGTGTAATTTGTTTTATGATGTAGGTGAGTAGTGAGTGGTGAGTAGTGAGTAGTTAAAAAGTTATAAGCGGCAGCAAAATATCACCACTCACCACTCACCACTCACCATTTTTTTGTATATTTGCAGCGTAAACTATAATATTACCTAATGAAACGACTACAGAACATATTAACAATGACAATGGTTCTGCTGACGGCAGGAGCAATGACGGCATGGGCACAAAGCTGCCCGGACAATAACCATCCCCATGCGATTGACATGGGACTGAAAGTGAAGTGGGCATGCTGTAACCTTGACAGTAAGTCGCCCACAAAGGCCGGCTACAACTACGCCTGGGGTGAGACAGAGATAAAAGGAGTGTTCAATTACAACAATTACAAGTATGGGGGTAACGATCACGAACCTAACAGCTGCAAACCCATAGGCAAGAGCATCGAAGGCGGACAGTATGACGTGGCCAAGAAACGGTGGGGCGGCTCCTGGCGTATGCCGACGAAAAAAGACTTCATGGAGTTGGTCAATAAGTGCGACATCAGTTGGGTGACGGAGGACGGCGTGAACGGCGTTCGGTTCACCGCCCCCAACGGCAACAGCATCTTCATAGGTGCCTTCGGTTATGTGAAAGGTTATGAGATTGTTGGCAGGGAATCAGGCGGTACGATTGGCTGTTACTGGACTGCCAACTGTAGTGAGGATGATAACCGTTATGCCGTTGCGGGATGGGCAGACTTGGAGCACCGTGACTACGACCTGACCGACAGTAAGATTTCCAGGGCCTGGGGGGCCCAGATCAGACCCGTCTCTTCCGGCACGACCACCAATCCGTCAGGTGGTAACACGCCCAGCAACAACGGTCTGGTATTTGCTGCCGGTACGCAGAACCTGCATTATAAGATATTGAAGAAAAACATGGTTGAGGTGACAGGCGAGGTCAGGGGTATGCATTCCGGACGCCTTGTCATTCCCTCAACTGTCAAGCACAACAACGTGGAATACAAGGTGGTGCGCATCGGTAAGAGCGCCTTGTCCCACCAGAACAACCTGACGGAGGTGGTGGTGCCGGCCTCGGTAGTGGAGATAGGTGACAAGGCATTTGCCAACTGCGAGAAGCTGGAGACTATCAATATCACCGGTACGCTCAATAAATTCGGGCGTTACGTCACGTCCTACTGTCCGAAGCTGAGAACTATCAATATCAGCGGAGCTTCACGTATCAAGGCCGCAGGCAACTGCGTTTATGACAAGACGAGGATGGAGCTGCTGGCCGGATGTGGTGCTTCTTCCATCGCCGCAAACAATGGGCTCACCATTGTCGAGGGAGCTTTCACGGGTACGAGCATCACGCATGCCGTCATTAAGGGAAATAAGTGTAAGATCAAGGGCAAGGCATTCTCCAATTGCAGCCAGCTGAAACTTGTGGATATCTACGCCGACTCATGGAGCTGTGCCACCAATGCCTTCAGCGGCTGTTGGCACATGGAAGCCGTACGCCTGAAGAATCCACCCAAGAAAGGTAAAAAGCTGGACAATACCTCGGCCGTTATCAAGAAGTTCTAAACAATAGGACAAGGTAATTTGACAATTTGACCATTTCCAGAAAAATAAAATAGTCAAATATTTGATAATAGATATGAAACGGACAAAGCAAGTAATTATGACACTCATCCTGCTGATAGCAGGGTTTACGACAGGCGTGATGGCTCAGGTTAGTGGTTCGTTGGAGGATGCAGGCCGTAAGTTGACCTACACTGTATCGGGCGGGCGACTCGTTAGCCTCGGCGAAGCCCACCACGGCGGACGCCAACGCGGCGCGACCTTCGAAGTGAAGGCCGGCGAGGCCATCAGCTTCAATTGCAAGGGGACAAAAGACGGGAAAGCCGCTGCCTGTTCTTTCAATGCATGGGCATCCACCCACCCCACCAGCACCATCGATGGTGAACAGTTTGACAAGAAGAAGATTTCAGAACCGTCCGTCTCCTACACCTATACCGTGCCCAGGAAAGCCAAGCAAGTCAAATTAGAAGCAACGTTATATATCACGGGCGAGAAAGTTCCCTTAGTTTTTTCCGTAAGATTTAAGGTCGTAGATAACTATACCGTACAACCATCAACCACTCCTCCAACGCGGTGGGAACCACCTTCGTACTCCAATTGCGACCATCCCGACAGCCATTGTCGATTCGAAGAATTATGGGGTGAAGTGTCCTTCCGTTGTAATGACGAACACGACAATTCCTATGAAACTGCCGAGTACCAAACCGTCATAAAGCAAGAAGACCGGATACAAACCAAAGAGGAGTCTGGAGCAAAACTCTGGGTACCAGATTGGGACACTTACGTTAACCTCAAGGAAGAAACGACTGTCGTTATTCGTGTTGAAAAAACAAGGATACCCACCACTATAGAAATGATAGCGGGAGGCATCTGGTGCAACTTCAAGAAAATGGCTGAAGGAAAGACTATGGAAGTTGAAATGAGTCATTGCATTGCGGGTGGTGGCGAATTCGAATTGACTGAAGAACAATGGAGACTTGCAAAAAAGTACAGAATACATCCCTCTCAATTTGGAAGTATCGACCATCAGTTGATGGATGAGCCACTCGCCATCCCTGCAAGTTACGTCCTAGATCCTGACAACAACCCCACTTTCAACAATATAGGCTACACGGTTGACGATGATGATGTCGTTTTTGCCTGTGAAATAAAGAATGGTGCAGGAACTGCATACGTGTTCAGGGGCACTATGACGCTCAGGAACAAAGATGACAAGACCTATAAGCTGAAGGCAGGACTGGCGGGTACTTTAGCCAGGGACGGGAAGATTACCGTCAAGCAGTTCGACATCAAGAAGGCAGCCAAGAAGTTCGGCATCACCGATGCCCAGCTGCAGGGGCAGGTGACTACGGCCACCGCCACCGCCAGGCGCTACGAGATGGAACGCGCCATCGTGAAGTATAAGGTGACAACGGGTAACCAACAGGGCATCTTGGCCAAAGTCTTTGACAACTACGGCACTTTGGAGCGCCGCGAGCTGAAGAAGGGCAACAGCGTTACCATCGCCCTGACGCAGGGCAACGTCAGCTACGCTCTCGACAAGAAGACGAAGATAGCCAAGCGGACGCAGGATGCCGACCTGAACTTCCTGGACCTCAATGCACCTATTATGAAGAAGCTGAACCTGACGAAGAAGGGCTCCGCCACCGTCATAGGCAAGAAGAGTACGCTCTATACGGGTCAGAACGTGGAGTACTACGTGTGGAAAGGTCTGGTGCTGAAAAAAGTCCAGCACAACAGCAACGGCACTACCACCATCAGCGAGGTGATCAGCATTGAGGAACCCACCAGCATGGACCCCAAACTGTTCAAACTGCCTGATGGATATACGGTGAAGTGAGTTTGGAGTTATAATAACTAAAAACTACAATAACTATGAAAAGAATTAATGGCATTATTCTGACACTCGCGCTGCTGATGGTGGGGACACTAGGAGCATGGGCGCAGACCAACGGCCATCTGGCTTGCAACGGAGCCACGCTTCATTATAGTTTCTCAGGCGGAGACGTTACGGCCGAGAGCGATGCCCACCCAGGAATGCAACGCACCTACAATTGCGAGGTCAGGCCAGGCACCACCATCTATTTCGAATGTAAGGGAAATGGACGTACCAACAAGAATGGCGGCCCTCAGAAATGTAGCTTCAAGATAGAAGGAACCACGTCCAAGACCAGGCTTTCCGAAGGCCAGCAGCTGGTAAATGAAAAGGTTCAGGACGAGCATGTGAAGTACTCCTACACCATTCCTAATAATGCCGGACTTGTACGTATTGATGCCACATACGATAGTGGTACGCGCATACCCTGTTCCGTATTCATCTATTTCCATGTCGTCGGTGAACCTGTTCGACCTCCACGAGTAAGTGTACTTACCGAAGATCACAACCCCTGTAACTGCAATTTATTCAAAGGCATCGAAGAAGAGACGTCTCCGATGTACAGGGACTGCGGCGTACGGTTCAAAGACATAACGGGTGACGTGTCCATAAAGCCTTGCGATGAAGACGATGATGCCTTCGAGAGTGCCGAATTTGACACTATCATCCACTATTGCGACGAGATTAAGACAGATATAGATTCCGAGGCTGTACTGGGACTGACTGACAGGACATCGTTCACCATCGGGCCAAAGTGCAGACTCGTTATGCCGCCTTACGAAGGGGAAGTCAGCAACATCAAAATGATTGCGGGAGTCATCTGGATCAATATGAAGAGAATGATCTTTAACGGTGGTGAGATGCGACTCGACTGTACCCAGGCCGTTGCTGGCATTAAAGGCACCATTGTTGCAGCGGAAGAAACGGGCAGCGAGTCGAGGTTTTGGCTCTTTGCTGGAAAGGTGGAGGTGACAAGCAAGAAGACCAAGAAGAAGGTTATGCTGCAAGCTGGCCAGATGACCACCACGGGCAAGGATGGCAAGATTATTGTTAAAAAGTTCAACATTGAGCAGGCTGCCAAGAAATTCAAAATCCCCATGAGCGAGATACGCAACCACTATTCCAACACCAACACGGGAACTACAGCAACCGCCAACCGCTACGAGGTGGAGCGTGCCGTGGTGAAGTACCGTGTGACACAGAATGGGCAGACCGGAGAGCAGACCAAGACGTTCGACAACTTCGGACAGCTGGAGCGCCGCCACCTCAAGCTGAGCAATCAGCAGACCACACAGATCACATGCAACAACACCACCTACACCCTCGACCCCAAGACCAAGACCGCCAAGGAACAGACC
>JAILHP010000092.1 GCA_024695705.1 Prevotella sp. | reverse complement strand
GAGATAGCGTATCCCGGAACTGGGACACGCTATCTCATACACCATTTTCTTACGTACCTTATATATTATTTATTCTTTTCGCGGATATGCTCCTCATATTCTGCCAACTCGCGCTCACCGATATGAGCGAGCCCATAGTGTTCGTCATGCTGTGAGAAGTCCAAACCAACCTTTTCGCTATATGCTGAGACGCGCATCGGTATCAGGCTGTCTATGAGCTTATAGCCAAGCCAACTCATGGCGAAGGTATAGACGAAGACGATGACGATGGCCAGCAGATGATAAAGGAAGACGACAAAGCCATCCCATGTACCGGCAATGAGTCCTTCCTGAATGAAGATACCCGTGAGCACCGTGCCGAAGATACCACCCGTGCCATGCGTAGGGAATACGTCGAGGGCATCGTCGATACTGGTGTGCGAACGCCAATAGACTGCAATATTACAGATCAGCGTGATGACAAAGGCAATAAAGATGCTCTGTCCTACGGTAACATAGCCTGCTGACGGTGTGATAGCTACCAAACCTACTACGCAACCTACGGCAGCACCCATCGCTGATGGCTTACGACCACGCAGACAGTCGAAGAATATCCACGTCATCATAGCCGTTGCCGACGCTGTATTCGTGTTCAGGAAGGCTTTGATTGCCTGTCCGTCGGCATGAAGCGAAGAACCCGCATTGAAACCAAACCAGCCCAGCCACAGCAAAGCCGCTCCAAGAAGTACAAAAGGAATATTTGCTGGTTCACTCTTGCGGGTCTCCGCTTTACGCCGTCCCAGGAAGATGGCACCAGCAAGGGCTGCGACACCACTGGAGGCATGTACCACGATACCTCCCGCAAAGTCTATAACGCCCCATTTCATGAACAATCCCTCAGGATGCCACGTCATGTGTGCCAACGGACAATATATCACAAAGAAGAAGAACATCATAAAGAACATATAGGCTGAGAACCTGACGCGTTCGGCAAAAGAACCCGTTATCAGCGAGGGCGTGATGATGGCAAACTTCATCTGGAACAGGGCAAACAATGCCAGTGGAATAGTTGCGCCGCCCAGCACATTACCTGCCGGCGTGGTATACACTTCTGCTCCTACATTTTGGAACATCAGGAACGTGAAGGGGTTGCCGATGATGCCACCGATATCGTCGCCGAAACACAGCGAGAATCCTATTACCACCCACAACACAGATATCAGTCCCATGGCAATAAATGACTGGAGCATCGTAGAGATGACATTCTTTGCACCCACCATGCCCCCATAGAAGAACGACAGTCCAGGTGTCATCATCAATACGAAAATCGTGGCCGTTATCAGCCAAGCCACATCAGCTGCCGAGATAACCGACCAGTCGCACTCAAATGTAGGCTCACCTACGAAGATTCCTGCAATAGCTATCAGTGTCATAGCCATCATCAGAATCACCCAACGCTTCTTTATCTTCATTTTTTTGTATTGGTTTTTGTTGATTTTGTACCTCGGGATGCAAAATTAATACGGATTAATTGTATTTTTACACATTTTGAGCCACTTTGATACTAAAAATTTGTAAAATCTTACATTTTGTAAGCAACAAAGGCTTTTCCTTAACAAATTAAAACTGAAAAATACTATATATGGTTATAACTTATTTGTCGATTTTTCTTTTTTCTATTGAAAATATTACTTATCTTTGTAAACGAAATGAAGACCATAAACATTATGAGACAGGTTTTACACCATATTATTATCATCGTAACAGCTATTTTGCTGACGAATTGTTCTGGAAAAGGCGATACCTCCCAGAGCAATATTCCCGATGAAACAGTGTACACCCGCGCCGACAGCCTCGTCATTGGGGCTGGGATGGTTGATAATTTCGAACGCGTCATCACGCTGAGCGATAGTCTTGTTGCTGCTGGCGAGCTCTCTCCTATCCGTGCCAACAACTACCGAGGCATGGCCTACGTCAGTATGGGAGATATGCAGAAGGCTATTGAGTACTTTAGTCTCGCCAGTGCTGACGACAACCCACCGGCAGAAGACTTCTGGGAGTACATCAATGCCGGATCCAACCTCGCCAACCTTCAGAATGCACAGCACGACCTTGACGGGGCCATCCGTACAGCACTCCTCTTCATAGAACGCCTGAAGAAGGTGGATCATCCATGCCATTCCAGTGAGCTGCCCAACCTCTACTTCTGTCTGGGCAACACGCAAATCAAGTTGGAGCGCACTGATGAAGCCATGAAAAGCTTCGACGATGCCTTCTATTGGTTGAAGATATGTATGAACAACGACTCTACGGGCAAGGAGATGAGAACAGCTATGCGAACACTGGAGAACATCGCCATCGCCCACCTTAATATAGAGAAGTTCGACGAAGCCGAGAAATGGATTAACCGCGAGGACTCACTCCTTGCCATCTATAAGACGAAGGCTGTGGCCGACTCCACTGAAGTGGACTTCATTCATGCACTAATCACTCTCAACCGCGCACAGATTTGTCAGGTTCGTGGACAGAAAGCTCAGGCGGCCCGCTACTATGACGAGTATACTACCAGCGACTTTTGCAAAAGCGCAGAAGGTCATATCCAGAGTTGTGCCTACTTGATGGCTGCCCACCGCTATAGCGAAGCTGCCCACAACTTCACCTACCTCGACCACTTTATGAAAAGTAGAGGATTGGAGTTAGACATGGAGACCATTGGCGAGGAGCTGGTGCCCAAACTCCGTTCCAACTACTATGCGGGACACAAGGACTCAGCCTTGCAAACGGCCATGAAGATTGCTGAGGCATACGATTCTGCCCTTATCCGACAAAAGCACAGCGATGCCGCAGAACTTGCCGTTGCCTACGACACTCAAGGCAAGGAGCGCCAGATAGCCGAAGAGCAAGCCCGAAACCGCCTCTATACTACTATCAGCATCTCCGTCGGTATTGGAGCATTACTCATTCTGGGCTTTGCCATCTTCGTATTCCGTCTGTGGCGTATCACCAAGGAGAAAAACCGCATTCTTGCTCAGCAGATTACCGAAGCAGTGGAGTACAGGGAGAAACTCAGAGAGCAGAAAAAGGAACAAAAGAAGATACAGGAAGCCAAGGATGAAAGTGATGCCAAGGCAGGTCTCAGCATCTCTGACCTTACCACACTCGACGACGAGCAGCTCTTCCTCTGCCTGCGCGACATGATAGAGAACGAACAGCTGTTCTTACAGCCCGATTTCGGCAGACAGACACTCATCGACCGCACAGGACTCACAAAGGAATGCATCGGTGCCGCCTTCTCGCAGGGATGCGACAGAAGTTCGCTACCAGCCTACGTCCGCGAGTTACGCCTCGACCATGCTATCCGACTGATGAACGACCGGCCCAGCATCACTGTAGAGCAGGTTTGTCAGTGCAGCGGTTTCACCAATGCCGACACTTTTACGCGTAACTTCCGTACCAAATACGGTATGACACCTACCGCCTATAAACAGACACTCAGTGGTGAATAATATCCGACATCTTGTCGTTTATGCCGACCGTTTGTCTGCATCACCCGACCATTTGTCTGAAACCACCCGACCATTTGTCCGTGCTCTTGCGAGTACGGATTTTTTTGTGTATTTTTGCATTGTCAAAAACGTTAATGATTTAATCGACAATTGTTAAGATGAAAACTTCAAGTGACATGATTCTAAAAGGAAGAAACAATGTTGTCGCGCGAGAGAGGGGCTTCAACCAGGAAGTCATTGAACGCGACAGGTTACAAACACTAAACCACTCTGCTGTACAGTGTTTTCTCATAATTATCTTTCTGACAATCTGTTGCGCAATGGTAACGTTTACCTCATGTAATCACTGAACCACATTTAATAATTAAAACCAAATAATAAGACTCTTTCTAACACACCAACCATAATATCTATACCACAAGGAAAATGATAATTTGCAATAACCAACACCGGCCTGCGGAGATTTATTCTCTGCAGGCTTTTTTTCGTCGACAAAATCCGGCAGAACCGATTACAGCGAGTTTCAGAATTTACAAAAATGTTTCAGAATTTACAATTTCGCATGATTGAAAGCGCTGATATTTGGAGAAATACAAGAAAAATGGTATCTTTGCTGAACAAAACAAACCTATGCTATGGACAGGAAAGTGATCAAGATAGTGAATGAGGCACGGTGGGCTGATGGACAGACTGTGAGGAACAGACTGGAAGACATCACCTACAACCCGATGCGCAGTCAGGAAGAATTCGTGATGAGAATGTTGCGCGAAAATAGTCGTACGGAATACGGGCGTGCCAATAATTTCAAAAATATCCGTAGCATAGAGGAGTTTAGAGACCTTCTGCCGCTAACCACCTACGAGGACTATGCCGACCAAATAGATCGCATAGCCAAGGGCGAAAAGAATGTCTTAACCGCCTACCTCACGGAAAATCTGTGGGCACTGGACGGTATCAGGCAGCTGCCGCAGTCGCGCTGGAGTGTGCAGACCAGCTACGACTACGGCTTCTGTACTGCCTACTACATGGCCGGCAATCAAGGCTACCTCACCGACGGCATGACGCTGAACCTGATAGACAACGATATGGAGCAGTTGGCATCGGGCATGACAGTGCGCAACATGTTGGCTCACCTGCTGACGAAATGGGAGGAAGGCAACAATCAGGCTTACATCATCCCCTTAGACATCACTAATGCAGCGGAGAACACGGATATCCACTATTTACAGGCGTTGTATGCGTTAAGGGAGAAACATCTGTCGCTGGCCATCTGTGAGCGCTACGACAAGATGGTGGAGTTACTACGCTACATAGAGAAGCACTGGCCCCGACTAGCAGAGGACATAGAAAACGGCAATACATTGGCACAGCCAGACCCGGAGCGTGCCAACGCCATCCGTGAAATCATGGAAGAACACAATATCGGCACGCAGATGGTGGGACAGCTATGGCCTGGCCTACGCTGCATTCTGGTATACGACGTAGACCACCTCAACGCCAGCTTCGAACTGCTGCGCCACTACTGTGGTACCGACGTACACTTTATCTTTACGGGCATCAGTTCACCAATAGGCACCTTTACCACAGCACTGAATATGGACGACCCGCAGACAGTGCTGATTCCCGACAGCGTCTTCTACGAGTTCAAACCCAAGGAGGCCAGGAACTACAATAAGCTGCTCACTCTCGACCAGTTGGAGATAGGCCACAGCTACGAGCTCATCGTTACCACCCTATCAGGCCTCTGTCGCTACAAGACACAGAAGACCTTATTCGTGGTTGGGCGCTATCACGACACACCTACCGTGATTATCGACAAGAATTAATTGGAAAAATAAAACAAAAAAGTTCATATTTTGTTTTGTTTTTAGCTCCGTAATGAGTAATTTTGCAGCCGTTCTCTGAACGAAGGGGCAGAGAACATCATTATTATATGGCTATCAGATACACTCACAAGGAGGAATTATGGAACTCATGGTCGCATGCAGGAGGCATCGTGATGGGTGCCGTATTTGGTGCTATCTTCCTTTGGATGTCGTTCAGAGGCGATAATCCGTGGGCGCGACTGGGGGTATGTCTGTATCTCTTCGGCATGCTGAGCTCATATATCACCTCGACAGTCTATCATGCCCTACCCATGCGCTCCAAATGGCGCGAACACTTCCGTCACTGGGACCATGCCGCTATCTACTGGCACATTGCAGGCTCTTACTCGCCACTGACACTGGTGGCACTGCTCACACAAGGCTACTGGGGATGGGCGCTATTCTCGTTTGTGTGGATCTGCGCCATAGCTGGCACCATCGTCAGTTTCGTAAAACTACAAGAGCACTCCAACATCGAGACATTCTGCTTTATCGGCATGGGTCTGTCAGTGCTGGTAGCTTTCAAGCCCCTCATCGACAGCGTATCAACAGCTGCCGTGATATGGATTATCGCTGAGGGCGTATGCTACATCACAGGCGCCCTGTTCTATTCTCTACACAAGAGACCCTTCATGCACTCCGTGTTCCACTTCTTCGTGCTGGCAGGTAGCATCTGCCACATCATTGCCGTATGGGATGTGCTGATGGAATACCTGTAAGGACAGAAGGAAAGGAGAAAAATTGTAAGTTTTATTTGGCGATTAGTAGGATTTTGATTACTTTTGCATGCAAAATTTGCAAATTTAACAGATTATGGCTTATACACGTATGACTGCTGCCGAGGCTGCAGCACTGATTAAGAATGGCGACCATATCGCCATGAGTGGTTTTACGCCTGCCGGTGTGGCTAAGGCTACAACCAAGGAGTTAGCAAAGATTGCTGTCGCTGAGCACGAAGCTGGCCGCGAGTTCAAAGTGGCTATCTTCACAGGCGCTTCTACAGGACAGAGCACCGATGGTGACCTGGCAAATGCACAGGCCATCCTCTATCGTGCCCCTTACACCACGAACCCCGATTTCCGCAAGCACGTCAATCTGGGTGAGATTCCTTACAACGACCTGCACCTAAGCCACATGGCCCAAGAGCTGCGCTACGGCTTCTATGGTCCGTTGGATTGGGCTATTTTGGAGGTTTGCGACATTGAGGAAGTAGGCAATGACTATCATGTCTATCTGACTGCCGCTGGTGGTATCTCTCCCACTGCCGCTCGTCTGGCTAAGCACGTCATCCTGGAACTGAACAGCTTCCACAACCCCAATGCTAAGTTCATCCACGACGTCTATGAGCCTCTGGACCCCCCTTACCGCAAGGCTATTCCCATTGAGCACGTTGGCGACCGCATCGGTGTACCTTATGTCTCTATTCCCAAGGAGAAGGTGGTAGGTGTCGTAGAGTGCAACATCCCTGACGAGGCCCGTTCCTTCAAGGACAGCGACCCCGTTACCGATAAGATTGGTTTCCTGACTGCTGAGTTCCTGGTAGAGGAAATGCACAAGGGTCGTATTCCCAAGGAGTTCCTGCCCCTGCAGAGTGGTGTAGGTTCAACGGCCAACGCTATCCTCGGCGCCCTGGGCGAGGATAAGCACGTGCCCGACTTCAATATCTATACCGAGGTTATCCAGAACAGTGTCATCGAGATGATGCTCAACGGTCGTGTGAAGGACGCCTCCGCTTGTTCGCTGACTGTCTCTAACGACTGTCTGATGCAGGTTTACGACAACATGGACTACATGAAGCAGCACCTGACCCTGCGCCAGAGCGAGATTTCCAACTCGCCTGAAATCATCCGCCGCTTAGGTGTTATCGCCATCAATACGGCCATCGAGGCCGACCTCTATGGTAACGTCAACTCTACCCACATCAGCGGTACGAAGATGATGAACGGTATCGGTGGCTCGGGTGATTTCATCCGTAACGCGTACCTCTCTATCTTCACCTGCCCGTCAGTAGCAAAGGGTGGCGTTATCTCAAGTATCGTACCTTTTGTTTCTCACCAGGACTCTTCAGAGCATGATGTTAACATCATCGTTACTGAACAGGGTGTTGCCGACCTGCGTGGCAAGTCGCCTGCACAGCGTGCCGAGTGCATTATCGAGAACTGTGCACACCCCGACTACAAGCAACTGCTGTGGGACTACCTGAAGATTTCGAAGATGGGTCAGACCCGTCACAACCTGACTGCCGCCTTTGCCATGCACGACACGCTGGCTCGCAAGGGCGACATGCACCTGACTGACTTTGCAGAGTACGTCAAGTAAAAAGATATTCCACAGTTATCTATAAAAAATGGGCTACGGTACACATCGTAGTCCATTTTTTGTTAATATTCTTTAATAACAAACTCTCTCTGTTTGACAAACAGCCCTTAGAAACGTCAAAATAAAAACCCACAAAAACTATATACCAATCAAGACTTCAACATGAGAAAGCTACTATTCTTCACCACCGGATTGCTGGCGACGACAGCATTGTGTGCCCAAGACCTCAAATTGAACGACCTCGATTATTTCGAGCGTCAGGGTGTCAACATCCTAGTGTTTAGCAACAGCTTCAATGGTGGTTTCAACGACGAGAAAAACTCCGGCATTGAGATTATCCATCATGGAGTACGCACCATACAGGGCGGTGCCGTGCGTTTGAACAATACGCCAGAACAATGGGACCTTGTCCCGAGAATGACCGACCGCAAAGTGAACCGTGAGAACGGCAGCATCGAAGTCAACCTGCGTTACAACGACTACGATTTCGATAGTCGTATCGTCGTCACAGCCAAAGGCAAAGCGGTGGAGATAGCCGTATGGCTCGACAAACCCGTACCCGAAAAACTAGCTGGCGAAGCTGGCCTCAACATTGAGTTCCTGCCTTCACAGTACTGGCTGAAGACCTACACCATGGATGGCCGTTTAGGTCGCCTACCCCGTTATGCCACCAGCCAGACCATTACCCGTCCCAACAGCGAGAAGCCTCGCCAGTTCAAGGGTTTCAAGACCTATGACGACCGTGGCACCGACCGTTTCGTCGATCCACTGCCGTTGGAAACTGGTCACGACATCACGCTGGCTACTGATACACCAGAGCGCATGATCCGTATCAGCAGCGATGATGCTGAACTGAAACTCTACGACGGTCGCATGCTGGCACAGAATGGTTGGTTTGTGCTGCGTAGCGTACTCCCTAAAGGCAAGACAGGCAAGGTAGTGACGTGGACGGTGGAGCCCCACGCCGTTCCCAACTGGATTCGTGAACCGAACATCGGTTTCTCACAGGTTGGCTACATCCCCGAACAGCCGAAAGTCGCCGTCATCGAACTCGACAAAAACGATGTGCAGACCGGTTCGGCTAGCCTGATGCGCCTCAACCCCGACGGAACCACCACTGTCGCCTACTCTGCCACCGTTAAACCCTGGGGGCCCTACTATAAATATAATTATGTGAAGTTCGACTTCTCGTCAGTGAGGGAACCTGGCGTCTATTACATCCAATATGGAAACACCAAGACCAACGACTTCCTCATCGACGAGCACGTCTATGACAAGATTACCGATGCCACCACCGATGTGTGGGTACCTATCCACATGAACCACATGTACGTTACCGAAGGCTATCGCACCTGGCACGGTGAACCGTTCAAAGAGGGTTACCTGCAGGCACCAGAGAGCGACCATTTCGACCTGCATAGTCAGGGAAAGACCACGGAAACAAAGTACAAGCCCTATGAGTTAATTCCCGGACTGAATGTCGGTGGATTCTTCGATGCTGGTGACTTCGACATCGAGACAGGTTCCAACATCAACGTGGTACAGAACTTCATCCGTACCTGGGAGTTGTTCCACCCCCAGCGTGACGAGACCTTCGTCAGCCAGGAACAGCGATACGTAGAGCTGCACCGTCCTGACGGGAAACCCGACATCCTACAATTCATTGAGCATGGCGTGTTAAACCTCGTGACACAGGCAGAGCAGATTGGCCACATGTCACAGACACTCTCCAATTCCGTCCTCGACAACTACCACCACCTCGGCGATGCTGCCTCTATTACCGACGGTCTGCACTACGACCCGTCACTGAAGCCCTATGAGGTCAGCGCCGACGGCAAGCGTAGTGGAACGCCTGACGATATGTGGGCCTTCACCACCCGCAATCCCCGTCTCGACTTACAGGCCGCAGGAGTCTTCACTTCTGCCGCCCGTGTACTCAAGGGCTATAACGATGACTTAGCTGCAAGGGCAGAGAAACAGGCCGACCGTCTGCGCAAGGAAGCCAACGAACTCATTGCCAAACGTCCTAACCGTCGCGATCGTCAGGCAGAGGCAGACAACGACTGGCTGACAGGCATAGGTGACGGCACCACATCTGGTGCATCACGAATCTCCCGTGATGTCATCCGCAACCTGCAGACCATGCTTGACAGCATCCCCATGAAGGACGCTTCCTATAAAGAGAAACTGCGCCCTGCCGTCCAGCAGTATGCAGAATACATTAAGAGTTTCGACAAGCAGAACCCCTATGGCGTGCCCATCGGACTGGGCAACTGGGCAGGTGTCAATGCCGTACTGAACTTCGGCATCACCGTGAACTACGCCCATATCTACTATCCCGACATCGTGAGCAAAGACGAGGTGTACCGCGTGGCCAACTGGCTCTATGGCTGTCATCCGTACCATAACTATTCCTTCGTAGCTGTGGTGGGTGCTGCCCGTCCCAAGCAGGTATTCTACGGCAACAACCGCGCCGACTTCTCCGCCATCCCCGGCAACGTCGCCCCCGGTCTGCTGTTCCGCAAGCCCGACCACTTCGAGAACTTCGACGACTGGCCCTTCCTCTGGGGACAAAACGAAGGAACCATCGCCGGTAACACTCAGTACGTCATCTTCGGTTCCTCATTCAAGAATATCGTTGCACCGAAATAATCCGCTATGACACTCAAAGAGAAGATACATACCTCATTCACTTGGCAGTTAACACTGTGGGTAGCTGGCTTTGTGCTGGTTATCACGGGTATTGTCATCTTCCTCTTGGCTCGATTCTCACAAGATGCCATCCACCACGAGTCGATAGACATCACTCAACAAGCATTGGAGAATACTGCGTTACGCATCAACAACATGCTGACGCAGGGAGAGATGACAGCACGTCTGGAGCACCAGTCATTCAGGGTTAACCGCGGACGTATCGAACAACTCGTTGCAGAGAATGATTACGAGAAAGCTATCCAACAGTGGTTACCCAACGCCGAAATGTTCGTCAGCCAGCGCGACAGCAGTCAGCTCAGCACCTATATTGCTGGCGACGAGCGCGGCTATCGTCAGATGCTGTATGAAGGTCATGAAATCTATATCTTCACACAGCCCATCGCTGAACGCAACTTCAACCTTGCGGTGGTTTGTCCAGCCAAAGACATCTACGAATACAACCCTGGTGTGCAGTGGTTTCTCCTGCTCAGGGGCGGCATCGGCGTATTCTTTCTGCTCTTTATCATCTTTCTTGTCGTGGCGCGCCACCTGCGTCCGCTCCATCTGTTGGCTGATGCAGCACAGAGCATCGCTAACGGTCATCTCGATACACCGATTCCTGAGGCTCAGCACAAGCATGAGGCTGGGCGTCTGCAGAACAGTCTGAAGAAGATGCAGACATCACTGGCTACCTATATGTCCGAGATGCAGCAGAAGCAGGACACGCTGAGTCGACAGAACGATGAGCTACAGGCTGCTTACGCAGAAGCGAAGGCCTACGAGACACTTCGCGAGAAAGTACTCTCCAATATGACTGACCGCATGGCTGCTCCCGTTGAACAACTATGTCAGAGCACGGAAGCCATCTGTCGTGACTACCAAACCCTTTCCAAGGAGCAGATGACGGCTCACCAGACCGACATCATGCAGGCTACCAAGACCATTACTGAACTGCTCGACCAATTAATGGAAAATCCTACGAAGTCATGAAGAACCGTCTATTCCGCAATCTCCGCGAGCACATCTCATTACGTCTCGGCCTCACCATCGTGTTGATTATCACGGTGTTTTTCACGCTGATGTTCGGTTTCCTCTTCTACCGCTGCAAGCGTTATATCCAACGTGTGGCCATCGAACGTGCTACCCAGTCGTTGGAGAATACCGTTGTACGCATCAACGGCATCATGGACGAGACAGAACTCGTTACCAACCACATGGCACAAACGACGCCACACCATCTGCACCCTGACTCATTACTTGCCTTTACCCGTCGTGCCATCGTCGAGAACTCTTTCCTAACAGGTATGGCCATCTCCATGGAACCCGATTTCTTCCCAGAGATGGGACGCTACTTCTCAGCCTACTCATTACGTCAGGGCGACAGCATCACTACCGTTCGCGAAGGACCCTTTGAGTACTTTGAAAAGGTATGGTACAGTTCACCACGCAATCAGGGTTCACCCTGCTGGGTCGATGCCTATGACGACTATAATGAGGGAACACTCTCATCACCCGACATTCTGACCAGCTATTGCTGTCCCATGCGCGACGCTGAAGGGCACTACGTCGGTTCACTCACCGCCAGCCTGACACTGAAATGGATATCCCAGGCCGTCACCAGTCTTCAGCCCTACCCTCATTCTGCAGCTATCATGGTGGGCCGTAATGGTGTCTATCTGGCGCACCCCGATACGGCAAAGCTCTACCGCGAAACAATCTTCAGTGATGCTGCTCCAGAGGCTCGTCGCGACATCGATGCCCTTGGCAAGGCCATGCTCGCCGGGCGCAGTGGTATGACTGAGACCATTGTTGACGGACAGGATGCCTTCATTTTCTACACTCCCTTGAAGCGTACGGGCACGGGCTGGAGCATTGCCATTGTCTGTCCCGCCAGCGACATCTTTGCCCGTTACAACCGCCTCTTTGCTTTCGTCATGGTGATTATCTCTGTAGGTCTGCTCCTGCTCCTCTTTGTTTGCTATCAAGTTATACGACGTAATATCCAACCTTTAAAACAACTTGACCTGCAGGCACAGCGCATCGCCGACGGCGTGTTCGACGAGCCATTAAACCGCAGTCCGCGCCACGACAGCATAGGCAGACTGGCCAACAGCTTTATCCTCATGAAACAGTCGCTCGCTGAATCCGTCTCGGCCATCCAACGTGTCAACAACGAACTCCAGCAACACAACGACGAACTCACTGAGGCCTACCAACTCAAGATTGACGCCAACCGCAAGAAGGCCGAGTTCATCCATGATATGTATCACGAGATACGCACACCACTCAATATCATTAGTGGCTTTGCGCAGGTACTCACCGCCAGTTGTAATAGTTTGGAACCTGACGAGATCACCGATATCACCGAGCGTATGCAGGAGAGTGCCAACGACATCAGTCGACTGACGCGCGAGCTTGGTGAGATAGCAACAAATATATCTAAAACCGAAAAATAATTATATGAAAAAACTCATCACTATTTGTCTGTTGGCAACAGTCTGCGTGCTCCCTGTACTTTCACAGACACTGCCATACAAAAATCCACAGTTGACAGCTGAACAGCGCGCTGATGATTTATTGAAAAGACTGACATTAGAAGAGAAAGTCAGTCTGATGATGGATACATCACCAGCTATTGACCGTCTGCAGATACCGCAGTTCCAATGGTGGAACGAGGCGCTGCACGGTGTGGGGCGCAACGGCTATGCCACCGTCTTCCCCATCACGATGGCGATGGCAGCGTCATGGGACGATGCCCTGCTACACCGCGTCTTTACGGCCGTGAGTGACGAGGCTCGCGTAAAAGCTCGTCAGGCAAAAGCCTCAGGAAACATCCGTCACTACCAGAGTCTGTCGTTCTGGACTCCTAACATCCATATTTTCCGTGACCCACGCTGGGGTCGTGGTCAGGAGACCTATGGCGAGGACCCCTTCCTTACAGCTCAGATGGGATTGGCTGTCGTACGTGGTCTGCAAGGCATGACCTATGATGGTCAGTGGATAGGCAATTACAAGAAACTGCTGGCCTGTGCCAAGCACTTTGCCGTACACAGCGGACCAGAGTGGAATCGCCACACCTTTAACGTGGAGGATTTGCCAGAGCGTGACCTTTGGGAAACCTACCTGCCCGCTTTCAAGAGTTTGGTGCAGGAGGGAAAGGTGGCTGAGGTGATGTGTGCCTACCAGCGTATCGATGGTCAGCCATGTTGCAGCCAGCACCGCTATGAACAGCAGATTCTACGTGATGAGTGGGGTTTCCAAGGACTGATTACCAGCGATTGCGGAGCCATTCGTGACTTCCTGCCTCGTTGGCACAATACCGCCAAGGACAGCGAAGAGGCTTCTGTCCAAGCTGTACTTGCCGGAACCGATGTAGAATGTGGTTCGGAGTATCGTCACCTACCTGAGGCCGTCCGTCGTGGTGACATTAAGGAGAGTGATCTCGACCGTTCTCTGCGTCGTCTGCTTATTGCCCGTTTCGAGGTGGGCGACTTCGACAGCGACGATTTAGTAGCGTGGACGAAGATTCCGTCTTCGGTCGTCGCTTCTGAAGAACACAAGCAGTTAGCTCTCGACATGGCACGTAAAAGCATTGTCCTGCTAAAGAACAACGGTATTCTTCCACTAACCACTAACCACTCACCCCTAACCTCTCGCATTTTCGTCATGGGCCCTAACGCCAACGACTCCGTGATGCAATGGGGCAACTATGCCGGCTATCCCACCAAGACCGTCACTGCCTTGGAGGGTATCCGCCAACTATTGGGTGATGTGCCCTATGTGCAAGGCTGTGGACTAACCCGTAATGAGAGCTACGAGAGCCGTTTCAAGGAGATTATTTCTCCATCAGGCGGTCAGGGCATTCAGGTGCTCTACTATAACAATACCGAGATGACGGGTACACCTGCCACCACCGTTACACTGACAGAACCTATTAAACTGAGCAATGGTGGCAATACCGTCTTTGCTCCAGGTGTCAATCTGGAGAACTTCTCAGCCAGTCTTGAAGGTACACTCATCCCCACCCGCGACGAGACACTCATCTTCACCATTAGTGGCGATGACAAATTACGCCTGTTGGTCAATGGTGACACCATCGTCAATCTCTGGCAGGCCCGCCAACGCATCCAACTGGCACAGAAGGAGATAGCCGTAAAGGCAGGTGAGCGCTATCATATACAGATAGAATATGTACAGGAGACTGGCTATGGCGCATTGAATTTTGATATCCAGCACAAGGCATCGCCCACGCCACAAGAAATACTGGCACAGTTGGGTAATGCGGAGACCGTCATCTTCATTGGTGGTATCTCGCCTCGCTTGGAGGGTGAGGAGATGCGTGTTAACGAACCTGGCTTCCGTGGTGGCGACCGCACCAGTATCGAACTGCCACAGGCACAGCGTGACCTGTTGCGCACCTTGCACGAGGCGGGCAAGAAGGTGGTCTTTGTCAACTGCTCTGGTGGAGCTATGGCACTGACACCAGAACTGGAGACCTGTGACGCTATCATCCAGTGGTGGTACGACGGCGAGCAGGGTGGTGCAGCATTGGCTGACATACTCACTGGACGTTATAACCCCTCCGGCAAGCTGCCCGTTACTTTCTACCGTAGCACTGACCAGTTGCCCAATTTCCTCGACTACACCATGAAGAACCGCACCTACCGTTACTTCACGGGTGAGGCGCTGTTCCCCTTCGGTCACGGTCTGAGCTACACAACGTTCTCTATTTCTAAGCCTAAGGTCAAATCAAAGGGCGATTCTGTCACCGTTACCGTCAAGGTAAAGAACACGGGCAAGATGGATGGTACAGAGACCGTTCAACTCTATTTCCGTCGCACCGCTGATCAAGCAGGTCCCCTCAAGACCCTTTGCGGCTATCAGCAGGTTTACTTGAAGGCTGGAGAGGAGCGCAATGTGACAATGACCATTCCTCGTCAGCGTCTGGAAACGTGGGATGCACAGTCAAACACTATGCGTTTCCAATCCGGACAATACCAACTGATGGCTGGTTCATCGAGTGCCGACAATACCCTACAGAAAACAAATATCAAATTATAAAACAATACAACTATGAAAGATTTTAATTACTATGCACCGACTGAGGTGGTATTTGGTAAAGAGAGTGAAGAGCAGGTTGCTCAACTGGTAAAAAAGTATGGTGGCACGAAGGTGCTGGTACACTATGGTGGCAAGAGTGCTGAGAGGTCGGGACTACTCGACAAAATCTGCGGACTGCTGTCAGCCGGTGGCGTTGAGTTCATCAAACTGGGTGGTGTGGTACCTAACCCACGTCTCTCTTTGGCACAGAAAGGTATCGACATCTGCCGCAAGGAGGGTATCGACTTCATTCTGGCTGTGGGTGGCGGTAGCGTCATCGACTCGTCAAAGTGCATTGCCTATGGTGTACCCTTCGAAGGCAACGTATGGGACATCTATCTGGGCAAGGCAGAGCCCAAATCCATGCTGCCCGTAGCCGCTGTGCTGACCATTCCTGCTGCAGGCAGTGAGATGAGCGAGTCGAGTGTTATCACCAATGAGGATGGTGACGTGAAGTTGGGCTACTCCAATAACCTATCGCGCCCCAAGTTCGCCATCATGAATCCTGAGCGCACCTTCACGTTGCCTCCCTACCAGACGGCAGCAGGTGTCACCGACATGATGATGCACACCATGGAACGCTACTTCACCAAGGACGACGACATGGACCTGACAACGGACCTTGCCGAGGCTACATTGCGTAACATCAAAAATGCAGTCTTCCCTGTGCTGAAGAATCCTGAGGACTATCGCTATCGTGCACAGATTATGTGGGGTGGTTCACTGATGCACAACGACTTGACAGGCTGTGGCGCTACCGGCGACTGGGCTACCCACCAACTGGAACATGAGCTCAGTGGCATGTTCGATGTCACTCATGGTGCAGGTCTGGCTGCTATCTGGCCCAGTTGGGCACGCTATACCATGCACGAGAACCTGCGTCGCTTCGTACGCTTTGCCGTCAACGTGATGGATGTACCCAATGACTTCACAGACCCTGAGGGTACCGCCAACAAAGGTATCGAGGCCATGGAACGTTTCTATCACGCCATCGGCATGCCTATCAACATCAAGGAACTCATCGGCAAGGACATCACCGACGAGGAAATCAAGGAGATGGTGCGTAAGTGCAGTCGCAACTATACCTCTACCTGCGGTGCCTTAAAGGTACTGAAGGCTGAGGACATGGAAGCAATCTACAAAATGGCTAGAGGATGAAGGTAGGTATTATTGGAACAGGATGGATAGCCGCTAAGGCTGCTCTCACCCTGAAAGGAATGGATAGTTGCGAGGCTTATGCCGTAGGCTCCAGAAGAAAGGAGTCTGCGGAGGCTTTCGCTGCGCAGTGGGGCATTCAGAAGTCCTATGGGTCGTACAGCGAGTTGATAGCTGACCCGAATGTAGACCTCATCTACGTGGGTACGCCCCACTCCCACCATTATGACGTCACCAAGGAGGCTATTCTTGCCGGTAAGCCTTGTCTGGTGGAGAAGGCATTCATGGCTAATGCCCGACAGACCAAGGAGATTATCGACTTGGCACACGAACATGGCGTCTTCCTGGCTGAAGCCATCTGGACACGCTATCAGCCAGCCGTAGGCATCGTCAGGAAATTGATTGCCGACGGGCGCATCGGTACCCCCAAACTGATTACCGCCACACTGGGCTATTCCATGGGCAACAAGGAACGCATCATGCGCCCTGACCTCTGTGGTGGTGCCTTGCTCGACCTCGGAGTCTATGTCATCAACTTCGTCCGCATGTTTACTGACAGCAACATCACGATGATTGACGGCCACTGTGTGAAGTCCGATACAGGTATGGACCTCACCAACACCATCACCATGCTGCTTAGCGACGGCATTGTGGCCAATGTGCAGTCCAGCGCCTCGTGTGTAGGCGACAATATCGGTGTCATTGCTGGTACAGAGGGGAATATTATCATTGACAACGTCAACAATCCACAAACTATCACCGTCAACGGTCCCGACCGCATTTATGTTGAGACCATTCATGTGCCGAAGCAGATTACTGGTTATGAATACCAGTTCCTGGCTTGTCAGATGGCACTCATTGACGGACTGAAGGAACCTCGTGAGATGCCACATGTTGAAATGCTCTACATCATGCAACTCATGGACGACCTGCGCAAGAAATGGAACGTTCGCTATCCGATGGACGAGTGAGGAAGTGAAAAGTGAAGAGTGAAAAGTGAAAAAATGCTACTCAGCAGTCACTTTTCACTTTTTTTTTGTACCTTTGCGCCCAGTTAAACGAAAGCATATGGAATCAAAACTGGTTATCTATAATACGCTGACGCGCCAGAAGGAGCGCTTCGAGCCGTTGCATGCCCCCAATGTGGGCATGTATGTATGTGGTCCCACCGTCTATGGCGACCCTCATCTGGGTCATGCCCGTCCTGCCATCACCTTCGACCTGCTGTTCCGCTATCTGAAACATCTGGGTTACAAGGTACGCTATGTACGTAACATCACAGATGTAGGTCACTTGGAGCACGATGCTGACGAGGGCGAGGACAAGATTGCCAAGAAGGCACGCTTGGAACAGTTGGAGCCGATGGAGATTGCCCAGTACTATACCAACCGCTACCATCAGGCCATGGACGCGCTGAACGTGCTGCGTCCCAGCATTGAGCCGCATGCCACGGGTCACATCATTGAGCAGCAGCAACTGGTGCAGCAGATTCTGGACAACGGCATTGCCTATGAGTCGAACGGCAGCATCTACTTCGACATTGAGGCTTATAACAAGAAAAGTCAGGATGTCAAGGGATGGCCTTCCTATGGTGTCCTGTCTGGTCGTTCGTTAGAGAACATCAAGGACGAGAGTCGCGAGTTGGCTGGCATCGGCGAGAAGCACCATCAGGCAGACTTTGCCCTCTGGAAGAAAGCCAGTCCAGAGCATATCATGCGCTGGCCCAGCCCGTGGAGCGACGGATTCCCCGGCTGGCATTGTGAGTGTACTGCCATGGGACGTAAGTACCTGGGTGAGCAGTTCGACATTCACGGCGGCGGCATGGACCTGGTGTTCCCCCACCATGAGTGCGAGATAGCACAGGCCGTAGCCTCCATGGGTCATCAGGCTGTGAAGTATTGGATGCACAACAACATGATTACCATCAACGGACAGAAGATGGGCAAGTCGCTGGGTAACTTCATCACTTTGGAGCAGTTCTTCACGGGCAACCACGAGAAACTGGAAAAGGCGTTCTCGCCCATGACCATCCGTTTCTTCATCCTCTCTGCCCACTATCGCGGAACGGTTGACTTCTCGAACGACGCGCTCGTTGCTGCCGAGAAGGGACTGGAGAAGCTTACCAACGCTATCAGCGACCTGGAGCGCATTCAGGTTTCGCCACAATGCGACGCCGAAACGGAAAAGGTGGTCAAAGAACTTCGTCAGAAGTGCTACGATGCCATGAACGACGACTTTGCCACTCCGCTCGTGTTGAGCTACTTGTTCGAGGCCTGCTCGACCATCAATAAGCTGCTTGACCACAAGGCCACTATCTGTGCCGACTGCCTGAAGGAGCTGAAGGAGGTCATGCACCTCTTCGCTGAAGATATCCTCGGACTCACAGCCAACACCCAACAGCTATCCGCCAACACCCAAGAAAGCCGCGAGGAAGCTTTCGGCAAGGTGGTTGACATGGTGCTGGAGCTGCGTGCCAAGGCCAAGGCCGACAAGGACTGGGCAACTTCCGACAAGATACGTGATGAGCTGGCAGCTTCCGGCTTCGAGGTGAAGGACACCAAGGACGGTGTTACTTGGAAGCTGAATAAGTAAGAGGTCCGTAAGCCTCCTGCGTCATTTCTACTGCGAGCGTTTCTTTCTGGAAGCGCTCGTATGTCATATATACCAGGCCGTGGTCGGCATCATCGTCACCCCACGAGTTTTTCATGATAAAGTAGCGGCGGTTCTGGGTGTCACGTCCCAAGCCGACAATGGCCATAGCGTGTCCCTTGCTCTCCCAGCACACGCCATGACGATGGCGGACAGCACGTTCCGTCTTGGCAACCAAAGAATCCATGGGAATATTCCAGAAGCGGTTGTGCTCCCAGTTATCGGCCGTGTTGACGTCAATCAATTGGTTGTAGGGCTCGTCATCGTTACTCGTCAGGGCGATGTACTCGTCAGGGGCACACACGCTACGGGCAAACTCATGTGGCGTATAGACGGCTCCTAACATAAACACCTGTTTCGGCGGAGCGATGTCAGCGTCCATCTTGCGGTAGGCATCATACCCGCACAGTCCATACTTCTGAATCAGATTGATACACGTTACGCCCATACCACGCTTACTCTCGGGAGCATCTTTCTCATTCTGCAGCATGTACTCCACGTAAGCAGCCGACAGGTTCACCGAGTCACCACGCTCTATGTGCTCCGTCTCGATGGCAGCCAGCATGGCATAGACCCAGCACGTCTGACTCTTCCCCTGATCCTTGACAGGCGTCATACGGTTGATGACCTCCACCGTCACAGGCGGATGTTCCCTGGCTTTCTTGTGACACGATGTCAGCAGACACAACGCCAGAAGGACTGTAAGACATTTGTTCATTCTGAAACGAAACTGCCGAAGTAGCCGATGCAGACGTCACGCCACTCACGGGCATCACGCACCTGCTGCTGCAGGCGCTCATCTACCTCACGCCAACGTTGCTCATCCACGTAGGGTTTCATCTCTTGCCATCGGGCGGCCATCTCCTCAACCTGCCGTACACCCTCATTGTATTTCGTCTGCATGTTCTCCCACAGCGTCTGGCCGTTCTTCATCTTGTAGGTCCAGGGCACATGGTGGAACCACAGCAGATACTCCTCTGGACAGGTGTTGATGTCCTCATAGAGACGGGCCAGCTCATCCCTGTACTGCGCCGTAGCACCCGTGCCCGTAGCCACGGTACGGTCGAAACCGATGCCATCTTTATCAGCCTTATGGTAATACACGGGGCACCACTCCAGGGGGTAGCTTGCAATAAAGCCGTCAGGCTCAGGACCCATGTGGTGGTCAAACTTGAAGATGTGGTGCAGACCAAGCGGCATCATGTAGTTCACACATGCCTTGCGACTCAGTTCCATCCAGGATGTCCAGCCATGATAGCCTAACTCTGGGAATGTCAGGTTGAGCCAGTCGGCGGCAATATCCTGCGACGACAGCATGGGGTCCCATGCCATGCGTCCGAAAGCGTACCAGTTAGCCTGTGAGAAGTGATGGCCGCACCAGTTGCGGTCAAGTCCTATATTTGCCACACCAGCAATGCCCTTCAGCGATGCCGGGTTGACGTTCTGGAAGAACTCCTGCCACATTGGACCAAGATATACCAAGTGCTTTGACTGACCTGTATATTCTTGCGTTATCTGCAACTCCACCATGTTCGGCGTGTGGGTAATCTGGTCGAAAATGGGGCTGTATGGCTCACGCGGCTGGAAGTCGAGCGGACCATTCTTCGTCTGCAGGATGACGTTGTCCATGAACATACCGTCCAAGGGTTTAAACTCCGACACGGCCTGCTTCACACGGTCCTCACCCTTGTGGTTCGCTCCATAGACAAAGCAGCGCCACATCACGATGCCCCCATACGGTTTCAGCGCCCGCGCCAACATATTGGCACCGTCGGCATGCGAGCGGTGATAGTCGCCAGGACCTGGCTGTCCCTCGCTGTTGGCTTTTACTAAGAAACCGCCGAAGTCAGGCACGAGTTTGTATATCTCGTCAGCTTTCTTCTTCCACCATGCAGCCACCTGTTCGTTGAGCGGGTCGGCCGTCTCGGTGTCGCCCAACGCCATCGGTGTTGCGAAGTTGATGGAGAGATAGACACGGATGCCGTAGGGCCGCAGGATATCGGCAATTTCCTTCACCTTTTCTAAATAAGGAGCCGTCAACATCTTCGGCGAGGCATTCACGTTGTTCAGCACTGAGCCATTAATGCCGATAGAGGCGTTCGCACGGGCGTATTCTTCTATAAGTTGAGTATTGAGCGTTGAGTGTTGAGCGTCATCCCCGCTCCAGAAGATACTCTCACCGGCATAACCACGCTCTATCGAACCGTCCAGGTTGTCCCAGTGGTTCAACAGGCGCAGCTTGTAGAAGGGGGCGTTATGGCGGAACGTGGCAGGTGTCTGATAGCAATGCGTTTTATTGTCTCTCTCGTTCTCAAGCACGTAATAGGCACCGTACAGCAGACCGATGTCGTTGTGTGCCGCGATAATATAATTGCGCTTCTCGTTGACTTCCGTTACCGTAAAGCCCTCGTCGTCGGGCAGCGAACGGTCAATCTTCAGTATTATCTCGTCACTCTTAGAGAACATCTGCAACTCACGCACGGCAATGTCGATGGTCGGTGTGGTGACGTTCTCGTGCCCGCCACGTACTGCAGGCGGAATGGCCAGCGTGACCTTCGCTTTGCTCAACGTGTCATAACGCAGCCACAGACGGTGTCCTTCCTCAGCCATTGAAGGTGAGCTGAAGAATAAAACAAAAGAATAAAAAAATAAAAGAACGGTACGTTTCATTTTCATCCTCATCATATTCTGTATTGTTTTTGCTGCAAAGGTACGAATAAGTGAGCAAAATACAAAGGAAAACTTGTTTTTCTTAATATTTTCGAACGAAAGTACCTTCGACGAAGTCAAAGGTATAAAAAAATATGAATAATGAATAATGAATTACGAATTATTTCGTACCTTTGCAGCAATAAAAGCCTAAAGACATGAAAAAGATTGTAGTACTTACCGGTGCCGGCATGTCAGTGGAAAGCGGTCTCAAGACCTTCCGCGATGCCGATGGATTATGGGAAAACTTTCCCGTACAGAAGGTGGCCACCCACGAAGGATGGCTCGCAGACCCTACCCTTGTAACCAACTTCTACAACATGCTCCGCAAGAAATGCTGGGGCGTGAAGCCCAACGAAGGACACCGTCTCGTGGCTGCCCTGGAAGAGAAGTACAACGTGACCGTAGTCACCCAGAACGTAGATAATCTGCACGAACAGGCTGGCTCGTCGAAGGTCATCCACCTGCATGGCGAACTGATGAAGGTCTGTTCCAGCCGCGATGTCGATGACCCGCGTTACCACCAGCAGCTTACCCCCGACAACTGCGAGATTGAGCCAGGCACGTTAGCCGGAGACGGCTCCCTGCTGCGCCCCTTCATCGTCTTCTTCGGTGAAGCCGTGCCCAATATCACCGTTGCTGCCGAAGAGGTACAGGAGGCCGACATCCTCGTCATCATCGGTACCAGCCTCGTGGTCTATCCTGCAGCAGGACTCGTTCACTACGTGAAGCCCGGCACTCCCATCTATCTCATTGACCCCAGCCCAGCCATTGGCTCAGGCATCGCCAACCTCACCCACATCCAGAAGGGTGCCAGCGAGGGCATGAAGGAGCTTATCACGCTACTCAACGGATAAAAGCATGTTAGAACATATTGCAGATTTCACGGCATGGCCGATACTTACTGGAATTTGTATCGGCTATGTTGCCAACCGCATTGTACGTGGTGAAGGCAAAGGATGCTGTATGAACCTTATCGTGGGTATCATTGGCAGCTATGTAGGTACTTTTATCAGTCACCTGCTGCACATAGAACTGCTGGGTAAAGGCTATCTCACCAACTTCGTCTTCTGCGTTGTTGGTGCCGTAGCAGTATTATGGATCTGGAAAAAGCTGTTTGATTGAAAAAAAATAAAAACTGCCGCCCTTTTCTGGACGGCGGTTGACTTTTTTAAGCAGCAGATTTCGATGTTCCAGTGTCAATGTATTCTGTCCCGGTGTCACCATACCATCTTTTTACCAGACGGTAGCCACCATTAGGTAAATCCAACCGAATCTGCATCAATCCAAATTTGGCTCCACATTCCTTTTCCCTGGGAGAAATTGCGCTCGCTTGACGACTGGCAACCAGCTTTTTGCGACAAATTTCGGCCTCACACCCTAACTTTGTCGCTATTTCAAGGGGTTGTCGCAACTAAACGAGAAGAAAAACATGAAAAATGTTGGAATGAGGTATTTTTCGTCATAACTTTGCACCAAGAAAACAAAGTATTAACATT
>JAILHP010000049.1 GCA_024695705.1 Prevotella sp. | reverse complement strand
TCAAGAATTAGAGAATTATTATCAACGCAGCATGTAGCCCCGAATGATAATAATTCTCTAATTCTCTAATTCTTGATGAACAATATCTTGATTATTGTTGTTCTTCCTTCGCCGTCATGTCGCCCTCGATGTAGAGGCGCGTCATTTCAACCTTTCCGTTCGTACGGACGGTGACAGACTTCTTGAAGTGGCCGGGGAACTTGCCCTTTCCGTTATAGGTCACCTTGATCTGGCCCGTCTCGCCTGGCTGAACAGGAGTCTTGGTGTATTCAGGAACCGTGCAGCCACACGAAGCAACGGCCTGATTGATAACTAACGGCGCATCGCCGACATTGGTGTAGGTGAAGACACAACTTACTTTGCCCTCTGTTTCAGAGAACGTGCCAAAGTTGTGAGTCAGTTTCTCAAACTTGATTTCTGCCTGAGCAGAGGCAAAGCTGATTCCACAAACCAGCAGGAGCGACATTAATAACAGTTTCTTCATATCTTTAACCTTTTAATTATGAGCTTTTTCACCTTTTTGACGAAATGTCGGGGCAAAAGTAAAGATTTTTTCTTACAATTGGTTCTTTTTAACAGACTTTTTACACTTATTTAAGGAATTCTGTTGTAAGCAGAGGCCTTATCCCTGTTTCCGAGCCCGCCACTCCTTTTTTCTGATGTGCTGTATCCTTTTCCTGTTGACTATAGTCACCAGACTTGTTGACTATAGTCATCAAACTTGTTGACTGCAGTCATCAGATTTGTTGACTCTAGTCAACAGGTAAGAGAGTGGCGACATCAGAAAAAGGGACACGGCACATCAGCATTTAGGATTGGCGACATCAGGGGCGGGAGCATTGCTCATGTTTTCGCTTATTCGTACCTCTGAGAATATATCTCTTAGGTATGCAACCCCTCTGAAATGAAAATAAATCGAATTTTATTTTGCATTTCGCTCGGTTTGCACTACCTTTGCAGGCAAATTTCTAATAATATATATTAATGTATAGAAGCAAGACTTGTGGTGAGCTTCGGCTCACGGATGCCGGCAGCGTGGTTACACTGGCCGGATGGGTACAGCGTTCACGTAAGATGGGCGGCATGACGTTTGTTGATTTGCGTGACCGTTATGGTATAACACAGTTAGTATTTAACGAGGCCAAGGATTCAGCACTCTGCGCTGAGGCCAACAAGCTGGGGCGTGAGTGGTGCATCCAGGTGAAGGGCACCGTCAGCGAGCGTGAGAGCAAGAACAAGAACCTGCCGACGGGCGAGGTGGAGGTGATTGCCTCGGAGCTGAACGTGCTGAGCGAGAGCCAGACGCCCCCGTTTATCATTGAGGACAATACGGATGGCGGCGACGACCTGCGCATGAAGTACCGCTACCTGGACCTGCGCCGCAACTGCGTGCGCAAGAACCTGGAGCTACGTCACCGTATGACGATTCTCATCAGGAACTTCCTCGACAACAAAGACTTCATTGAGGTAGAGACGCCTATCCTGATTGGTTCGACGCCGGAAGGAGCACGCGACTTCGTTGTGCCCTCACGCATGAACCCGGGACAGTTCTATGCCCTGCCGCAGAGTCCGCAGACGCTGAAGCAGTTGCTGATGGTTTCAGGCTTTGACCGTTACTTCCAGATAGCCAAGTGCTTCCGCGACGAGGATCTGCGTGCTGACCGTCAGCCGGAGTTCACGCAGATTGACTGTGAGATGTCGTTTGCCGACCAGGAGGATGTGCTGGAGATATTTGAGGACTTGGCGCGTCACCTGTTCAAGGAGGTGCGTGGCGTGGAACTGCCTAAGCTGCAACGCATGACGTGGCATGAGGCTATGCGCCGGTTCGGTAGCGACAAACCCGACCTGCGCTTCGGCATGGAGTTTGTGGAACTGATGGATGTGTTGAAAGGCACGGGCACGTTCCCCGTATTCAACGAGGCAGCATACATCGGCGGTATCGTGGTGCCCGGCTGTGCAGATTACACCCGCAAGCAGCTTGACCAGCTGACCGACTTCGTGAAGCGTCCACAGGTGGGTGCCAAGGGACTCGTCTATGTGAAGTTCAATCAGGACGGCACGGTGAAGAGTAGCATCGACAAGTTCTACGAGCCTGAGGTGTGGGCCAAGCTGAAGGAGGTGATGGGAGCCAACGATGGTGACCTTGTACTCATCATGAGTGGTGACAAGGCCAACAAGACGCGTACCCAGCTCTGTACGCTACGCTTGGAGATGGGCGACCGCCTCGGACTGAGGGACAAGAACAGGTTTGAGTGTCTGTGGATTGTTGATTTCCCGCTCTTTGAGTGGAGCGACGAGGAGCAGCGACTCATGGCTACGCACCATCCGTTCACACTGCCCAACCCCGATGATATCCCCCTGCTGGACGAACGGCCGGAAGCCGTCCGCGCTGTGGCCTACGACTTCGTCTGCAACGGTATCGAGGTGGGTGGTGGATCGCTTCGTATCCACGACGGCAAGCTGCAGGAGAAGATGTTCGAGATACTCGGCTTCACGCCTGAAAGGGCAATGGCACAGTTCGGCTTCCTCATCAATGCCTTCAAGTACGGTGCACCGCCTCATGCCGGTCTGGCTTTCGGTCTTGATCGCTTCGTCAGCATCATGGCTGGTTTGGACTCCATCCGCGACTGCATCGCCTTCCCGAAGAACAATTCCGGACGTGATGTCATGCTGGATGCCCCAGGTGAACTGGACCCCAAACAGCTGGAGGAATTGCAGTTGTCGCTTGATCTTCGCTCTAGCTCCTCCTTGCAAGAAAAAGAGTGAAATTCTTTCTGCTTGCTGCGTTCGTAGCTTGAACAATGTTCTAGCTCCTCCTTGCAAGAAAAAGAGTGAAATTCTTTCTGCTTGCTGCGTTCGTCGCTTGACCTACGTCAAGAATAACGGTTGTTTCTGTAAAAAGAGCTTATAATCAGTTACTTATTGTAGGGAAAATCACTACCTTTGCACGCAGAAATGTTATAGAACATTCAACACAAAGATTTCGTGTAAAAATTTTAACAAAAATGGCAGAAAAGAAAACTACAAC
>JAILHP010000004.1 GCA_024695705.1 Prevotella sp. | reverse complement strand
CTGGGACGACAGTCTACAGAGATGTACCGTTATCGCAACGGTTCGAAGAAGCCGGCATCGCCCTTCCCCCTCCAGGCATCGATGCTTGTGGGCAACATGATCTACTACCACTACGGCATGCTGAACGACTGCCACCACATGTGTGTGGAGGCGGGTGTGGAGTTCGGCTGGCGTGTGGAGCACCTGAAGTATATGGCCCGTTGCGCGCTTATGAGCCACGAGGTGAACGTGATGTATAAATACACGCGCCTGCTGCGCCACACGCTGTTCCACGGTCAGTGGGCAGAGCGGATGGAGCAGCTGCAGCAGCACTCGGAGCAGCGGCAGAAGGACGCCGAGACGGGTCCGGTAGCCCGTATGCTGCAGTATCCCGACATTGTGGGCTCAGACCACGGCTATGTGGAGCGGTACGTGATGAACCACCTGGCAAAGATGAACGGCGACGACCACTATTTCCAGGAGCAGTGTCTGCTGGCGGCGCTGTGGACCAAGGAGAGCCGCCTGTTCTGGCCGCGCTTCGCAGCCTATCTGAACCAGCACCCGGGAGCGCCCGTGCCCCGCTACTACCTGGAGGCGGCCTACCTGTTCACCGTCACGCAAGACTCGGCTCCCTTCGAGGTGACGGTCGACGACTACATCCGGCAGACCTACGACAGCTTCATGGAAGTGCTGCCGCGATACGACGGCATGGACATCAATGAGGTGCGCGACGCCCTCTATCCCACCTATGGCGACACCTACTTCTTCAACTATTTCCTGACCGACGACCTGGTATATTTGTAACACAAAAATATAGATATGAGAAAGACGTTCTTGATGTTGATGGTGGCGGTGGTGACAGCCGCATGCGGACCACACCTGCCTGAACACTACACAGCGACGGACGAGCAGCCCGACATCTATCCTGACTACAGGGGAGTGACGGTGCCCGTGAACATAGCACCGCTGACCTTCGTGATGGAGCGAGAGCCCGAACAGATGGTGGCCCACTTCACGGCTGGCGGCGAGGAGCTGCTATGCGATGGCGGGCACATCGCGCCGGCGCCAGACGACTGGCAGCGGCTTGTCAGGGCGGCAGCCGGCAAGGGCATCGGCGTGGAGGTCTATGCGTGCTACAGCGGACAGTGGACGAAGTACAAGCCCTTTGACATCTACGTGTCGAACGACAGCATCGACCCCTACCTGAGCTACAGGCTCATCTCACCGTCGTACGTCAGCTATGAGGAGCTGACCATCAGCCAGCGCTGCTTGGAGAACTACGACGAGCGGGTGGTCTACGACAATATGCTGTGCAGCGAGGAGAGTAGGGGACAGTGCATCAACTGCCACAACTATCAGCAGTACAACCCGCGGCGGATGCAGTTCCACGCCCGCCAGAACCATGGTGGGACGGTGATTGCCTACGACGGGGAGATACGCAAGATCAACATGAAGCACGACTCCATCCTCTCGGCAGGCGTCTACCCCGCGTGGCACCCGTGGCTGAAGCTCATCGTCTATTCCACGAACAATACGAGTCAGACCTTTCAGGTGACCAACCCCAACAAGATTGAGGTGTTCGATGCGGAGAGCGACCTGATCGCCTACGACGTGGAGCGCAACGAGGTGATGAACCTGGAGAACGACACCACCGAGCTGGAGGTGTTCCCCAGCTGGACGCCCGACGGCAAGACGCTCTACTACTGCAGTGCCCATTTCGAGTATGGCGACTCGGCCGCAGACCACGGCAAGGAGATTATACGTCGCAGAAGAGAGGTGAAATACAATATCTACCGTAAGTCGTTCGACCCGCAGACGAGGACGTTCGGCGAACGGGTGCTGGTCTTCGACGCGGCATCGCTCGACATGAGTGCCACGCTGCCCCGTGTGTCGCCCGACGGACGGTGGCTCATCTTCACCATGGCAAAGTATGGAGTGTTCCACATCTGGCATCGGGATGCCGACCTGTGGGCCATCGACCTGAAGACGGGCACGCCCAGAATGCTTGACGCCCTCAACTCGAAAGATACGGAGAGCTACCACTCGTGGTCTAGCAACGGACGGTGGCTCGTGTTCAGCAGCCGCCGCTACGACGGTGAGTATACGCGGCCGTTCTTCGCGCATATCGACAAAGACGGCCAGTGGTCTAAACCCTTCGAACTGCCCGCTGCCGACCCCGACTACCACCGGCAGTTCATGAAGTGCTACAACGTGCCCGAATTCATGCTGGAGCCAGTGACCATCACTCCCCAGCAGTTCGCTTCAGTGCTGAAGGGAGAGGCAATGCCCGTGAAGTACGTTTCGAGGTGAAAGGTGAAAGGTGAAAGTTGAAAGGTGAAAGGTGAACTCTGCGATTAAGCGAGGACAATGCCAAACTTGTTTGAGCATTGTCGAGCGTGAGCAGAGTGTCGCAAAGCGACAAAGGTGAAAGGTGAAAGGAAAATTTATGTCAATGAAAAAAGTATTAGTACTAGTAGCAATGATGGGCTGCGCACAGCTGGCCAGTGCACAGTTGCCCAACGAGAAATTCGGTAAGCCCTCAAAACTGGAGTGGGACTATGCCGGCTGGGGTGATGCCGTCGACGCCGACGCGATCATCCTGTGCAAGACAATGAAGGCGACGTATCAGCTCTCCGAGCATGTAAATAACTTTAGTCAGGCGACGGATGTCAGTCTTGAAAACCTTCAGGATTTCGGTAAAAACGAGATTGACGATAACAACATATTGGTGAAATACGAGGTGGGGCTCCGCATCAAGATTCTGAAGGCGGAAGGCGCTCGCCATGCCAATATCGATATCACTTATTATAATGCAGACAATGAGACGGCCTACAATGGTGACGAGCTGTCGAACCTGAAGGTCCGAGTCTTCACGAAGAACGAGAAGGGGAAGGTGAAGAAGCAGACCGTCGATACGAGCACCTTCGAGGAGGAGCGTGTAGACGACCACTATGTGGTAAGACATGTGGTGGTGCCCGATGTGGCGCCAGGCAGCATCGTAGAGTACCAGTACGACATTACCAGCGCGCGCCCCGCCTTCCTCTACGACTGGGTGTTCCAGGAGGCTATCCCCACCGTCCGTTCCAAGTGCGACGTAGACATCCCCGCCTTCCTGCAGTTCAAGATGAATGTGCCTATCAACAAGCTTGTCAAGTCGGGCGTGGAGGTAGGACGGCTGGTCTACGACACGAACAGGGCTGACATGAAAAAAAGTAAGATGTACGTTACCAATCACTACAAGATGGTGGGCGACTACATCCTTCCTGCGGGCCATGCGCTCCGGCGCAACCAGCACACTGCCCCCGACGGCGGCCAAGCCGTACAGGAAGAGATAGCCCCCTTTACCAGTCAGATTACCACCCCTGGCATCACACCCCCTGTGGCGATGCCAACAAGCCATACGCACCTGGACGTCAGGTAGCGCAACCATTGTCCGTATGGTTAACGAGTTGCCAACGGGCAATTATAGAACTTTACATTGTTTTGGGGAGTCCGTGCTTGTGAAAGTCCGGGCTCTTTTTTACCATTGAGCATTGAAGGTCGCGATTAAGCGAGTGCAGAGTCAAGCTTGCTTGAACTCTGCCGAGCGTGAGCGAACTCGACGCGAAGCGTCAACATTGAGCATTGAGCATTCTTGCGTCCCTCCGGTAGCAAGCGTCTCGCAAGCTCGCCGAGCGGACCATTGAGCATTGACCATTGAGCATTGACCATTGAGCATTGAAGGTCGCCATCCGAAGCGGTCATTTTCAGTTGACTACAACGTGTAGTCAACTCAGTATTGGTCTTTCTCAATCGAGATTTTAAAACGCTCCAATATTTCCTCGGACTGGGACTTTCTGTTATAGCCGACACAATATCTACGATAGAAAACCACCATATGGAATGCTGTTCATCCTAGACGGCTCTTACCTCGTGGTCGTTGTAGAATCTGATAGACTGTTTCATCATACCTTAATACTTTGCAAAGATACAAATAATCCGCGACACCGCCAAATATTTCAGACAGAAAAATAATAACATTAAAGTTAGCAAATCACAATAAGGATTATTCCGTTGTGAAAACATTAGGTTCCGGCCCATCGTCCTTTAACGGTGGGCTTTTTGCTTTATTCTCCCTCATTACTTTGCGCAAAGTTTTCAAGTTGAACGCGAAATAAAACTGACAGGAATGCTGAGGACTGAAATAAAAAAGTTGCTTAATTATTTGGAAGTTTCAGAAATTCTTCCTATCTTTGCACCGTCAGAATGTCGTCAGAGGGCGCGAACGATTTGCTTTCAAAGCAATATTCAAGCTGGACCTTTCTGACCACCATATGAGGACATAGCCACAAGGTTATGTCCTCAGTTTTTCTATGGTGTCATTAATGAGTTGCTTGATTGTTTCTTTGTCTGGAGCTGCATAGGCATCTGACTTGACAACAACAGCCTTGCTATTGTGAACCACATAACATTCCTCAAGCGTCCCCTGGCTGAAATCCTCATGGCGACCGAAGAGACCAGAAACAATCTTCTTAGTCTTCAGAATACTATCAGACATATGCATATCAAAATCAAGTACAACGACCTTACATCCTTGTTGTTTTGCCTTGCGGAATGCCGACTTAATTCCATTCTCACTCTCAACGCCCTTTCTGTCGCCAAGCTTCCCGTTAATTGTGTATTCAGGATTTTTGTGACCTATCATCAACAGGTGCTCGTTGATGATGATAAACATATCATTGAAACAACTGAGTAACACCCTTGCTACGCGGATGTTATCATTTAGCTCTGTTTGGTCTGCACGTACGCTAATGAGTAGTCGCTTACCATATATCTCGTCTTGTGTGAAATCTTTGTTCTGTATCATAATGCAAAGGTAGCTATTCTTCCCGACATAGACAAATCTTTTGAGAAAACATTTTTGTCACAAAGGTAGAAGGATGGGTAAAGAAAGGTGTCTGATGTTTGATGGCTGAAGGCTGATGAGAATAGCGCCCAATCCTACGTGGACTGAGCGCTTCTTCTGTCTTTGTTACGGAGGGCTGTTATCTCATGGCGAAGAAGTGGCCTCCGTTGGCAGCCATGCGAACTTGGCCAAGGCCTGCCTCATCGGGGGTAACGCGCAGCTGCTGACCGTCTTCCATCATGACGTTGAGGGTGCCGTCAGCATTGAACTGGAAAAGGTCCTGCTGCATGCCATTCTGCTCGTACGACCAGGTGTTGGTCTTCTGGTCATAGTAGAAATGGCTGACCTCGCCCTTGTCAGACTTTATCTCGTAGCCGTTCTTGAGGGTGGTGATGGCATAGAGTGTGCCGTCGGCACCCGTTACCTTGCGCGTTTTGCCAATGTCTGCCGACACGGGGTTCTTGCCGGTCCAGAACTCAATGGTGTTGAGCACCAGCGAATCGACCACGAGGGAGACGCTGCCGCAGATGGGCATCAGCACAAAGCCTACGATGGCGTTTACAAACTTGTTGTCGGTCATGGTACGTTGCCACTTGGCATAGCTGTTGAACAGACTGAATGAGCCAATGCACGAACTGAATACTAAGCAGCCTGACAGAAGCAGGACTGCAACTTTCATACTTTTTCTTTTCATTTTTTTGATTAATTAAATTGGTTATGATTGTTATTGCGCTTCTAAAAGAAGCACACGACTTGACCAGTTGTTCTTCTTGCCCCAATCCACGTTGTGGGTATAGGGAATCTCCAGACCGTGGTTCATGAGGAAGGCACCGGTGAACGACTTGCCCTCAAAGGCGAGCGGAGTGGTGTCAATGCGGTCCAGCTCATGCACACGGTACATCTGGGTGGGGTTGAGGCCGGCCATCTTGATGCGCGGCAGGTGCTCATTCTGGAACTGCTCCGTCTTCCACCAGTAGAACACGGCCTTGTCCTTCTGTTCCGTGACGTACATCAGCGATGCCAAACCCTTGTGGTCGTAGGGAGAGAGCAGACGGTAGATGTCGCCGAACTGCACGATGGGGCGTATCTGTTTGTACTCGCTGATGGCCTGTCGGCAGAGTGCCTTCTCCTCGTCGGTCATGTTCTTGGGCTGTATCTCCATGCCCAGACGTCCGGACATGGCCACATCAATACGGAACTTCAGCGACGTGGTACGGAAGACGGTGTGGTTGGGCGTGGCGGAGATGTGACTCGCCATAGCGATGGCCGGGAAGAAGTAGCTGGTGCCCCACTGCATGTAGATGCGCTGCAGGGCGTCGGTATTGTCACTCACCCAGAACTCATCGAAGTAGGGCAGCAGTCCCCAGTTGGCGCGTCCGCCGCCAGAGGCACAGGCCTGAATGGTGAGCCGGGGGTACTTGGCGCGTACGCGTTGGCACACCTTCTCCAGTCCGCGGTGATACTCAATGTAGAGGTGGCTCTGGTCGGCCATGGGCAGGTATTGTGAGCCGTGGTTCATGACGGGAGCATTGGCATCCCACTTGATGTAGTCAATCTCCGGATATTTCGTCATGAGGTTATCGACAATGCCGAAGACGAAGTCCTGAACCTTGGGGTTTGCCAAGTCAAGAACGACCTGCGTGCCGCCACGACCTAAGGCCGGCTCACGCTTCGGGGCCTTGATGATCCAGTCGGGGTGGGCCTCGTAGAGCTCGCTTACGGTGTTGGCCATTTCCGGCTCAATCCAGATGCCGAACTTGATGCCGTGCTTCTTAGCGTCACGCAGCAGGCCTTCAATGCCTTCGGGCAGCTTCTGCTTATCCACCACCCAGTCGCCTAATGAGGAGTTGTCAACGTTACGTGGGTACTTGTCGCCAAACCAACCGTCGTCCATCACAAAGAGCTCACCGCCCATGGAGGCAATGTCGGCCATCATCTGGTCCATGCCCTCTTGGTTAATGTCGAAATAGACGCCCTCCCATGAGTTGAGCAGAATCTTGCGTTCCGTCTGCCCGTTGGCCAGCATGTACTTGCGGCCCCAGCGGTGGAAGTTGCGTGATACGCCGCTCAGTCCTTCCTTGGAGAAGGTGAGTGCGAGGCGCGGTGTGGTAAACGTCTCGCCGCGCTTCAGATGGTACTCAGAGTTCTCCTCGTCAATGCCGGCAAAGAAGTAGTGGTACTCTGTGTCGTCGGTCACCACCTTCAGCTTATAGTTTCCCCAATAGCAGAGGGCGGCACCGATGACGTCGCCCTGAAGCTCCTGCGGCTTGCCGTCGAGCGAGAACATCACCTCAGCATGGTCGGTATGGGAGTTGCGCCCACCGTCGCGGTTGATAATCATCTTCACACCCTGCGTCAAGGGCTCCTGCTCCACACGCCCCTCGTTAGCCCATGAGCCATAAAGGTGGCTCATCCATACGTCACCACGGCGGATGGGCAGCACGCCTGAAGCAAACTGCGTCAGCGTGACGGTCTGTTTCTCACCGTTGGTGATGTCGGTCCAGGTTTCAATCATATCGACATCGGCACGTGCCTGGTAATAGACATGTACCGTGGTGGGATACTGCGGGTCCTTCAGCGTGATGCTGGTAATGTCTCCCTGCTGCTGTACGTCGGTGATGTAGAGCTGCGTCGTGAGATTTCCGTCGGCATGGCGAAGGGACATGGCAGCTGCCGACTGTGGCCACATGCCGTAAGGCGGATAGAGGTCCATACGGCCGTTGGCGTGGAGTGCAGAGCGTTCAGCGTTGAGGGTTGAGAGTTCACCGGCGCTGAGCTTCTGTCCAAAATAAACAAACTGCGGCTGGTGACCCTCTTCTGCATTGATGACCAACGAAAGGCTGCGGGTCTCAATAACTACCTGTCTGGCCATCGTCACCAGGGGTATGGCCAGCATCAGTACAACGAATAATTTACGTCTCATGTTTAATCTTTTAATATGTTTAATTTTTAATATGTTTAATCTTATAATTTTTCAATCTTAATCTTTAATTTTTAATTTTTCATTTTTCATCTTCAAAACGGGCACTTGGCACACAGCGTCATCCGCTCACAGGTAATAGGGTGACGGAAGGTGATCTTCTCTGCATGCAGGTACAGACGGTCCTTGCCGCCATGACCATAGAGTTCGTCACCCATGATGGGAACACCCAGTCCGTCCTTGTGGGCACAGTGTACACGCAGCTGGTGCGTCCGTCCCGTATGCGGCTGTAGCAGAAGACGGGTGATGCCGTTCTCCTCTGACAGCACCTCGTAATCGGTAACGGCCTGCTTGCCTTCTTCATAATCCACCAACTGGCGGGGACGGTCCAGGGGGTCGGCTCTCAGGGGTAGGGAAATGGTGCCGCATTGCTCAGGAATAGTCCCCTCCAGCAGGGCAATATAGGTCTTGCTGACCTCACGTGCCGCAAACTGTTGCTGCATCAGCGCATACGAGTCGCGTGTCTTGCAGATAATCAGCAGTCCGCTGGTACCCATGTCCAAGCGGTGGGCCAGTGCCCACTCCTCGCTGTCGGCATAGTGCTGACG
>JAILHP010000113.1 GCA_024695705.1 Prevotella sp. | reverse complement strand
AACTATTCCTTGCAAGAAGAGCGAGGTGTTCTCTACCGCTGCTGACAACCAGACAGAGGTTACCATCCACGTTCTGCAGGGTGAGCGCCCCATGGCCAACCAGAACAAGTCCATCGGTCAGTTCAACCTGACAGGTATCGCACCCGCACGTCGTGGTATTCCTCAGATTGAGGTAACCTTCGATATCGATGCCAACGGTATCCTCAAGGTTTCTGCAAAGGACAAGGCCACCGGCAAGGAGCAGGCCATCCGCATCGAGGCAAGCAGCGGTCTGTCACAGGACGAGATCAACCGCATGAAGGCCGAGGCCGAGCAGAACGCCGAGAACGACAAGCGTGAGCGTGAGCGTGTAGATAAGCTGAACCAGGCCGACAGCATGATTTTCCAGACGGAGAACCAGCTGAAGGAAATCGGCGACAAGATTCCTGCCGACAAGAAGCCTGCCATCGAACAGGCCCTCCAGCAGCTGAAGGATGCCCACAAGTCTGGCGACATCGCAGCCATTGACTCTGCCATTGCAGCCCTCAACAATGCTTGGCAGGAGGCCTCACAGCAGATGTACGCACAAGGTCAGCAGGCTGGTCCTCAGCCGGGTGCCGATGCAGGTCAGGGGTTCCAGGGCGGTCAGCAGACCCAGTCCAACCCCAACGACGACGTCCAGGACGCTGACTTCGAGGAGGTAAAGTAATTGATTAAAGTTTAAAAAACTTATAGTAAAGAAATCGTGCAGGCCAATGATGGTCTGCACGATTTTTATATCATATTAAGGAAAAGGGTGATCATTGCTGTATTAATTAAATCAGCAAACATGGCACCAATGATGGGAACGATGAGGAAAGGTTTGACTGTATAGCGGTATTTATAACATACAGCACTCATGTTGGCCATGGCATTGGGAGTTGCACCTAGACCGAAACCACACATACCTGCACACAGGACGGCTGCATCGTAATCGCGCCCCAACAGGGGGAATGCAGCGAAATAGGCAAACAGTGCCATCATCACTACCTGAGCTACCAGAATGACAATCAATGGAAGGGCCAAGCTCTGAAGCTCCCAAAGCTTAAGGGAGATCATAGCCATTCCAAGGAACAGAGACAGGCAGATGTTGCCTACGCTGATAATCCGATCCATATCAAGTAGCCTATCAGCTTTCACCCACTTGCCGTTTTTCTTATAACTGACGAATCCTGCGGTGTTACGAGCGATAGCGGCTAAGATCAAGGCTCCAAAATAAGTTGGGAACGTGATACCTGTCTTCGCGAGCAACCAACTCAATAAGGTGCCTGCACCCATGACCAGAAGAATGCAATAGGAAGCCTTCGCATACTGCTGGAACTCCTGTTCATTCGTGCTGATACGCTTTGTACGACCTGTTGGCGAAGCCTCGTCACTCTCGATACCTGCCATTGCCGGATCAATCTCTTCATCTGGTGCTTGCATCTGTTCATGCGTCAGTTTTTTGCGGACAATCCTCTCTGCCAATGGACCGCCTAACATAGAACCGGCAATCAGGCCAAAGGTAGCAGCAGCCATACCTATTGTGCCTGCACCGTGCAGCCCCATGCCTTCCAGAACACTTGCAAATCCACCTGCCGTACCATGTCCTCCTGTCATTGATATACTACCAGTAGCCATACCAATCAAAGGATCAACACCCAAGAGTCGGGTAATCCCCATCGGCATCAGGTTCTGCAAAGCAATAATGACAACCAATAGGGTCAGCATGATTACCAAAGGTTTGCCACCTTGCTTGATGACCTTCAAATCGCTTTGAAAGCCAACGCTGGTAAAGAATGCCAGCATAAAGACATCCTTCAACGTACCATCGAACGAAACTTCAATATCGCACCACCCATATAATGCGAGGGTCAACAATGAAAAGATGATACCACCGCTTACTGGCGACGGTACACAGAACTTCTGCAGGAAAGCAACCTTTCTCGTTAATATCATACCAGCGATGAGGGCTAAAGCACCAATGCCGGCACTCTGTATCATATCCAATTCAATACCTACCATACGCTCTTTCTCCTTTATGATTAAAATCTATTTTGCAAATATACGGATTTTTCTTTAAATATAGCGACTTTTTCTATTTTTTTTGTTTTTGCTTCATGAAAGTTTGAGTCCTTTCCGAAAGGACGTTCTGAGTTGGCAGGGAGATAGTGGAAGATTTCTTCCAAACAGATTCATGACAACATCAGAACGCTTACATCTATCAGCGCAATCCCAACTATGTACCTGAAACATAGCCCATTTTCAATAATGCTGTGCCATACCCCCGTTGCCGATGTACCATGTCCCTGTTACTGAGGTGCCGTATCCCTTTTTCCGATGTCGCCACTCCTTTTCCTTCTGACTCTAGTCAAAAAGTTTTCTGACTGCAGTCAAAAGGTCTTCTGACTATAGTCAAAAAGTCTTCTGACTATAGTCAAAAGGAAAGGAATACGGCACCTCAGCCACGAGGAGTGATGGCCTCGGTCATGAGGACACGGCACATCGGCCATGAGGGTAATCTGACAAGTTGATTGGTGGTTCCAGTGAGCACTTCAGAAACAGAAAACCCTAAAGAAGGTGGCAGGACTCTACGACAGCTATAAGATAAAGACAGAAGAGTTTGGTGACATGGATGATTCATGGACAGAGACGAACTGTTTTTTCTACAAAGGCGGCAAAGCAATCTTCAAAGCTTTGGTAAATGACAACAAGCGGCTCGAATCATTTACACTGGACAAAGGCTCATCGTTTATCAAAACCAGTGAAGGATTCTTTGTAGGTGGTTCGGCTCGCGACCTGTTCTCGAAGAAACCGATGACCTGGGAAACGTGGTACACTGGAACCGTCTTTGCACGTAAAGGCCATTGGGAGTTCCACATCCCATCTGATGATTTGAACGGTGCTGACATCCCTGCGAAACTTTCAGACATTAAGTCCACAGCGAAAATATCCATGATTGTTTACTATAAGAGTCTCCCACAATAAGTTCATTCATGGAATAGGATATCAAAAGAGGGCGTTGGCACGCCCTCTTCTTTGTATGTAAACCTTATGTGCAGGTTGCTTGATATCAGGCGTAGCGCTGTTCGATGACATCCCAATTGATGAGCTGCCAGAGGGCAGCAAGATGATGGGGACGACGATTCTGATAATCCAGATAGTAGGCGTGTTCCCATACATCGAAGGTCAGCAGTGGCTTCAAGCCGCGCTGTACCGGATTGGCGGCATTCGTCTCCTGGGTGATGGTCAGCTTACCATTGTTGTCTGCCGACAGCCACACCCAGCCAGAACCGAACAACGTGGCACCCTTCTTTTGGAATTCCTCCTTGAAAGCCTCAAACGAGCCGAAATCACGACGGATAGCCTCGGCAAGCTTACCTACGGGCTGATTGTCGGCCTTTGGCGCAGAGAACTGTCCGAAGTAGAGCTCGTGATTCAGAATCTGGCCCGCATTGTTCAGGATGCCGCCCGTTGCCTTGCAGACAATGTCCTCCAGGGTAGCCTCCTCAAACCCGCTGTTTTCCAACAGTCCATTCAGATTATTCACATAAGCCGCCAGATGCTTTCCGTGATGGAAAGCGATGGTTTCACGACTAATGACCGGCTCCAATGCCTCTGGCGCATAGGGCAGCGCCATCAACTTAAACTTTTCCATACCTATAATTATTAAAATTTACAACACAGGAAGAATGTTGTCCCACACAAGATTGAGTTCGCCCTGCAAGTCCTCTACATCGGACGTGATGGCGATGACTGCATTCTTGTCAGGCACAACAATGATATACTGACCACGGGCACCATCGGCACGGAAGCAGCCAGGACGGCAACGCCACATCTGATAGCCGTAGCCCTGCATCCAGTCGCTGGTTTCGACGGTCATACCCTTCGCCTCAGCATCCTCCATACGGGTGCCGGGGTTCACACTCTCCACCTGTTTCTTTGACATCTCGCTGACCCATTCAGCAGGGATGATCTGTTTGCCGTTCCACTCGCCCTGCTGAAGGAGCAGCTGTCCCATCTTCGCCAGGTCCTCGGTCTTCAGATAAAGGCCCCATCCGCCACAGTTGATGCCCTGCGGGCTCTCGTCCCACTTGGGCTTGTCGATATGGAGGGGCTGGAAGAGACGGGTATCGAGATAATCGACCACCTTCTCGCCCGTCACCTTCTGCACGATGGCGGAGAGCATATAGGTGCCGAGGCTGTTATAGAGATAGAACGTGCCCGGCTTGTGTACGACGGGATGCGCCAGGAATGCCTGTACCCAGTCAGTCTCCTCACCTCCGCGGAACCCAGAGGGCTCCACGTCGTGTCCGCACGACATCGTCAGCAGGTCACGAACAGTCATTGCCTTCAGGTTATCACTAACCTCTGCAGGCAGCTTGTCTGGGAAGAAGTCAATGATCTTGTCTGTCAGTTTCATCTTGCCGTCAGCAATAGCCAAGCCTACTGCCGTAGCCGTAAAGGTCTTACTGACCGAGTGCAGGACATGGGGAACGGTATCGACGCCTTCGCTCTGCCAGCGGCTGAAGATGACCTTACCGTCCTTGACAATCATCACACTGTGGATATCCAAAGAGTCACCAGCTGCACGCTGGAAGAAGTTTTCCATTGCCGAAGCAACGCTGTCGGGAGTTTCAGCACGAGGCAGGTCGATGATTTCTGCCGTTTCCTTTGTAGTGTTCACACATGCCGTCAATGCTACCAGCACCAATGCGGCGAATAAAGTCTTTTTCATTTTCATGTCAGTTAATACTAATATTTCTCAAATAATGGCACAAATATACATATTTTTCTTCATAATTCATCAGAATTCACTACTTTTGCAACAATTATTAAGTTTTGAAGCCTCATCAACAGCAGAAGCACGTGATGGAAAGGAAGAAAATCTATGAACCGGAAGCAGCCGGCAGTCTGTTCGAGGAGTTACAGGATATCATCCCGTTGCTTCCCGATTACAGGAAGGCATACCGTGCGTTGAACTGGGTGTTTCTGAAGGCGCTTGACCAGAATACGGACTTCACCGGCATCAGGTTCGCCGGTCCTTTTGCCAAGACCGACTACCTGTTGAAAGAGTACAAGGCGCCGAAAAGCCTTCGGTTCTTGGTCAACGATGCCCGTGTGAGGTTTCGTCAGCAGCGCAGCTTTGATGAAACGTTATTAGCAGACAACTTCTGGTACGATTTTCAGGCCGTCTGTCAGTTTGTCGGCTTTGTCTTCCAAGTTCCTGTACCGGGTGTTCTTGAGGCACGTTTTCCTGAGCGGCGCGAGGTTCAGCGGGGCCAGATTACGGCTGAATGCCTGCGTGTCATCGTCAACCATTGGGATGACACCTTTCTCTATGCAGATGCTGACGCAGAAGGAGGGGAAGAAGTCAAGGTGTTCTATGGCGGGAAATCTGACGACAACGTTTATAAGGACTGGAACTGGGAGTATCTGTCGGCTCTCCTGACAGAGAACTGTCAGCTGAACCTGGTTCGTCCGCGTGAAAAGGACGGTGTCCTGTATCCGGAACTGATTATCTTCGAGCCTGATTATCTAGTCGATATATCGGCCATTGCAGCCTGTTTCGACAGTGAGACCCCTTCCCCACTCAACCACCTGCTGAACAAGCTCAAGCCCGCTCCGAACACTTCCCCCATTCTGCTGGGTAATCTGGCCAGCCAGTTCTTGGACGAGGGGCTGTATCTTTACCCCAACGACTGCCCTTACGTCGAGAGCGTGCAACGGTTCTTTCAGAAGAATGCGCTAAGCCTGCTGACGGCAGGGTTTGAGTCTGACTTCCACACCAAGGCACAGCAGCAGAAGCAGCATATCCAAGACGTCCTTCACCAAGTGCTGCCTGAAGTGTTCAAAAACGACGGCATCCGACAGTTTGATGCCTCGGAGATCATCGTAGAGCCATCGTTCTTCTCTGAGATGCTGGGCATTCAGGGACGTATGGACTTCCTGCAGCTGGACCAGAAAATCCTGATAGAGCAAAAAGCGGGCAAGGCTGGCTTTCCTGAGCAAGACCCGCCAAAGCCCCAGGAGAAGCACTACGTTCAGCTGTTGTTGTACATGCTGTTGCTGCGTTACAATAACCGTACACAATATGAAAAGAACGCCCGTAACATTCACTGTATGCTGCTGTATTCCAAGTACAGCAACGGACTCATAGACCTTAGCTTTGCCCCTGACCTTATCTTCGAAGCGCTGAAGGTGCGCAATGGGTTGGTGGCAGGTGAATTCAGTTACACTCACGGGGGTATAGACATTCTAACACGTATTACCTTAAACGGGGACCATCCTACTGTGAGGTGGAAAAGCTTCCAAAAGCCGCAGATTGAGACACTGCTCGCTCCCATTCGTTCTGCTTCGGAACTTGAGCGTGCCTACTTCCTTCGATTCCTGACATTTCTGGAGACGGAGCACCTGATGGCGAAAGTAGGCAACCGCACCACCCTGAACGCCGGCTTTGCCGACAA
>JAILHP010000109.1 GCA_024695705.1 Prevotella sp. | reverse complement strand
GGCGATAGGAATAATCACTACCTGGATGGGAGCCAGACGCGGAGGCAGCACGAGGCCGTTGTCGTCGGAGTGTGTCATGATGAGCGCACCGATGAGTCGGGTAGAGACACCCCACGAAGTAGCCCAGACATACTCAGGCTTATTCTCCTTATTCAGATAGGTCACCTCAAATGCCTTGGCGAAGTTCTGGCCCAGGAAGTGGCTGGTGCCGCTCTGCAGTGCCTTGCCGTCCTGCATCATCGCCTCGATGGTGTAAGTGTCCAGAGCGCCGGCGAAACGCTCCGTCTCGCTCTTCACGCCCTGCAGCACGGGAACGGCCATCCATTCCTCGGCAAACTTGGCATAGACCTTCAGCATCTTCTTGGCTTCTGCTTCGGCCTCTTCCTTGGTGGCGTGGGCGGTGTGGCCCTCCTGCCAGAGAAACTCCGAGGTACGCAGGAACGGACGTGTACGCATCTCCCAGCGCATGACGTTACACCACTGGTTGCACATCAGGGGCAGGTCGCGCCATGAGTGAATCCAGTTCTTATACGTGTTCCAGATGATGGTCTCGGAGGTAGGACGAACGATGAGCTCTTCTTCCAGCTTGGCAGCAGGGTCAACCACTACGCCGCTCTTGTCCTCGGTAGCCTTCAGACGGTAGTGTGTCACTACGGCGCACTCCTTAGCGAAACCCTCTACGTGCTCGGCCTCGCGGCTCAGGAACGACTTGGGGATGAGCAGGGGGAAGTAGGCGTTCTGCGCGCCCGTCTCCTTGAACATCTTGTCCAGCTGCTGCTGCATCTTCTCCCAAATGGCATAGCCATAGGGCTTGATGACCATGCATCCACGTACGGCCGACTGCTCGGCGAGGTCGGCCTTTACTACCAAATCGTTATACCACTGACTGTAATTGTCAGCTCTTTTCGTCATTTCTTTCAGTTCTTTTGCCATCTTGTTATTTTACTATTTTACAATTTTACAATTTGACTTCTTGAATATTTAGGGTGCAAAGGTACGAATAAGTGAGCAAAATACAAAAGGAAAACTTGTTTTTCTTTTCATTTTCGAGCGAAAGTGCCTTCGACATGTAGTCATAAACATGGTCAAAGGTAATAAAAAAGGTGAAAAGGTTAAATGGTTAAAAGGTTAAAAAGTTATAAGCGGCAGTAAAAATATCACCACTCACCACTCACCACTCACCATTTTTTCTTACCTTTGCCCTCAGAAATGAAAGTCTAACACTAAAACAGAATTGAAGATGAAAGCAAAATCAGTAGTTTTCGTAGTGTTTATGTGTGTGTCCTTGTCCAGCTGCAGCTTCTTTGAGGGGTTGTTCAACAAGAAGACGGCACCTGTTGACACCAATACCGCTATCCATAACCACATGGATAAGGTGAAGTCTGAGGCAATGAAAATCAAGAATGCCGAGATTCAGCAAATTACTGATGCCAAGGGCCTTGATGCCATTAAGGTGACCTTCGACAGCGGCATTCTCTTTGACTCTGGTGAGTCGGAACTGGCAGCAAGTTCGAAAGCTTCACTCTCCGACCTGGCTGAAGTGTTGATGAATAACCGTATTTGTGACGTTGCCATTCAGGGGCATACCGACGATGTAGGATTTCGTGGCATGACGGCTGAGCAGAGTGTTCAGAAGAACATGGACCTTTCGATGGACCGTGCCTCTGCCGTAGCACAATACCTGCAGTCAAAGGGTGTAAGCATGGAACAAATCATTGCCATTGAGGGCCTGGGACCTTCGAGCCCCATAGCCAGCAACAGTACGGAGGCTGGTCGTCGGCAGAACCGTCGTGTGGAGATTTTCCTCTATGCCAGTCAGGCTATGATTAATGCTGCTGAGGCAGGAAAGCTGAAGTAAGACAATTTAAACATTCAATATTAAAACAATTATTATTAATGAAATTATGAAACTGAAGATTTTTTCATTGGCACTTTGCCTGGGCATGGTGCTCGCAAGTTGTAACAACATGCAAAAGGGAGCCGGTATCGGTGCCGCTGGCGGCGCTGTGCTGGGAGGTATCATTGGTAACATTGCCGGTAACACGGTGGTAGGTGCTGCCGTCGGCGGTGCTGTAGGTGCTGGTGCAGGTGCACTCATCGGCAAGCACATGGACAAGGTAAAGGCTGAGGCTGAGGCAGTTCGCAATGCAGAGGTTCAGGAAGTTACCGACGCTAACGGCCTCCAGGCTGTGAAGCTGACCTTCGACAGCGGTATCCTCTTCGCAACAGGTAAGTCAACGCTCTCTGCAGCTTCCAAGACATCGCTGAACCAGTTGGCTACGGTGCTGAAAAACAATACCGACTGCGACGTGGCCATTCAGGGCCATACCGACAACGTGGGCTTCAAGGGTAAGACCGCTGCCCAGAGCGTTGAGATGAACAAGGCTCTCTCGCTCGACCGTGCCGCTTCCGTTTCTACCTATCTGCAGTCGCTGGGTGTCAGCGCCGCTCAGATTAAGGCCGTTGATGGTCTCGGTCAGGACAGCCCCATTGCCAGCAACGACACAGAGGCTGGCCGTCAGCAGAACCGTCGTGTAGAAATCTACATGTACGCCAGCCAGGACATGATCAATGCTGCTGAGGCAGGAACCTTACAGTAATTGATGGTTGACAATTGATAATTGACAATTGTCTTTGAAAATGCTAAAACGTATAGGACGTTGGATAAAATGGATAGTGGTTGCGTTTTTCGCTTCCACTATCCTTTCCGTTATAGCCTATCGTTTCATACCCGTCTATTTCACGCCACTCATGTTTATCCGCTGCGGACAGCAGCTCACGTCGGGCGAGTCGCTGACGTTGCGCCACCACTGGATACCAATCGAGGAGATGTCGCCTTCGCTGCCCGTTGCTGTGATGGCCAGCGAAGACCAGCGTTTCCTCGAGCATCACGGCTTTGACTTCAAAGCCATTGAGTATGCTGCCCGCCGCAACCGCGAGCACCCCGAGAAACGTAAGCTCGGAGCCAGCACCATCAGCCAGCAGACCGCCAAGAACGTCTTTCTGTGGCCAGGTCGTTCGTGGGTTCGCAAGGGCTTCGAGGCTTACTTTACCACATTGATTGAAATCTTCTGGTCGAAGCAGCGCATCATGGAAGTCTATCTCAACAGCATTGAGATGGGCGACGGCATCTATGGTGCCGATGCTGTGGCCGAGTGGCATTTCCATTGTCAGGCCAAGGACCTCACCCGTTCGGAGTGTGCCCTCATTGCTGCCACGCTGCCCAATCCCCGCAAGTTCAACTCCGCCAGTCCCAGCAGCTACATGCTCAAGCGTCGGGGTCAAATCCTCCATCAAATGAAGTTCGTCCCCGCCTTCCCCAAGGAAGGTCAGGACGTGAAATGATTATTAGTGCCTTTTTTTATTTGAGAATGGTGAAACAGCTTTGTGACATGATAGCCCGATGGATGGGCGTGTTGGTTTTATTGGCAGCCTTGATTGCCGTGTTGTTTCCTGCTCCGTTCATGTCGGTAGGGACTTGGGTTATCAATCCGATGTTAGGACTGATTATGTTTGGGATGGGACTAACGCTCTCTCCACAGGATTTTCGCATTGTGTTTAGCCGTCCTAAAGATGTGCTTGTTGGCTGCTTGGCACAGTTTACCATTATGCCGCTGATGGCTTGGCTGCTCACCAAGGCGTTTGCCCTGCCTGCCGATTTAGCCTTAGGCGTTATTCTTGTTGGCTGTTGTCCAGGAGGAACAGCCTCTAACGTCATCACCTATTTGGCGAAGGGTGATCTTGCGCTGAGTGTGGGTATGACAGCCACCAGCACCATCCTTGCCCCCTTGCTTACTCCTTTGTTGACTTGGCTGATGGCCGGTACATTGGTTGATGTCGATACGTTAGGCATGTTGCAGAGCATTGTCTATGTGGTCATCGCTCCTATTGTAATAGGTTTCCTGATTCAACACTACCTGCCAAGGTTTACCCAACGGGCGGTGGCTTATCTGCCTGCTTTCTCCTCGCTGATGATAGCCTTGGTCGTTTGCATCATTGTCGGTCATAATGCTTCACGTTTGCTGACGGGTGGACTGTTTGTAATACTTGTTGTCGTATTACATAATGTCAGCGGACTTGTCCTTGGCTATGGCGTTGGCCGGTTACTACGCCTTCCTCACAACAAACGCACCTCCATCTCCATCGAGGTGGGGATGCAGAACTCCGGACTGGCTTCTTCGTTAGCCACCATCCATTTCGCAGCCTTCCCCATGGCCGCCATTCCTGGTGCCATCTTTAGTGTATGGCACAATATTAGCGGTGCCTTGGTGGCCAAGCTGATGCAAGTGCTGGCGGAAAAGAAAAGTAGTAAGACTTTATAAAGAAAATGACAGAACAGACAATTATGGATACAATCTGCCATCTTGAGAGTGATTATAATAATGGTGCCCATGAGGCTGTGCTGCGCCGGCTCATAGAGACCAACGATGAGCGGACGCAGAGCTATGGCGACGATAGCTTCAGCGAGCATGCGAGACAGTTGATTAGCGAAGCGTGTAATGCCCCTGATGCGCAGACATGGTTCCTGGCTGGTGGTACACAGACCAACGCTACGATTATTGACTGTGCGTTGCAACCCTACGAGGGGGTGCTTTGTGCAGAGACTGCCCACATCAACGTACACGAAGCTGGTGCCGTGGAGTTTACGGGACATAAGGTCATTGCGCTGCCTTCGCATGAGGGTAAGCTCGATGCTGTAGAGCTGCGGGCATGGCTTTCGGCCTACTTTGCTGACGAAACCGCAGAACACATGGTGCGGCCTGGGATGGTGTATGTCACTTTCCCCACAGAACTGGGCACGCTCTATACTGCCGATGAACTGAGGGCATTGCATGACATCTGTTGCGATTACGGCCTACTGCTATACGTCGATGGTGCCAGGCTGGCCTACGGACTGGCGGCAAGCAAGGATGTTACGCTGCCGTTGCTGGCACAGCTGGCCGACATCTTCTACATTGGCGGCACAAAGTGTGGTGCGCTTTGCGGCGAAGCTGTGGTATTCCCACACGGTAATGCTCCCAGCCACATGCTCAGTCGTATCAAGCGTCATGGCTCTCTATTGGCTAAGAGCCGTGTGGTTGGCGTTCAGTTCGAGGCGCTGTTCCAACCCATGGGGAATATCACGCACTATCTGGCTATCGGGCAACAAGCCGTAGCGCTGGCCATGCGTTTACGTAGTCTTTTTGTTGAACGACTGGGGTATAAGCCATTCATAGATTCACCCACCAACCAGCAGTTCTACGTCATCCCGAATACCGACCTTGACCGACTGCGCAGTCACATCGGATTTGAGGTTTGGTGTCCAGTCGATGCTAGCCACACGGCCTGCCGATTCGTCACCAGTTGGGCAACGACCGAACAGGAAATCGCTGATTTGGAGCGTGTCATGATGCAGTAAATAACTATAAAGATATTCAGAATGAAAAAGCAAGTATTTTTAGTGGTTTTCGGACTGATGGCGATGGTGGCAGCAGGAGCTCAACCATTGCTGAGAACGCATGTGGAAACAGGTGACGTGGAGGGTACGCCCGACGGAACGGACCTTGCTGTGTATAAAGCCATTCCATACGCAGCACCCCCTGTGGGCGACCTGAGATGGAAGGCACCACAACCCGCCCTGCCGTGGGAGGGTGTGCTGAAGGCAGAGGATGTGGCCAAGTGGCCCCCGCAGCCTGAAAAGAGCTATGTGAGCTACGACATGATGAGCGAGGACTGCCTGTACCTGAGTGTTGCCACGCCAGCCAAGAGCGTTGACGAGGGTCTGCCTGTAATGGTGTTTATCCATGGTGGTGGATTCCAGACGGAACACTATGGCGGGGACCTGTGGCAGAGCTTGGCTCGCAGGGGCGTGGTGGCTGTGTCTATTGAGTATCGCGCCGGTTCATTGGGATTCCTGGCGCACAGCGAATTGGCCAAGGAGTCGCCCGACGGACATACCGGCAACTACGGCATACTCGACCAGATATTCGCTTTGCAATGGGTGCAGCGTAACATCAGGAACTTTGGCGGAGACCCCGCGAAGGTGACCATCTTCGGAGAGTCGGCTGGTGCCATGAGCTGTCACATTCTCTGTGCCTCGCCGCTGGCAAAGGGACTGTTCCGTGCCTGCATCAGTCAGAGCGGTGCCTTCATGTCGGCTACGAATGTGGTCAACCAGGAAATGGCTCAGTTCTTGGGGCAGATGTTCATGAGCCAGCTGAAGAAGAACTCCATCGCCGAGATGCGTCAGATGGATGCCAAGGAACTGACGGGTAACGGTGTGAACTTCCAGGGCTGTGTGCCCATCGTCGATGGCTACGTGATTCCCGAACCCATCTACAGCCTCTACGAGAAAGGCAACTACAACGACGTGCCCGTGCTCATCATGCACAACAGCGACGAAGGAGCCGTGTCTTATGCTTCGGTCAGTCCTGAGCAGTACGAGCAGATGATGAAGCAGCTGCCCGGTGGGTGGGCTGATAGTGCCAAAGTAGTCTATCCTGGCAATACCGACGAGGAACGCCTTTTCAGCCTTCGCGACCTGACACGCGACGTGGGTTTCGGCTGGCCGGCCTATGCATGGGCAACCCTTCAGAAGAAAACGGGAAGAAGTGCTGTCTATATGGCTTACCTGGCTCAGAAGTCAGATACTACGGTCTATGCGCAAGGTAATCGTCGTGGCGCAGCTCATGCCGATGACATGCTTTATCTGAAAGGAGCCTTCGACAACGAGCCCCTGAAGTATCAGCAGGAGAAGAGGGTGAGCGACCTGATGCAGCAGTACTGGGTGAACTTCGCCAAGACGGGTGGCAATCCTAACGGATGGAGCAGCGAGAGCCATCAAGCCAACGGTGATGGATTACCATACTGGCCTGTTTTCGAAGAAGACAAGAATACCGTGATGCAGTTCAAGGACGGTGCTTCGCTGATACCCCTGCCCAATAAGGACAAA
>JAILHP010000078.1 GCA_024695705.1 Prevotella sp. | reverse complement strand
GGCGGCTCGCTGTTCGGCCAACTGTTGTTCGTAGGGCTTGGGGTTGTCGTAGAAAGCGGGTGCCTGGCGCTCGCCGTTGATGATGGGGGTGAGCAGGCATTGGCAGTCGCCAATCATCCAGACCTCGCGGCTGACGCGGCTGAAGATGACGGCCGAGGCACACATGCGCTCCCAGGGTTCGCGGGCCATGAGCTCCAGTCGGGAACGGCGGTAATGCTTTCTGACATAGGCCGTTACCCCGCGGCAGAAGGCTTCGCAGGTGATGCCCTTGGGTGCCTTGCGCAGGTAGCGGCTCACCAGCTGCATGCAGTAGCGGCCGTTGGAGGCGAAGAGGCTGTGGCGCAGGCTGCTCTTCGACGTGCTTCCGTCGATGACGGCGATGAAGTCCGGGGTGACGACGATGCCGTCCTCACATGGCTTCCGGGGATTCTTCCCGATGAGCTGTTGTTCGATAATCTCCATTCGCAACGCGTTGTTGAGGACGCAAAGATAGCGTAAAGTGAACGAAAAACCAAAAAAAAGCAGGAAAAAGCGTAGGTTTTAGAAAATATATTGTATATTTGCAGTCAAAATTGAGCTAACCGTTAACGTTTATGACTACGCAATTGTTATTTATCGGAACCACCGAACTGATACTCATAGCAGCCATTGCCCTGCTGCTCTTCGGCGGAAAGAAGCTGCCCGAGCTGATGAAAGGCCTGGGGCAGGGTGTGTCGAGTTTTAAGAAGGGCATGAAGGAGCCCGTGGCTGAGGAGAAGGAGACGAAGGAGGAGGTTGCAGAGAAGGACAATGACTGACGACGGCGGACAGGAACTGTTGTCGTTCGGCGACCACCTGGAGGTGCTTCGCCGGATGCTTTTCCGTATCATTGCCGTTGCCGGCGTGATAGCCGTTGTGGTGTTCTGCTTCAAGGAGACGACGTTCTCCATGCTGCTGGCGCCCAGCGAGTGGGACTTCGTGACCTACCGCGCCATTGAGCAGGTATTGCAGGCCATGGGGTTCGACTTTCATTTCGAGCCTTACCACGTGCAGCTGATTGCTACCGAGCTGCAGAGCCAGTTCATGACGCACATCTCCACCGCCGTCTATCTCGGACTGCTGGCGGCTTCACCCTACATCATGTACGAGCTGTTCCGCTTCATCTCGCCCGCCTTGTACGAGAACGAGCGGCGCTACTCCGTACGCGTGACGCTGACCATCTACGTGCTGTTTGTCTTGGGGGTGCTCCTGACTTACTTCGTCCTGTTCCCCATTTCGTTCCGCTTCTTAGGAACCTACAGCGTGGCGGAAAGCGTCACCAGCACCATCACCATCGACTCCTACATCAGCAGCATGCTCTCGCTGACGCTGGTCATGGGAGCCGTCTTCCAGTTGCCGGTCATCTGCTTCATCCTGGGAAAGCTGGGACTCATCAACAGCTCCCTGCTGGCCCGTTACCGGCGGCATGCCTTTGTGCTCCTGATGGTGATTGCCGCCATTATTACGCCGCCTGACATCATGACGCTGGTGCTGGTCAGCCTGCCGCTCTATATGCTCTACGAGGTGAGCATCTGGGTGGTGAGGTAGAATAAACAATAGACAATAAACAATAAACAATAAACATTAAACATTAGAGATTAAACATTAAAGATTATAAGATGAAAAGGTTATTGGCATTATCATTTATCGTTTTCATGGCGCTGGGTACGGTGTCAGCGCAGGAGCCGGTGTGGAAGAATCCGCTGGTGAACCAGCAGAACCGTGAGGCAAGGAGGGCGAACTTCTTTGCCTTCGAGAGTGAGGAACTGGCCAGAAAGGCCGACAAGACGCTCTCAAGGCGCTACCTGTCGATGGAGGGCATGTGGCGGTTTAACTTCGTGAAAGACCATCAGAATGCACCGAAGGACTTCTGGCGGACTGACTTTGACGACTCCAAGTGGGTGGACTTCCCCGTGCCCGGATTGTTTGAACTCAACGGCTACGGCGACCCCATCTACAAGAACATCGGCTACGCCTGGAGCACGACGTTTGAGACCAAGCCGCCCTACATCGGCGAGACCAATAACTACACGGGCTCCTATCGCCGCACCTTCGAGCTGCCGCAGGACTGGAAAGGCCAGCAGGTGCTGCTGCATGTGGGCTCTGCCACCAGCAACCTCATGGTGTGGGTGAACGGCAAGTTCGTGGGTTACTCGGAGGACTCGAAGATAGCAGCCGAGTTTGACCTGACGAAGTTTGTGAAGCCGGGGCGTAACCTCATCGCCATGCAGGTGATGCGCTGGTGCGACGGCTCGTATCTGGAGGACCAGGACTTCTGGCGCCTGACGGGTATTGCCCGCGAGGTGTATCTCTATGCCCGTCCGAAGGTGCATGTCAACGATATTGACGTCGTAGCCGACTATGACTATGAGGCAGGCCGGGGCATCCTGACCGTTACCGGTACCACTACGGCCCGCAAGGGTTATACCGCATTCCTGGAACTTGCCGACGGCGAAGGTAACGTCATTCAGCAAGGCAGTCAGGAGCAGTCGCAAGGCCTGTTCGGATGGAATTTTGTGCAGCTTGACGTAGAGCCCTGGACGGCTGAGACACCCCGTCTCTATACGCTGACGCTGCGACTGGTGGACAAGAACCAGGAAGTCGTTGAAGTGATTCCGCTTCGGGTGGGCTTCCGCAACATCGTCATCAAGGGCGGGCAGCTGCTGGTGAACGGACAGCCTATATTAATAAAAGGTGTGGACCGCCACGAGCTGGACCCCGACGGCGGCTACGTGGTGAGCGTGGAGCGCATGATTCAGGACATCAGGATTATGAAGCAGCTCAACATCAACGCCGTGCGAACATGTCACTATCCTGACGACCCCCGCTGGTACGACCTGTGCGACGAGTACGGGCTCTACGTGACGGCCGAGGCCAACGTGGAGAGTCACGGCATGGGCTACGGCGAGGGAACGCTGGCCAAGCGTCAGGACTACGAGCTGATGCACCTGGAGCGTAACGAGGCGAACGTCATGACGCTGAAAAACCACCCCAGCATCATTGTCTGGAGCCTGGGCAACGAGGCCGGCTACGGTCCTAACTTTGAGAAGTGCTACGACTGGATCAAGGCTTATGACAAGATGCGCCCCGTGCAGTACGAGCAGGCAGGACATTGGGGAAAGACCGACATCTTCTGCCCGATGTACATGGACTACAAGGACAGCGAGCGTTACTCGCAGGGCGACAACCCGCGGCCGCTCATCCAATGTGAGTATGCCCACGCCATGGGTAACTCCATCGGCGGATTCAAGGAGTACTGGGAACTCATCCGCAAGTACCCCAAGTTCCAGGGCGGACACATCTGGGACTTTGTGGACCAGGGACTGCGCGACAAGAGCAAGCTGACGGGAAAGGAAATCTTCACCTACGGAGGCGACTATGGACGCTATCCTGCCAGCGACAACAACTTCAATTGCAATGGCGTCATAGCTCCCGACCGCCGGCTGAATCCTCATGCCTATGAGGTGGGCTACTACTACCAGAGCATTTGGATCACGGACAAGGGACTGAAGGATGGACGCATCGAGGTGTATAACGAGAACTTCTTCAAGACGCTGGACGACGTGGAGCTGGTGTGGAAGGTGAGGAAGCACAGCGGCACCATTGATGTCAGCGGCATAGCTCCGCAGCAGAAGAAACTCATTACCGACGAGAAGCTGAAGGAGATGCTGGAGCACGTCCAGTCGCATCATCCTGACGATGAGATTCTGGTGAACTTTGAGTTCCGCAGCCGCCAGGCGCAGCCGCTCATCGACAAGGGGCAGGTGGTGGCCCGCCAGCAGTTTGTGGCGCAGCCCTATCCATTCCCGGAGATAAGTGAAAAGGGTAAGGTGAATGGTGAAGAACTGGCTGCCGCATTCCAAAAGGAAGAGACAATAAGCTACATCAAGCTGACCGCTGGCGGTACCACGATGACGGTAGGCAAACGCACGGGCTGGATAGACTATCTGGACGTTGACGGCGAGCCGATGCTCGTGGACCGTGAGAGCCTGACGCCCGAGTTCTGGCGCGCTCCGACCGACAACGACTATGGTGCCTGGATGCAGCAGCGCTTTGCCGTGTGGAAGCAGCCCCAGATGAAGCTCACCAGCTGTTCTGTAAGCGACAATATCATTGTCGCACAGTTCGACATGCCTGACGTGAAGGCACAGCTCCTGATGACCTACACGCTGACCAAGGAAGGAGAGGTCGTCGTGCAGGAGAAGATGAATGTTACGGAGGGAGCCGAGGTGCCTCCCATGTTCCGCTACGGCATGCAGCTGCAGATGCCCAGGCAGTATAACAAACTGACCTACTATGGACGAGGCCCCGTTGAGAACTACTGCGACCGTAAGGACAGCCAGTTCCTGGGCGTGTATCAGAACGAGGTAAGCAACGAGTACTATCCCTACGTTCGTCCCCAGGAAAGCGGTAACCACACGGATATTCGCTGGTTCTGCGTGGATGACGGACAGCGCGGACTGGAGTTCTACTCGAATGCTCCGATGGAATGTTCGGCGCTGCCTTATCTGACACAGGACCTGGACGACGGACCGTTCAAGGACAAGAAGATAGGCCGGCACAGCGGAGACCTCGTGGAACGTCAGCTGACGCAGGTTCACGTGCAGCAGATGCAGATGGGCTTAGGCTGCGTGAATTCCTGGGGAGCATGGCCGCAGGAGCAGTACCTGCTGCGCTACGCCAACCGCAACTTTACGTTTGTCATCAAGCCTTACAGGAAATAATGATACGTCATGCCAAATGGATAATGATAGTGGCGGCATTCTGGCCGCTGCTGTCGTTTTCGCAGCAAACGATGGAAGTACTGAAAGTACACAAGCAGCAGAAGTTTCCCGACGGTATTCCTGCGGGCAACTACAGCGGAATAGCCTGGCTGGGGGATGACCGCTATGCGGTGGTGAGTGACAAGTCGGAGGACGACGGGTTCTTTGTCTTCCGCATCGAACTGGACTCCGTGACAGGCAGGATTCTGAGTGCGGAGAACGAAGGGTTCCGTTCTGCAGGAAAGAAAAACCGCGATGTGGAGGGCATTGCCTATGTCGCTGAAACGCGGACGCTTTTCATCAGCGGCGAGAAGGACAATGCCATCCGTGAATATGCGCTTGACGGACAGCACACAGGACGCTGGCTTGAGGTGCCTCAGGTGTTCAAGAAGGCAAAGGGCAACCTGGGCTTCGAGGCGCTGACCTACGATGCGGAGCGGAAGCTCTTCTGGACCACTACCGAAGGGGCGCTGGAAGGAGAGGGCAGTCAGCTGCGCCTGCAGAGTTTCGGACTGGACAGGAAACCTGCCCGACAGTTCCTTTATCAGATGGATGAGCCGCAAGCCAGCAATCCGTTAGTGATGGGCGTCAGCAGCCTTTGCGCCTTAGGCAACGACAGGCTGCTGGTGCTGGAGCGTGAGGCGAAGGTGACCAAACTGAAAATCGGTTCGTGGGTCCATTGTAAGCTGTATGTGGTGCATACCGCAGGAGAGGAAGGCACCCTGCTCGACAAGGAGCTGCTCATGGAGTTTCGTACGAAGATAAACCTCACCCGTCGCAACTTTGCCAACTACGAGGGAATGTGCCTGGGGCCACGACTGGCTGACGGCAGCCGAACCCTGCTGATGATAGCCGACTCACAGGACCAGCACGGAGGCATTCTGCGTGACTGGCTCAAGGTCGTCGTCTTCAGATAAAGTCCGGAGAAATATTAGTCTTTGAGGTTGAGGTAATAGCCCAGCCGATAAAGCGAGAAAAGCCACAAGGGGGCTTTTTTCGTTGTCAGGCATTGGCGTTCGAAGCTGCCGAACAAACGGTGCCACAGTCGGATGACGGAGAGGATGCCCCAGGGACGCAACCGGTCGATGATGCCCAGCATGTTGGAGTAGCCCGTCAGCTCCTGGCGGAAATGATGGAGCGTCCGGAGCCCTTCTTCCGTCTTGCTAATGAAGGAGGCGTCATCCTCAAACACCTCGAAACTAAGCGGGTTGTCGATGTGGGCTATCGCTATCT
>JAILHP010000073.1 GCA_024695705.1 Prevotella sp. | reverse complement strand
TGGTATTGCAGAGTGGCTCCCTGATAGTCAGTCAGGGCATCCAGATTCCAGTTTTCGGTTACGCTACGAACTATATATTGATTGAAACTTTCAACAGTTGTCATTGCACAAATTCAAAAATTTTGTGCAAAGGTAATCACTTTATTGCACATTTGCAAATTTTTTGTGCAATATTTTACTCGTAACGCATAGATTTTGCAGGATGGATGAAAGAAATGAGGTAACTGGGGGCTATCAGAACAAAGATGCTGATGGCCATTGTTGCCACGTTAAGTGCCACAATCACAGGCAGATTAAGCTCCATGGGCGCCTCTTTCACGTAGTAAGTGGCGGGGTCCAGCGTGATGAGGCTGAAATGTTGCTGCAAGAGCACAATTCCCACTCCGATGAGGTTGCCCCAGAACAGTCCCTGGCCGATGATGAAGGCGGCAAACCAGAGGAAGGTGTGACGGATGGTCTTGTTACGGGCACCGAGTGCCTTCAGGATACCAATCATGCGGGTACGTTCCAGTATGATGATGAGCAGACCAGATATCATGGTGAAGCCCGCCACGCAGACCATCAGCGCCAGGATAATCCACACGTTCAGGTCAAGCAGCTCCAGCCATGTGAATATCTGCGGATATGCCTCAAAGATGGTCTTTGTGCTCATGGTGTGCAGGGAGTTGTCAATCGTGGCGTTGATCATCTGCAGCTGTTGGGCCACATCGCTGGAGATGACATCCGTCAGGCTGAAGTCGCTGACTGTCATCTCTGCCCCCGAGTAGATATCGGTGTCCTCCCAACCGTTGAGACGGCGGGTGGTGTAGAGGTCGGTGAAGCACAGCAGCTCGTCAAACTTCGTCATGTTGGTCTGATAGACGGCGGCAATGTCAAACTTTCGGGCTTTCACTCCATTGTCGGTGATGAAGTAGGCGAAAATGCGGTCGCCCGCTTTCAGGTGCAGCTTGTCGGCGGTGATTTTCGACACCATCAGCTGGTTGCTGCTTTTGGTGGCGCTGAACCGGGGTATCCTGCCGTCAATGATGTGGCGGGCAAGGAACGCAGTGTCGTAATCCTCGCCAACGCCCTTGAAGTTGGTTCCGAGGAAGTCGGAGTCGGTCTTCAGGATGCCCTGCGCCGTGGCATAGCGCTGCACGTGGCTGACGCCGTCCATGCCCCTCAGGATGTCCATTGTCGAGTCGCTCAGCTCAACAGCGGGAACGGTAAGCAGCAGGTTCTCAATCTGGATGTGGCTGCCGAACCCGATGACCTTGTCGCGGATGGTATGCTTGAAGCCCATCACCACGCTTACCGTTATTATCATCACAGCCAGTCCGATGGCCACACCCAGTGTGGCTATCTGAATAGCGGGACGGCTTACCTTGCGCTTGTCGTCGCTTCCGCTATATATCTTCCTGGCTACGAATAACGGGAAATTCATGATCTTAGCTCAAAGCATTGTAAGCTTCAAGTGCCTTGGCCAGCACGACGAGGGCACGCTCCAGGTCTTTCTTCTTCAGCACGTAGGCAATACGCACCTGGTCGATGCCGGCACCTGGTGTGGTGTAGAAGCCCGCAGCAGGAGCCATCATCACCGTCTCACCCTCGTAGTTGAAGTCACTGAGACACCAGCGGCAGAACTTCTCCGCATCGTCAACGGGCAGCTTGGCCACCGTATAGAAGGCTCCCATGGGGATGGGCGAATACACGCCGGGAATGCGGTTCAGTCCGTCAATGAGACACTTACGGCGTTCCACGTACTCGTCATACACGTCGCGCAGGTATTCCTCGGGCGTGTCAAGACTGGCCTCTGCCACAATCTGTCCGATGAGGGGAGGGGAGAGGCGTGCCTGACAGAACTTCATCACGGCCTTGCGCACCTCCTCGTTCTTCGTGATGAGGGCACCGACGCGGATGCCGCACTCGGAGTAGCGCTTCGATACGGAGTCAATCAGGATGACGTTCTGCTCAATGCCTTCCAGGTGGCAGGCAGAGATATAGGGCGAACCCGTGTAGATGTACTCACGATACACCTCGTCAGAGAACAGGTACAGGTCGTACTTCTTCACCAGGTCACGTATCTGGTTCATCTCGCGGCGGGTATAGAGGTAGCCCGTCGGGTTGTTGGGGTTACAGATCATGATGGCACGGGTGCGGTCGTTGATGAGTTCCTCAAACTTCTCCACCTTCGGCAGCGAGAAACCCTCGTCAATGGTGGTGGCGATGGTACGGATCTTGGCACCGGCGCTGATGGCAAAGGCCATGTAGTTGGCGTAGGCGGGTTCAGGCACGATGATCTCGTCGCCCGGGTTCAGACAGCTCAGGAAAGCGAAGAGCACCGCCTCACTTCCGCCCGACGTGATGATAATGTCATCTGCCGTCACGTTGATGTTATACTTCTTGTAGTAACCCACCAGTTTCTCCCTGTAGCTCAGGTATCCCTGGGAAGGCGAATACTCCAGAATGTCACGGTCGATGGTCTTCAGGGCGTCCAGCGCCACTTGTGGTGTGGGCAGGTCGGGCTGTCCAATATTCAGGTGATAAACCTTTGTTCCGTTTCGTTTAGCTTTTGCGGCGAGCGGGGCAAGTTTCCTAATAGGAGACTCAGGCATCTCCAGTCCGCGTACAGATATTTCCGGCATCTTGTTAATTTACAATTTGACGATTTACAATTTGACAATTTTTATTTCGGCTGCAAAGGTACGATTAAGTGAGCAGAAAAACAAATTTTATTTGGTTTTTCTCGAACGAAAGTACCTTCGACGCAGTCAAGGGTAGTGAAAACCGAGCGAAATGCAAAGAAAAAGATAATTTTTCTTTCATTTCCGAGGTGCATCCTACCTTCGACGCAGTCAAAAGTAATAAAAAATTAATAATGAAGAATGAAGAATGAAGAATTTTTGCTACCGCCTTTGTTTTTTATTCAATCTCTCATTTTCCATTTTCTCATTCTCTCAATCTCTCACTCAGCTCTTCGCCAGCTGATAGTATTTGCCTTTGTTCGCCATGAGCTGGGCGTGGGTGCCGTGCTCAATGATGCGTCCATGTTCCATGACGATGATCTGGTCGGCATTGCGGATGGTTGACAGGCGGTGGGCAATGACAAAGGTGGTGCGGCCCTGCATCAGCGTGTCCATGCCGCGCTGTACCAGTCGCTCGGTGCGGGTGTCGATGCTGCTGGTAGCCTCGTCCAGAATGAGCAGGTTGGGGTTGGCAACCGCCGTCCGTGTAATGGCCAGCAGTTGGCGCTCGCCCTGACTGAGATTGCTGCCGTCGCCCTGCAGCTGTGTCATGTAGCCTTGCGGCAGACGGCGGATGAAGTCATCGGCTCCTACCAGTCGGGCGGCTTCGCGGCATTCCTCGTCGGTGGCATCGAGCCGTCCGTAGCGAATGTTGTCGAGTACGGTGCCGGTAAAGAGGTGCGTCTCCTGCAGCACGATACCCATGCTGCGGCGCAGGTCGGCCTTGCGGATGTCGCGTATGGGGATGCCGTTGTAGAGCAGGACGCCGTCGTCAGCGTCGTAGAAGCGGTTAATGAGGTTGATGATGGTGGTCTTGCCGGCTCCCGTGCCTCCGACGAAGGCAATCTTCTGTCCCGGGTCGGTGTCGATGTTGATGTCGAAGAGTATCTGCTTCTCGGTGGTGTAGCCGAAGTTCACGTGCTGGAAATCAAGATCGTACTGTACGTTTGGCAGGTTGTTGAGCGACATCTTTCCTTCATCCACTTCGGGTTCGGCATCCATGAGGTTGAACACGCGCTCAGCACCCACTGAGGCATTGAGTACGCTGTTGATTTGCTGGGAGATTTGGGAGATGGGCTGTGTGAAGTTCTTGTTGAGCGTGAGGAACGCCACGACGGTACCGATGGTGACAGATAATTGAGTGTTGAGAATTGAGAATTCGCCCAAGGCGAGGGCAGCACCCACCACGGCAATGAGCACGTACCCCAGGTTGCCCAGGTTGCCGTTGACGGGCATCACGATGTTGGCAATGCGGTTGGCGTTGTAGGCCGACGAACGCAGCTGCTCGTTGATCTGTTCAAAGTTCTCAATGGCCTTCTCTTCGTGGCAGAACACTTTCACTACCTTCTGGCCGGTCATCATCTCCTCAATGAAGCCGTTGGCGCGTGCCAGTGTTTCCTGCTGGGTGCGGAAGAAGCGGCGTGAGCGTTTGCCCAGCCACGTGGTGCACACCATCATGATAATGGCCATGAGGATGCTGACCATTGTCAGCGGAACGCTCAGCACAATCATCGAGGCAAAGGTCACAGAGATGGTGATGATGGAGTTGAACACCTGTGCCAGGGCCGTGGAAATCATCTGCCGCAGGGAATCCACATCGTTGGTATATACCGACATGAGTTCGCCGTGCGGGTGGGTGTCGAAGTAGCTCAGTGGCAGGCGCTCCATGTGTTCGAACAGTCGTTTGCGCAGGCGGAGCAGGGTGCCCTGACTGACGCGTATCATGAGCCAGTTGTAGGTAAACGACGTGATGATACCCAGCAGCAGGATGAGCCCCAGTTTGAAGAGGGCCTGTGCGAGCGAGGTGTATTCGGGGTTGGCGACCTGCGTCAGGGGGACTATGTAGTCGTCAATAAGTGTACGTGTGAAGAGGGTGGAGGAGAGGGTAGCCACAGAAGTGATGACGATGCACACCAAGACGGTACCGATGCTGAACTTATAGTCTTTCAGCACGTACTTCGTCAGGCGCCACAATGTGCTGCGCTTCTGCTTGTCGATTGGCTGGAAACCGGCTGGTCCGGCACCACGTCCGCCTGGAGTACCAAATGGCTGTCGCATGTATAATTATTGTCTTTTAATCTTTTATTCTTTTAATTGTTTCATCTTCTCATCTTCCCATCTTAATCTTTCATTTTTCATCTTTAATCTTTCATCTTATCAAAGTCTCCCTGGTTCTCGCTCTGAATGGCGTAGATCTCCTGGTAGAGCGCATTGGTGCGCAGCAGCTGCTCGTGGGTGTCGAAGCCTGTTATCACACCATTGTCCATCACGATGATGCGGTCGCAGTCTCTGACGCTTTGTATGCGCTGGGCTATGACGAGCTGTGTCATGTCGGGCAGGTTTTGGCGCAGCGCCTGACGTATGTTGGCATCGGTGGCTGTGTCGCAGGCCGATGTCGAGTCGTCGAGTATCAGTATCTTCGGTTTTTTCAGCAGGGCACGGGCTATGCACAGTCGCTGCTTCTGACCGCCGCTGACGTTCGTGCCGCCCTGCTCAATGTGGGTGTCGTAGCCTTGGGGCATC
>JAILHP010000069.1 GCA_024695705.1 Prevotella sp. | reverse complement strand
GCCAACTCCCCAAAATCGTTTTCTTCTGCTGGAATCGTTACCGTAGCATAGTCGGGCAGACTCTCGCCATGATATAAGAATTCCAGCGTCTGTGCTTTGGCTGCTGTTCCCGTCAGGAACAGGGCAACCGCTGAAATAAGTAAAAGTTTCTTCATATCTATCGATTTTTAATTTGCCAATTTCAATTTAGCAACCTGCTGTACACCCGTGTCGGTATAAACGAAGGCGATGACGGAGAGTTGCTGAATGTTCCAGTCGTCGGGGATAGTCACACCCTGATGGGTGATTTCCTTGCTCTCACCTTCGCGGACGCTGACCTCTTCGCCCCAAGTACCGTTGATGGCTGCACGGAACACGTGCTGATGCAGATAATTGTCGTCGCGAGGTCCGTCGGGCATCATCTGGAAGGCGGTGATATTGTCTTCCACCAACCATAGCTGCAGCTTGCCGGTGAAGTTGCCGTCAACACCCTGAAGCGTGGTCACGATGTCGAGCTGGCGGTCGGCAAGTCGGGGGTCCAACGTGATATTGACGGGAGCCGTCTTCTGCAGTTCCTCACGAATCTTACCGTTCCACGAAGTGTAGTCAAGCAGTCCCGTGCGATTGACCATTCCCACAGGCTGGTATTCAATATTCCAGTAGTCGTAGTACTCGTCGCCGGTCTCAGTACGCAGTCCCAGGAAACGGTCATTGGTATAGAATGCCAAGGGTCCGCAATGGATGGCAACGGCTATCACGGCGTCTTCTCCGTACTGCTCCTGCAGACGGTGTGTCTCGTCGTTGGCATAGGGGCAGTTAATGCAGCGCTGGCCGGTGAAGTCCTCAATCAGCACGCTACGGCTGACGGCCGCCGGCTTGACGTAGATGAGCCGATCGTCCTCGCTGATGTTGCTGCAAGAGGTCAGGAAGCAGAGAACGGCTGCCCAAAGCATGAACCACTTATTCATCATCAAGTTATTCTTTCTCATTTCTCATTTATCATTTAGACCGAAGGCCGCTAAAAGTTGTAGTTATACGACAGTGTTAAGCCCTTGCTGGCCGGCACATAGCGGCAGACGCCGCCCGAGCAGTTGTAGCCCTCCTGCACACGACCGTAGCCCACCTGAATGCGATGGCCGCCGGTGGTGTAGGTCACCTGTCCCATGTAGTAGTGGTTGTGGCTCTGGCTCACGTTATACTGGTCGCTAACGGTAATCATCCAGTTGGGCACCAACGACAGCTCCAGCAGTCCGAAGGCCCAGTCGCCCTCATCCTGCTTGGTTGACAGGTACTGCACCTCTCCGCGCAGGGTTACCTTGGGCGAGAACTGGTATTTGCCGTCGGCCACGAAGATGTCGGAATGTACCATTTCTCCGTGTCCCTCAATCTTCAGCATGTTGTAACGCTGGTTCATATACATCAGGAAGAGCTTGAAGTCTTTGGTCAGCTTACGCGACAGCTGGATGTTCAGGTCCTGATAGTACGTATCGTCACCCCACTTGAAGAACGACGAGCTGTAACCGTCGGTACCGCCGTATGTCAGGGTTCCGGCAAGGTTCTTGAGCTGACCACCGTCAGACAACTGACGGTCGATGGCCCGTACATAGCTGTAGTTCACCTTGACGTTCATGCCGTACTTGCCGCCAATGGGCGTGTTGCGTTTGAAGTTGTAGCCCACCTCAGCCTGATAAGCCCACTCGCCGTCGGCCATCTGGGTGGCATACGGATAGAAGGCTGCCAGCATGTAGGTATGTTCCTGGGTAAAGGCCAGCAGGTGACCTATGGATGACGAGATGCCCATCGCATCGTTGGCATTGCCCGTGCTCTTGAACGACATGTTCTCACTACGCTTGGCCTGCAACAGCACGCTGAGTCCCTTCTTCGAGTAGGAACCCGACAGCATGGCCACCGTTCCTTTGCGGAAGATGTAGCCATTGGCATACGACGGGTCGTCACTCTTCTGGGCGTATTCGCCCAGCACGCTCCACGGGCCGTGGTTCAGGCTGAGCCTCACGTCCCAGGCGTTGACGTATTTGGGGAAATTGATTTTGTGGACGGCATCCACAAAGACCTCCTCTTCATTCTTCTCATAGCGGTTGACCCACGAGGCACCCAGCATCATGTGAACGTCGTTCTTCTTCAGCGAGGGAATCCACTCGTCAAGGTCCAGCTCTACGTCGGCACCGCTGATGAGCGCCTTGTTCCAGTTCCAGTAGCGGCGCTGCTTGCCTGAGAGCAGCTTGATGGTCATGCTCTCCGTGGGTTTCAGTACCAGACGTCCGCCCAGCAGGGAGTTGTCGATGCCCAACGAACGCTCCTCGTAGGTGCGGAGGATAAAGCCGGAGCCGAACTGCTCATAGAACGTGCCGGCTGTCAGCTCTGCCATTCCCAAGCGTCCCTTGACGTAGAAGTGAGGTACGCCCCACCCCTTGAAGTCTTTCTCAAATCCAGGCAGCGGATGATCCAGGTACTCCAGTCGGGCACCGGCATCCACATGCTTGCTGGTGAGCTGCAGGGTGACGTAGGTATTGGTCACCACGTCCTCGGTCTTCTCTGCTCCGATGACGGAGTCGTTCTCGGGCACCAGCACGTCACTCTGTATGCTACCCGTCAGCGTCACCTTGTCCTGCGCCGCAGTGGGACTAGCGAATAAGAAAAGAAAAGAAAGGAGAAAAAGACTCTCCCCCAACCCCTCCCTGTGAGGGAGGGGAGAAAATACTTTCTGCAATAATCTTTTTATAATCATATCTGTCCTTTCTTTTTTTGTAACCTCTACCCTCCCTCTAGGGAGGGGTTGGGGGTGGGTCTTTTTCTAGTTTTTCAACAGTTCCCTGACCTGTTCAATAAGTTCTATTTCCGCTCCGTCGGTATAGCCCTGATGGCGATAGACGATGTTCCCCTCGCCGTCGCAGACCAGCACGAAGGGAATCATCTGAATGCCCAGGGCCTGACGCAGGTCGCTGTTGGGGTCGAGCAGCACGTCGTACTCCCATCCGCTGTTATCCACCAGGGGACGTACCTTGTTGATGTTCTGCGCCTGGTCAATGGAGACGGCAAAAATCTTCACGCCAGTCTCTGCCTGCCAGTCGGCATACACCTCGCTGATGGCGTCGAGCTCGCGGTTGCAGGGCTTGCACCATGTGGCAAAGAAGTCGATGATAAACGGCTTGCCGTTGTTACGGAGCGTGTCAGTACGAACCGGTTCCCCGTCAAGGGTCTTCAGGGTAACGGCAGGCAGCTGGGCGCTTGCAGGAAGCAGCATCAGCCAGCTGAATAACAATAACAATACTTGCTTCATCTTATCAATTTACAATTTGACTATTTACAATTTGACTACTTAATGATAACCTTTCGTCCTTGATGGATGTAGATTCCCCTTGCGGTAGGCTTGCCGCTGAGGGCACGTCCGTCAAGCGTGTACCAACGGTTATCGGTGAGGGGTGACTGGTGAGTGGTTTCAATCGCCGTTGGCGGCTCATCGCCTCCCACCGTGTAGACGTGAGCTTTCCAGCCCGACTCGTTGACGGCATTGTCGGAGGTGAAGCGTATGGTCAGAGCGCCGCCTCGGTTGGAGGCTGTCACGGTGCCAGGATTAGTAGTTCCAGAGTATGTACCTACCGGACGACCATTCGTGTTGTTTCCGTCATAGATATAAAGGAAGTCCCAGTTGCTCTCCGTCACAAACTCTTCGAACACCATTTCGACCACAGCACCCTGTTTGCTTGGCAGGAAGGTCATGGTCACATCCTGATTGTTGCTGTAGTTGTGGTCAGGACCACCGTCGTCGTAGAACATGCCATCGGCAACCTCTACGCTGCCCTCATGCATGGTGTATAACTCCACAACATTAATCAGCTGCTCTTTCTCTATCATAGCGGTCTCACCGTCAGAATTGGTGATGGTCAGGCGCACAGTAAACTGACCTGGCTCATTATAGGTAACCGTGGGATTCTTTTCAGTGGAAGTGGCCGGCGTGCCGCCTTCAAACTCCCATTGCCAGCTGACAATGTAGCCACCCCACGACTCATCGGTAAAGTCAACCGTACCGCCAACAGGCACCTCGGTTGCGCTTTGCGAGAAGTTAGCAAGAATACCCTCAATAGCCGTCATTTTCACGTCAAGGTTGACAGTCTCGCCGTCGGCAACCGTTACCTCCGTTTCATAGGGGAAATAGCCTTGGGCACTAACGACGACATCATAGGTTCCGGCCTTCACCGGGCGGTGGAAGTCACCTGCATCGGGATTGCTGGTCACATAGGAATACTCATCGTCATGCCCCACGAGCTTGACGGTAGCCTCAATCGGGAAATCGTTGGCAGCATCCTTCACGGTGCCGTGAATACCGTACAGACATTGGTTCATCAGCGCAAAGATGCTGTTCTTGTTATAGTTCCAATAATTGGGCATAGTGGAAGCGCTGGGCTTCTTTATTTCCGAACATTCTATGGTTGCATGTCGGCACTGGGTGTAACCCGTCATGAAGTCCTGCATGCCGCCGCCAATCATGTACCAATCGGCTCCGTTGGTAATACCGTTGTTGTAGTCGGTCATATAGTTGGCATTTACCTGGTGCGTCAGGTCGGCATACTCATGGCCGATGAGCTGGAACCAGGCGTCGTCGGCATGACGCGTATAAGTGTTGTCCCAGGGATAGTTGAACACCTCAGCACCTCCATGATAGTTGAAGGCCATCGTAAACTTGTGCTCTCTGGCAAACTGCATCATCCACTGCGTCTCAGCCTGATACTGGTTTCCGTCAGGATGTGCTGAACCATGTGGATCCTGGAAGTTACGGTTCAAATCCACGTTGTTGGCATTGTATCGCTGAGCGCCGTTCACCGTGTTGCTGCCACCGTGATAGGTGCCGTCGGGGTTCATGTTGGGAAGAATGTAGAGGTCAATATTATCCAGCACATTCTTCACCTCCGGCTCTTCGGGGTTGTTAAGAATATAGTCAATCAAGCGGAGCATCAGGATCCAGCCTGTCGTCTCGTCACCGTGAATGGTGGAGATATAGAAGAACTTGGGCTTGCCCTCACTCGTTCCGTTGTTGATATGGGCCACCATCAGCTTACGGTTACTATTCAACGT
>JAILHP010000056.1 GCA_024695705.1 Prevotella sp. | reverse complement strand
CGTTCGCCTAAGGACAAGTACATCGTGAAGGATGCTCAGAGCGAGGATAAGGTGTGGTGGACCACCGAGGAATATCCCAACGACAACCACCCCATGAGCGAGGAGGTTTGGGCAAAGGTGAAGGAGATTGCCATCAAGGAGCTCTGCAACAAGAACCTGTATGTGGTGGATGCTTTCTGCGGTGCCAACGAGGCTACCCGTCTGCGCGTTCGTTTCATCGTTGAGGTGGCCTGGCAGGCTCACTTCGTGAAGAACATGTTCATCCAGCCTACCGCTGAGGAACTGGAGAGCTTCGAGCCTAACTTCGTTATCTATAACGCTTCAAAGGCAAAGGTTGAGAACTTCAAGGAACTGGGAATGCGCAGCGAGACTTGCGCTGCCTTCAATACCACCAGCCGCGAGCAGGTGATCATCAACACTTGGTACGGTGGTGAGATGAAGAAGGGTATGTTCTCTATGATGAACTACTATCTGCCTCTGCAGGGTATCGCTTCTATGCACTGCTCTGCCAACACCGATATGGAAGGTAAGAACACCGCTATCTTCTTCGGTCTGTCTGGAACTGGTAAGACCACTCTGAGTACCGATCCTAAGCGTCTGCTCATTGGTGACGACGAGCACGGATGGGACGACGAGGGTGTGTTCAACTTCGAGGGTGGCTGCTATGCCAAGGTTATCAACCTCGACAAGGAGAGCGAGCCCGATATCTACAACGCTATCCGCCGCGATGCTCTGCTCGAGAACGTTACTGTTGATGAGAACGGTAAGATTGACTTTGCAGACAAGAGCGTGACCGAGAACACCCGCGTAAGCTATCCTATCAACCACATTGAGAAGATTGCCCAGAAGGTGAACAAGAAGAGCGCTGGTCCTGAGGCTAAGAACGTTATCTTCCTCTCTGCCGACGCATTCGGCGTGCTGCCTCCAGTTTCTATCCTGACTCCCGAGCAGACGAAGTACTACTTCCTCTCTGGTTTCACCGCAAAGCTGGCTGGTACAGAGCGCGGCATCACTGAGCCCACTCCTACATTCTCTGCTTGCTTCGGCCAGGCATTCCTTGAGCTGCATCCTACAAAGTATGCTGAGGAGCTGGTGAAGAAGATGGAGAAGAGCGGAGCCAAGGCTTACTTGGTGAACACGGGCTGGAACGGTACCGGCAAGCGTATCTCAATCAAGGATACACGCGGCATCATCGACGCCATCCTGGGCGGCGACATCCTGAACGCTCCCACGAAGAAGATTCCTTACTTCGACTTCGAGGTTCCCACACAGCTCAATGGTGTGGCATGGGGCATTCTCGATCCTCGTGATACCTATCAGAACCGCAATGAGTGGGAAGAGAAGGCTAAGGACCTCGCTGGCCGCTTCATCAAGAACTTCAAGAAGTACGAGGGCAACGAGGCCGGTAAGAAATTAGTTGAGGCTGGACCGAAACTCTAATGAGTTTGGAATTTGGAGTTATTCTGCTCCGCATGAAATAGGCGTTGGCACATCCTCAAAAGGGTGTGCCAATGTTTGTTTTTTCGGTTTTTTGCCGAAATAGTTGCGTAATCCAAGTTTTTTTCGTACTTTTGCACACCGTAAGCAATATGATTCGAAAAATAGGCCAATACTACACCAGGGCGGTTACCCTGTTGATGCTGCTGCTGACACGTATTTACGTGTGTGCACAGGATGCTGTTGACGACGAAGACGAGTTGACGGAGTTGGTGCCTATTGCTTTAGACGAAGAGGAGGAGGACTCCTGGCGCGGTCTTTTCCATGTCCACTTCAGTTATACTGACTGGATGATTATTGCGGTGGTCTGTGCCCTCTTCTACGTCATGATGAACTCGAAGCTGAAAAAAGGATGCTGGTACAGCGTGCTGTATTGCATCCTTGTCATTCTGCTCATCGTTAAATGCACTTAATCCTATTCTAACAACTCTTTTTCACCTCTTTTTTCCATCGGAAATAGCCCAGGATGGCTATGATGACGTACAGGGCGTAGAGTCCTGACTTGAAGGGTAGCTCCTTGTAGGCGTAGAGTGCGCAGGTTACCACATCCACGGCAATCCAGATGAACCATTGTTCCAGATACTTATGTGCCAGTGCCCAGATGCCCAGCAGACTGAGTGCTGTGGTAAAGCTGTCGGCCAGGGGCACCGTGCTGTCGGTAAACGTGACCAGCAGCCAGTAGATTAACATCCACAGGGCAAAAGTTGCCGCCAGCCAGGGTAGAATCAGGCGACGGGGGAAGAGACTCACCCTCAGCTCCTCAAGACTCTCCCCCTGCCCCTCCTTCGCAGGGAGGGGCTTGGGGTGGGTCTGCCACTTCCAGAAACCGTAAATGGTCATGGCCAGATAGTAGAACTCCATAGCGCAGTCGGCATACAGGCCCTTCTGGTAGTAGAGCACGATGCCGAGTGACTGCATGATGAAGCCCACCACCCACATCCACTTACTGGCCTTGTACTCGAACAGGATATACGCCAGCCCGAGTACTGTAGTCACTATGTCAAGGGGATGAATCTGCATATCTCTCCTTCTCTCCTTACAATTAGAATTTAACAGCTATACCGCCCTGAAGGGTGAAGCCTGCAGCGGGAATGAAGCCAATCTGGTAGTAGCGGTTGTCATTGGGATGACCGCCGCTCTCGTAGATGGCGCTATAGACCCAGCCGCTGGTGGCATACCGCTTGTTGAAGATATTGTTTAGCGACACGTTGAACAACATTTCGCGGAACCACTTGTTCCAGGAACTTGTGCTTTCCTTCCTGTCCCTTGCTCCTTGCAGAGTGTAGGTCAGCGATATGTTACTCACCTCGTACGACGGCAGAGAACGGTCACGGTTCTGCGTATTGTCAAGATACTGACGGCTGACCATACCCGTGTGCCACACGGCCTGCAGACCCTGATAGTGGAAACGGGCAAAGGCGTTAGTGATGTAAGACGGCGAGAAAGCCAACGTGCAGTCGTCATAGTGTATGGTGCGGATGCCCTCTGCGGCGTCCCAGTCCTCCACCACTTCGTCAAAGTCTTTCAGCTTGTTCTCGCTGATGGCTGTATTGGCCGCCAGCGTGAGCCACGGGGTAATGTCAATGTCAAGCTGCATCTCTACTCCCATGCGATACGACTTGGGGATGTTCGTCGTCAGGTTTTCGCCGATGTCACTCTGAGCACCCGTCTGCACGAACTGGTCTTTATAGTGCATGTAATAGAGGTTAGCGCCAAAACGGATGGCGTCGCTTGTGTAGGTGTAGCCTAACTCGTAGTCCATGAGCTGCTCAGCCTTCGGAGCAGGATAGGAGCCGTTGTCGGTGAAGTTGTTGCGCTCGGGTTCACGGTGGCTCATGGCCACGGAGCCATAGATGCGGTGGGTGACATCTTTGCTGAGGAGCGGAGTGTTAAACGTGTAGCTGAAACCTGCCTTGGGGTTGAAGAAAGTGTAGTGCTTGTTGATGTCCAGCGGTTGGTTGTAGTAGCCGCTGTCATCGTCGTAGAACTTGTCGTTGATGCCGTCAGTCTTGTAGTTGACATGGCGTACCTGTACATCGCCGAAGACGTCCCAGTGGTTGTCTAAGTGGGCCAGTGCTTTAACAAAGACATTGCCGTCCAGCTTATGGGCATCAGAGTCGTAATACTTGTAGTCACCCTCAGCCAGGAACATCTGACGGACAATGGGGTTGGCAGCATAGTTGAGATAACCGAAGTGGTTGCCGTCGAAGTTCTGCAGGCTGAGTCCGCCGATGATGTCCCAAAGCTGGTCCTTGTAGTTGGCATTAGCCACGAGACCGTAGGTATGCTGTGTCAGCCCCTTCTTACGCACGAAGTCGGTGCGTTTGATGTTTTTTCCGTCAGCATCCATAGCCGTCAGGCCGAACTTCGAAAGCTTGTTCTCAGGCCGGAATTCCTCATAGTAGCCATAGCCATAGGTGTAATGCAGCGAGGCAGAGGTGCTCCAGTGGTCATTGATGGTCCAGGCTGCCGACAGAATGTTATGGTTCTGCCAGAAGTTGTCCGTTGTCTTGCTCCAGTAGCTGCCGTCGCTCATCTTGTAACGCTCGGTAGAGTAGGTGCCGTCATCGTTGATGATGAGCTGCTCGTAGAGGGAGTTGTAGCGTCCCAAGCCCTTGTCCCACATGTCGGCATAGGTCCTGATGCCTGTCTCGCTGCCGTAGGTGCCGTCCATGATGCTCAGGTCGTTGGTGCCGGCTGTCACGCCGTTCCAAGCCTGTCCGGTACGCTCGAAGTTGCCGATGTTCTTGTATCGGATGAGGAAATCATCCGACACGGTGTAGGTCAGGCCGCCGTAGTAGGAGCCGGAGCGTCCGCTGGTGCCATGGATAAAGCCGTCGGTCGTGGTCTGGTGGTAGGCGCCTTCCAGCACGAGGCGGTCCCAGAGCAGGCCGGTGGAGAACTGTCCGCCCCAGTTGATGGTGTTGTACGAGCCGTAGCTGAAGCTTACCTCACCGCCGGGCTTCAGCTGGGGAAGGGCTGTCTGCATGCTGATGGTACCGCCAAAGGCTCCGTCGCCATTGGTCGAGGAACCCACGCCACGCTGTATCTGCACGTCGCCGAGCAGCGAGCCGTAGGAGTTCATGTTGGCCCAGAACACACACTGGTCCTCAGGCGAGTTGAGGGGCACACCGTCGAGCGTCACATTGATGCGAGAACCGGCAGCACCACGAATGCGCATATAAGTGGTTCCCGTACCCAGGCCGTTCTCGCTCCATGCCAGCACGCCAGGCGTCTGGGCAAAGAGGAAGGGCAGCTCGCGTCCGGTCTTCGAGAATTCCTGTAAGTCCTGTTTCTTGATGTTGCTGATGGCGAAGGGCGCATTACTTTGGCCCTTCACAGCCTTTACAACCACCTCACCCAACTGCTCCACACGGGTGGTGTCAAGGGTTTGTGCAGCTACGTTGCTACATGACAAATGAAAAATGATAAGGGAAAAACCCATCAATAGTCTTCTATTCATACCTTATTTATAATATTGTTCTACATTTCATTCCTACGTCGGCATTATCCGCATCAGGTTCAAAAGGGTATTATCTCAGCCCACACCCGTGAGCACCCCTTGACATGCACTTCGCAAATCGCCTGCAAAGGTAGTGAAAACCGAGCGAAATGCAAAAAAAATAGTCATTTTTTTGCATTTCCGAGGTGCATCCTACCAAAGAGACGTAGTCTCAAAGGTAGTGAAAACTGAACAAAAAGCCAAATTCCTGCTAAGAAATTTGGCTTTTTGCTTGTTAGAAGTCTCCGCCTCCTCCACTGTCGTAGGTGGGAGTCACTTCCTCGTTGCCGCCCTCGCGGTCGTCTCCGTCAGACTTCTTGGTCATCATGTTACCGAAGTTCCAGGTCACCTGGATGTTGATGGGCGGACGGTTCCAGTTCTTCTGGTGACGCCAGAAGGTGTCGCTGCTGGTGAAGTTCTCCCACTTGCGTGAGCGGAAGACGTCGCGCCAGTTGATGGCAACGGCCAGTTTCTTGCCGAAGAACGTCTTGCGGAAACCCAGGTCCAGCGAGGCGTTCGGCCTGCGGTGACCCTGTGTGATGGCACCGCGTGAACGGTAGTTTCCAGTAGCCTGGAACGAGATGTCGTAAGGCAGCATGACGGAGGCCAGCATACGGGCATTCCAGGAGAACGACTCCTGTCCCTCACCCGTTATCGTCTGTCCGTCGATGACGTAGGAGAAGCCGTCGAGCTTGGAGTAGTAGCCATTGAGCGTAGTGGTCAGGTCGAGTACGCGCCACAGCGAGTTCTTGGCCACAATCTCCACACCGGCATTCTGGCGCTTGGACAGGTTCTCGCTCGTCATGTACATCAGCTGGTCGGCTGAGCTCTGCCAGCGGATGCGCTGAATGACATCGGTGGTAGGATGATAGTAGGTGGAGATGCTCAGCGTATGGAAGTCCCACGTCTTCAGGAAATTCAGCGAGAAAGAGTTGGTGTATTCCGGCGTCAGCAGCGGATTACCGAACTGTATCATCGAGGCATCGCTGGTGTTCTTGAACGAGTTGAGCTGTCCGCCCCAGGGACGCCGCAGACGACGGGTGTAGTTCAGCTGCAGCTGAGCGGTTTCCGTCAGCTCGTAGTTCAGGAACAGCGAGGGGAACAGCTGGAAATAGTCTTTCTTGAACGGGTCGTCGCGCAGACTGGGGTTGTGCTCCTGCTGGTAGCTGTAGCTCTCGGTATAGACCTTCCAGTACTCGCCGCGCAGACCAGCCATCACGCCCAGGCGTCCCCACAGTTTCGCATTGATGGTGGCATAGACGGCATGCACGTCCATGTCGTAGATGAAGCGGTTGTAGTACGCCTCGTCCAGCTGAGGGTTCTTGCCGTCCCAGCTGGTATTGTCAATCCACGACTCCTGCGGCGTGTTCTCGTGCGAGAAACGTCCGTCGTAGCCGGCTTCAATCTTGAAGTCCTCTGTCACCTGGTTCTCATAATCTACCTTGGCCTCCCACGAACGGTTGTTGACATGCGATGGGCGGTATTGGTAAATGTATTCCGTATTCCGTAATCTGTCATCCAAATACCAGATGGAATCCTGGTAATAGGTGTCGTTATCGCTCTTCCAGCGTCCGAACGACAGGTTCATGTCCAGCTTGTGCTTGTCGGAGAAGTTGTGCGTGTAGTCCAGATCCACGTGATACATGTGGTTGTTGCCCTCGCCGCTGTTATAGCGCAACTGCTGGTAGGTGTCGTTGGGAGCCCCGATGGTTCCGTAGTGATAGGGCGTGGTGCTGGAGTTATCGCGGTTACCATGCATCATCATACCCGTAATTCCCAGGTCGTCCTTCTTGGTCATGTGCCACGTCAGACCGGCACGGCTGAACAGACTGCCGCCCCCGTTTCGGCTCTCGCCCTCGTAGTTCTGGTAGGTGTTGGTGTTCAGGTAGTGCTGTTCACTCATACTGCCGCCCTTGCCCTTGCGTTTGCGATAGCCAATGTTGGCATAGGCATCAAACAGTCCGCTCGTATAGTTGATGTTGGCACCCGTGTTCCAGCCGCCCCGCGTGTTGACACCGGCACGCACCGAACCGTAGTAGCCTGCCAGTCGGTCGCGTTTCAGCACAATGTTGATGATACCGGCAGAACCCTCGGGTGAGTATTTGGCCGAAGGATTGTCGATGACCTCAATCTTCTCAATCGACTCGGCAGGAATCTGCTGCAGAATCTCTGCACGGTTGTCGCTGGTCAGTCCGCTGGCCTTGCCGTTAATCCACACCTCCACACTCGAATTGCCGCGAAGCGATATCTCGCCGTCCGTCGTCACCTCAATGCTCGGGATGTTCTCTAACAGCTCACTGGCCGAACCACCGGCAGCTGCCAATACCTGGTCAACCGTAAACACCTTACGGTCCACCTCCAGCTTCATCTGCGAACGCTGGCCGCGAACCTCCACCTCGCCGATGCTCTGCGTGTCTTCCGTCAAGTAGAGCATGGTGTAAGTCACTCTGCTGTCCTTACTGGTCAGGGTAAACTCGCGCGTCAAATCCTTGAATCCGATTGACGTCACCTGTAACGTGTAGGTACCATAGGGCAGACCGGAAATATTAAACGATCCCGATCCGTCGGTAATGGCTCCCTTGATGAATTTCGTACCTTGCAGCACACGGACATTGGCAAACTCCAATGGCTCGTCTGTCTGCTTCTCGGCCACTCGGCCTCTTACAGTCCCTTGTGCCCACATCACTATCGTGGACATCAGCATCAATAAAGTCAGTATGTTTCTGCGCATAATGTTCTTTTAGACGTAACGGCACTCTAAAAGTTTAAAAAAATAGGGAAAAAACTACAATTAACGGTATAAAATCAGGGAAGGCAGCAAATTTTTCACTCTTCACTCTTCACTCTTCACTTTTAATTTGTATCTCTGACTTGATGTCGAAAATTCTTTGACCTAAAGGTACAAAGCGGCATAGCCGAGCGCTTTCGTTCGAGAAAACTCAAAAAAGTTTTGGTTTTCTTCTCACTTATTCGTATCTCTGACTTGATGTCGAAGGTACTTTCGTTCGAGAAAACTCAAAAAAGTTTTGGTTTTCTTCTCACTTATTCGTATCTCTGACTTGATGTCGAAGATACTTTCGTTCGAGAAAACTCAAAAAAAGTTTTGGTTTTCTTCTCACTTATTCGTATCTTTGCACCCGCTAACGCTGCCCTGATAGTTAAATGGATATAACAAGGCTCTCCTAAAGCTTAGTTCCGGGTTCGATTCCCGGTCGGGGTACTGAGCCGGACAAACCAAGTGAAAAGTGATCATAGACACTATGCGAAAGACTATATTATTCCTCATTCTGGTAGCCGCCATGCTTTCCTCATGTTCTGGAGGCAAGGTAAAATACCGCATTGGCGTGTCGCAGTGCTCGGCAGACATCTGGCGAGAGAAGCAGAATGCCGAACTGAGAATGGGAGCCTACTTACATGACAGCGTGGAACTGATGTTTGCGGTAGCCTACGACAGCGACAAACGGCAGATACAGCAGATTGACAGTTTGGTGAACGAAGGCATCGACCTGCTCATCGTGGCCCCTAACCAGGTACAGACCATTTCGCCTGCCATTGACCGGGCTTATGACAAAGGCATTCCCGTTATTGTTTTCGAGCGCAAGACTAGCTCCCATAAATACACCGCCTTCATCAGCGCTGACAACTATGAGATGGGGCGCGTGATGGGAGAATACATCATCACCCGACTGGGCGGCAAGGGCCGAGTGCTGGAAATCAAGGGACTGAAAGGCTCGTCACCCTCTATTGAGCGTCATAACGGTTTTCTGGATGCACTGAAGAAGGCACCCGACATTCAGCTTGTAGCCTCGCTACAGGGCGACTGGACGGAACAGAGCGCCTATCAGGCCGTCACCAACTACCCGGGGGACCTGAGCCACATTGACTTCGTCTTCGGGCAGAACGACCGCATGGCAATGGGAGCCCGTAAGGCACTCTCCACTCTCCATTCTCCACTCTCCACAAAATACTGCGGCATCGACGGACTGCCGGGTGAGAACGGCGGTATCAGGCTGGTGCGCGACTCTGTTCTGGACGCTTCCTATATCTACCCCACCCACGGAGACCGGCTGCTGCAGCTTGCCTTGGACATACTTGACGGCAAACCTTACGAGAAGGAGACACGCCTGATGTCGGCACTTGTAACCCGCGACAATGCCAACGTGTTGCTCATGCAGGCTGAGGAGGTGATGCGTCAGACGGACTACCTCAACCAGTTGCACGAACAAGCCGACACCTATGTACAGGAGCTGGACACCCAACGCACCGCCACGTGGCTCTTTCTGGCCCTTGTCGTCTTGCTTCTGCTCTTCATCGTCTTTATCTATTACTATTTTATACAGAAGGCCCGCTTAGCACAGGAACGCACCCGAATGGAACGAGAACAACTCGACTTCTATACCCAAGTGAGCCATGAGCTGCGCACCCCGCTGACCCTCATTGAAGGACCATTGCAGCAGTTAGGCGCCACTCAGGACATGAAGCAGGCCAGCCCGCAGGCTGCCAGCATGTTCGACATTGTGAACCGAAACACCCGCCAGCTCTCTCTACTCATTAACAAAATGCTCAATTTTACTAAAGGGCAAGAAAGAATGGAGGACGGGCAGGCAAACGCTCCGCTCAGCTCTGCCACTTTGCTTTCCAAAGAGCCCTTAACACTCAACGGTCCGCTCGGCTCTGCCGCTTTGCAAGGCAATGAACGCTCTACGCTCAACCCCCATCTACTCCTCATCGTAGATGACAATGCTGACATACGCACCTACCTACGCACCATACTGCAAGCGCACTATCAACTGCTGGAGGCTGCCGACGGTCAGGAAGGACTGACGCTGGCCAACGAGCAAGTGCCCGATTTGATCATTTCTGACGTCATGATGCCGGTGATGAACGGTCTGCAGTTCTGCCAGCACATCAAGGACAATATGGTCACCAGCCACATCCCCGTCATTCTGCTCACCGCCCGCTCGCTGAGCAAGCATCAGGTGGAGGGCTATCGTAGCGGTGCCGATGCCTACATCACCAAGCCCTTCGAACCCGACTTGCTGCAGGCCCGCATTGAGAACCTGCTGCGCCAGCGCCAACAGCTCCGCGAGTTGTGGGGTGAGGGACAAGCAAAAAAAGAACCCTCAACGCTCAACGCTCCGCTCGACTCTGCCGCTTTGCAAGGCAAAGAACGCTCGCCCCTCAAATCAGAAGCCTCTTACGAAGACGCATTCATTCAGCGATTCCGTCAGGTAGTGGAAAAACACATGATTGACAGCGACCTCAGCGTGGAGGACATCGGTTCTGAACTTGGGCTGAGCCGTGTGCAGCTCTACCGAAAAGTGAAAGCCCTGACAGGCCTGACACCTGTTGAGCAGTTGCGCAAGGCTCGTCTGACACGTGCCCTCCAGCTACTGGAAAACACCGACCTTAGCATCAGTGAGGTTGCCTATCAGGTGGGTTTCACAGCCCCCAGCTACTTTACCAAATGTTTCAAAGAGGAATATGACATGTTACCTGGTGACGTGAAGAAAGGATAGCTTCTTCTCCCCCTGTTTCCTGAGATAATAAGAATATTCGTTCAATTGCTAACACTTTTGTTGCATTGAACGAATATTTCTATGTAATGAAACAACTTTTTCATCCTTTTCTTTTTTTGAAGTGTAAATTTGCAGCAGATTTTTTAGTAAAAGAGTACTAACCAATTAACAACAATGCAAATGAAAAAAGCAAAAAGACTGATTCTGAGTTTCCTGACGCTGATGGTCGCCATGACGATGCAGGCACAGCAGGAAATCAGTGGTAATGTGGTCGACCCGGAGGGCGAGCCCATTATCGGTGCTACTGTCATGGAGAAGGGCACGTCGAACGGTGTCATTACCGACATTGACGGAAACTTCCGTATGAAGGTTCAGGCAGGTGCCACATTGGTGTTTACCTACATTGGCTACCAGACACAGGAGTTGCCTGCACAAAACGGACTTCAGGTGGTGCTGAGTGAAGATGCCACGGAACTGGCCGAAGTGGTGGTCGTAGGTTACCAGACACAGCGTAAGGCCGACCTGACGGGTTCGGTGGCTGTGGTGAAGACCGAAGAGCTACGAACATCGAGCGACACCGACCCCATGCGCGCCCTGCAGGGTAAGGTGGCAGGTATGACCATTACCAGCGATGGTTCACCGGTGGGTGCCGGACAGGTTCGCATACGTGGTATCGGTTCATTCAACTCGTCGCAGGATCCCCTCTTTATTATTGACGGTGTGCCGACAACGACTAACCTGAACACGCTGAACATGAATGACATCGAGTCTATGCAGGTGCTGAAGGATGCTGCCTCCGCCTCTATCTACGGTAGCCGCGCTGCCAACGGTGTCATCATTATTACTACTCGCTCAGGAAAGAAGGGTGAAAAGGTGAAGGTGGACTTCTCTGCCAACCTGACAGCCCAGTTCTATAACTCACAGTCGATGATGAAGCTGGCCAACTCTGCCGAGTATGCCCGCTCCATGGCACAGGCTGCCATGAACGACGGTTTGGATCCCGAGCAGTATGCTAACAACTACGGACTTACGCTGCACGCAGCTGATGGTACGAAGATTCAGGCCTACAACCCCGCCACGGGACAGATGATGGACTTTGTGGTCAATGGTCGCTACGATGGCTACCTGAACGACAAGCACTCCATGCGCTACAGCGATACAGACTGGTTGGATGCCATCTCGCGTACGGGTTTCTCACAGAACTACGACCTCTCTATTTCAGGAGCTACTGACAAGTTCTCTGCCCTCTTCTCACTGGGTTATAAGAAGAACAATGGTATTCTGAAATATACAGACTTCGAGAGTTTCTCAGGCCGTATCAATACCAGTTATAAGATTAATAAGATTGTCACCGTAGGTGAGAATGCTACCATTACGTACAGCAACCAGGTGGACTGCCGCCCGCTGGAGAACGCCCTGAAGATGTCGCCCACACTGCCCATCTACGAGGAGGATAACACCACGTTCTCAGGTCCCGTAGCAGGCATGAGCGACCGTCAGAACCCCCTGCGTGAGCTCTACCACAACCGCGACAACCGTCTGAAGATCTGGCGTATCTTTGGTAACGCCTTCGTCAACATACAGCCCCTGCAGGGTCTGACGCTGCGTTCCAGTTTTGGTGTTGACTACGAAGCCGGTTTCATTCACAGCGTGACTTATACATGGCACTCAGACGTAGTGAACAACTCTACGCCTTCGGCTACCGTTTCGCAGGCTAACGACATGAAGTGGACCTGGTCGAACACGGCAACCTATAATTTTACACTCGCTGCTGAGCACACGTTCAACCTGTTGGCAGGTCTTGAACTGTACAGTCAGACACGTGACGACTTCTCGTCCTACGCTCAGATGTATGCGCTTGAGACCTATAAATACATGTGGCCCAATGCCGCTACGGGAACGCAGCGTGCCTCAGGCATTGAGGAGGGCTACAACCTGGTATCACTCTTCGGTAAGGTAGATTACAACTGGAAGGACCTGGTGCTGGCATCGTTCACCATTCGTCGTGACGGTTCAAGCCGATTCGGTGAAAACAACCGCTATGGTACGTTCCCCGCCTTCACGTTGGGTTACCGTCTGTCACAGAACCTGAACATTGACTGGATTACTGACCTGAAGGTGCGTGCATCATGGGGCCAGACGGGTAACCAGGCCATCTCCAACTATGCCCGCTACGGACTGTATGCTGCCACCTACGGCGGCGGTCGCAACGAATCAACAGCCTACGACCTGAGGCTGGAAGGCTCAGGCGTCTATCCCTCAGGCTTCCGTGCCACCCAGTCGCAGAACAACAACCTGAAGTGGGAGACCACTGAACAGTGGAACGCCGGTCTTGACTTCACGCTCTTCCGCGGTGACGTTTATGGTACGTTTGATACCTATATTAAAAAGGTAAAGGACATGCTCATCAATCCTGCTTACTTAGGTTCCATGGGTGAGGGCGGTGCTTCTTGGCTGAATGGTCCGTCACTGCAGAACTGGGGTATGGAGCTGTCATTAGGCTACCGCCATACCACAGAGTACGGCCTTCGCTATAACATCAACGGTAACATTGACTTCTATCGCTCAAAGGTGACTTATCTGCCAGAAACGACAACGGGTTCGTATGTTCACACCGCTAAGGAGAACCTCGTAGAGTCGAAGAAACCCTACGGATCAATTGTTGGCTACGTGGTTGACGGCTTGTTCCAGAACCGTGACGAGGTGCTGGCCAGTGGTCAGGAGAACGCCCGTGTAGGTGGTCTGAAGTATGCTGACCTGGATGGTAACGGTGTTATTAATGAACTTGACCAGACGTGGATCTTCAATCCAGTGCCCAACTTCTCTTGGGGTCTGAACATTGAACTGGGTTACAAGGAGTTCGACTTCTCGATGTTCTGGCAGGGCGTAGCCGGTCAGGACGTGTATAATAACCAGAAGTTCCAGACTGACTTCTACTCTATTACCGATGCTGGTTCGAACAAGGGTAACCGTATGCTCGATGCTTGGACAACAGCCAACACCGGCAGCAGCATTCCCGCACTGACCACCAACAACACCGGTAACGAAGGCCGCGCCAGCAGCTACTTCGTGGAGAACGGATCTTACGGCAAGCTGCGCCAGGTACAGATAGGTTACAACCTGCCTGATAAGTTCCTCAAGCCGCTGAAGATGACTTCTGCCCGTGTGTATATTTCAGGTCACAACCTGCTGACCATCAAGTCAAGCTCACTGACCTGCTCTGACCCCGAGAACCCCAATTGGGCTTATCCTAACAGCACGTCGTTCTCGTTCGGAATACAGACGAGCTTCTAAGGAGTTCTTATGTCTAAGGAATCAAGGAATTAAGGTAATATTAAAAGCATAAAGATATGAAATCAATATATAAAGCATTCTATGCAGGACTCGTTGGCTGTGGCTTCGCAGCAACACTTACGAGTTGCGAAAAAGCATTCGACGACTTTATCGACGTCGAGCCACAGGGCGTCATCAGTGAGGACCTGGCCATGAGCCAGCCCGACGAGATGGTGACAGCTGCATACGCCAAGCTGGGCGACGACTGGTACACCTACCCGTTCAACCTCTGGCCATACGGCGACCTGACCAGCGATGATGCGCTGAAGGGCGGCAGCGGAACCACCGACACCAACTACCATCCCTTCGAGGTATGGTCAACTCTGACTGCATCTACACCCGACCACATGGACGAGATGTGGTATCATCTGTACTGCAGCATCAGCCGCTGCAATCGTGCCCTGGTGTCGCTCGAACAATATGGCGAGGACAAGTTGGGCGCCCAGCTGACTGCCGTACGCAAGGGTGAGGTACTCTTCCTGCGTTCTCATTTCTACTTCAAGCTGGTACAGCTCTGGAACCAGGTGCCCTGGGTGGATGAGGAGGTATATAAGAACCACACCGAGGAGCAGACCCGTAACGATGAGTTTACCCATGAGGAGCTGATGCAGAAGATTATTGCAGACTTCAAGGCTGCCTACGATGTGCTTCCCGAGAGACAGGCCGACGGTGGACGTGCCAACAAAATTGCCGCTGCTGCCTATCTGGCCAAGTGCTACCTGACTATGGCATGGGGCGATGGTTACGAGGCAAACACCGGTGTGAGCCACATCAACCAGCAGCTCATGCAGGAGGTGCTGAAGTACACCGACGTGGTGAAGAACTCGCAGTACGGATACCTGGAGGACTTTGGCGACATTTTCCTGCCTGAGTACAAGAATTCCAAGGAGAGCATCTTCGCCGTACAGCACTCGGGCTACGAGGATGACAACACACTCTACGGACGTGCCAACTGGTCGAACATGCTGAACGGATGCTGGGGCATCTGGTCGTGCGGATGGGACTTCCACAAGCCCTCGCAGAACCTGGTCAATGCCTTCAAGACAAAGGACGGACTGCCTATGTTCAACGACTTCAACAATGAGATCAGCTTCCCTGTCAACGGCATGCCGACTGACCAGAAGTGGGATCCGCGCCTCTTCCACACCGTGGGCATGCCCACGTTCCCCTACAAGTATGAGGAGGAATACACCATGACCAAGGACAACAGCCGCACACCCAACACCTACGGTTACTACGCTTCGCTGAAGGAAGTGCCACAGCGCTCAAAGGGTGAGACCTTCGACAACCCGTGGCAGGCATTCGCCATGAACGACTATGTGCTGCGTTATACCGACGTCATGCTGATGCGTGCCGAAGCACTCATTGAGACCGGTGCGCTGGGCGAGGCCCGCGACATCATCAATGCTGTGCGCCAGCGAGCCAAGAACTCAGTGGCTAAGCACATACAGTATGCAGCCAACCAGTGTGAGATAGCTCTCTATCCTGACAGCTACTTCCAGAACAAGGAACAGGCCCGCCAGTGTCTGCAGTGGGAGCGCCGACTGGAGCTCGCCATGGAGAACGGACGCTACTTCGACTTGCGCCGCTGGGGCATTGCCTCACAGACGCTCAACAAGTTCTTCGAGGTGGAGCAGAACTCCGTTTACGACGGCCAGACCTATGCCCAGTACTATAAGGATGCTCACTACACAGCAGGAAAGAACGAATACTTCCCGCTGCCGTACATCCAGCTCTTCTACGTTCCCGGACTCTATACGCAGAACAAAGGATATTAAGATGAAAACATGAAAGATTAAACATTAAAGATTAATCGCGATATGAAAAAGAATATTATCAGATATGCAGCCTACATACTTATGGCTCTCCCCATCGGGGGAGTGGGAGCAGGACTCCTTACCTCCTGTCAGGACAAGGACATTGAACGCGAGGCCATGAAACTCGCTGCCCCTGACGTGACGCAGATTAGCGGACAGCTGCAGGGCGACAACTACGTCATCACCTGGCCGGCACAGACGGCACAGATGCTGGTCACCGTTTACCGCAACGGTACGCTCTCCGGCTCCGAGCTGGTCAGCGGCACTACCTTTACCCATAAGGATGTGCCCACGAACGTCCCCTTTGAATACGTGTTCAAACAGGCTCAGGACAATAACTATTCTCAGGGCGTGGTCATGCGCTACATGCGTGAGGGTGCCAACAGCATCACGGGTGTTGCCATGTCACAGGTGGACAAGACCGGCGGCTACGATGCTTTGGTAGAGTGGAACGCTGCTACCGACGCTCAAAACATTCTCTTCACCGCTACCAACGGCACACGTACCATCAGCGAGACGCTGGCCGGATCGGCTACAAGATACACCATCAGCGACGTGAAGACTGGTGACACTTGGGACGTAACCCTCGTAGCCAAGAACGACAAGGGTACATCACTGGCAACACGCTCGTCACTGCGTATTGGTAAGACAGCTATCGGATTCCTGAGTGTTTATGGTACGCCTGAGGAACTCGTGGCCAACGGCGACGACGACGAGGCATCAGCATGGCTCTGGTTGCACGAGACTTACCCCACAGCACAGTTCCTGCCATTCACCAGCATTACTTCGAACGATGTTCTGGAGCCTTACCGCGTCCTCTTCTGGTTGCGCGACCTGGAGGGAGTAGGCGAGAACGACGTATGGTCAATGCCCGACGATGTGATGGCCGCTACGCCTGCCATAAAGGAGTGGTACCGCCAAGGCGGCAGCATGCTGCTGTGGAGCCACGCTACGGTATTTGCCGGATACCTGGGACGCATCAACCTGGACGATATGAAGAATAACGACCATGCCTTCGGATTCGGTTTCGGTGGCATCAACGATGACATCTGGAAAATGGCTGTCGAGCTCAACCCCGACCACCGGTTCAAGAAAGACCACTCTTCTCACCCCATCTACAAGGGTCTGGAGGTGGAGACAACACCCGACACCAAGCTCATTGCCTTCAAGGGTCCGGGATGGACGGAAGACCATAACTGCCTCTACTTCAACCTGCCCAGCCTCTACACGGGCATAGGCAATCAGGAGGAAGCCTGCTACACACAGCTGACGCAGACCTTCGGCATCTATCCGCTCGGCACATGGGACAGCCAGATATGGTGGGTCAGCCAGATGAACGTATGGGAAGCCCAGCAGGGCAATACCGAGTTCCAGGGCACGCTGCTCTGCATTGGTAACGGTGGTTGTGAATTCTCGATGAAGAACCGTGACGGCTCGCCTGACAAGAGCGCTCACCCCAGCAACAACATCTATCAGGACAATGTCCTCCAGTTGGCAAAGAACGCTCTGGAGTACTTGAAGACGAGGTAAAGGAATTGAGAATTCGGAATTGAGAATTGTTCCAATTGAGAATTGAGAATTCGGAATGGAGAATTATGATTACTTCTATAGGCAGCATCTTCTCCTGTAAGGCTTTCGCTTGCTGGTGCGCTTGCCTGGTAATCATAATTCTCAATTCTCAATTCCGAATTCTCAATTCCTCACTCCTCTAAAAATAACTAAAATGTGAAAATTGAAAATGAAGATAATTAGAAAATATGGCTGGCTGATAGGTGCTGCACTTATTGCTTGTCACTTGTCACTTGTCACTTCCTCCTGTGGAGACGATGCTGACTCCCCGCAGCAGCATAACCCGCTCATTGACGATAAGGAGGAAGAGGAACCTAGCGGTGACGAGCAGCCCCAAGGCGGATACACGGAGCAGTACCGTCCGCAGATACACTACACGCCCGCCAGAAACTGG
>JAILHP010000053.1 GCA_024695705.1 Prevotella sp. | reverse complement strand
CTGGTCATAGCTCAGGTAGCCGAAACTCTGCGCCACTGCGTGGCTACATGATAAATGAAAAATGATAAATGATAAGCCTATCACCATCATTATTTTTTTTAATTGTTTAATACTTGTGGTCATACTCTTTATCATTTATCATTTCACATATATCAATTACGTCTGAAGGACCGCCAATTAGTGCAGTCCGAGCTTAGCCTTTACCTCGGCTGTAACGTCCTTGCTCAGGGTAGAGCTGATGAAGGGGATGCCTGCTGCGATGTCCATGATATAGACATAGCCACCGGCCTCACCAACCTGCTTGATAGCCTCGAGCACCTTCGTCTGGATGGCGCTCAGCTTCTCCTGCTGTGCCTTAGCTAGTGCCTGCTGGTTGTCCTGATAGCTCTGCTGAATCTTCTGATACATCTCTTCCAGTTCCTGCTGACGGCGCTGCTTGATGTTGTCAGGCAACGTTGCCTGCTCCTTATCAAAGGCCTCGGCCTTCTTCTGGAGTTCGTCCTGCATACTCTTCAGGTCTGCCTCATACTGCTTCTGTAAGGTCTCAATTTCTGTACGGGCCTTGGCAAACTCAGGTAATGCCTGCATGACTTCCGATGCATTTACATGACCGAACTTCTGAGCCATCATGGTCATTGGTGCGAATACCAACAACATTAAAAGTAACTTTTTCATTTTCTTCTTTTCTTTTTATTGTTAATACTATTTATTAATATCCTAACTTCTGAAGGACTTCGTCAGATATGTCAATTTTTGGGGAGCCGAAGATGATGCCGCTGTCGCTGGCACGGTCAAGAACCAGCTGGTAACCGTGCTGGTCGGCAATATCGGCTACTGTGTTGTAGATCTCCTCCTGGATGGGAGCCATGAGGGCAGAGCGCTTTTTGAACAGTTCACCTTCAGGTCCGAAGTAGGTCTTTTTCAGTTCGGCGGCCTGCTTCTCCTTGGCCACAATTTCTTCCTGCCGGGCTTTCTTTTGCTCGTTGGAGAGGAACACCACGTTGTCCTGATAGTTCTTGTAGAGCGTCTGGGCTTCTGTCTGAAGTGCTTCCACCTCAGCCTGCCATTTCTTCGACATCTGGTTGAGCTGCTCATTGGCACGCTCGTAGGCAGGAATGCTCTTCAGGATATAGTCCATGTCAAGTAGCGCAAACTTCTGTGCGCTGGCGCTTAAAGGCAAAAATGCAAAAAGGCAAAAGGGTATAACCCACTTCACCATATTTTCTTTCAAGATCTTTTTCATATTGCTCATCTCTTTTTTCTTTTATGACGTTTCACCCGTTGAATAGTTACCGGTCGTAAATAATTTTTAATATTTAATCTTTAAAATTTATCTTTTATCAAAACTCCTGTCCGAGGATGAAGTGGAACTGGCTGCCGCCACGCTTCATCGAGCCGTCCTGATAGCTGGTGCATACCTTATCGAAACCGTAAGCCCAGTCAATACCCATCAGACCGACCATCGGCAGGAAGATACGGATACCGACGCCAGCCGAACGCTTCATGTCGAAGGGGTTGAACTTCTTGGCGTCAGTCCAAGCGTTACCGCCTTCCACGAATCCCAGACCGTAGATGGTGGTGTTGCCCAGCATGAACGGGTAGCGCAGTTCCAGTGTGAAGCGGTCGTAGGCATAGGCATTATACGACGAGGGTGTCTCGCCCTTTCTCATAGCCATGTAAGCTGCCGACTGTGAGATAGATCCATTCTCATAACCACGCAGTCCGATGGTTTCCTCAGCATAGCTGGTGGAATAACCGCTCATACCGTCACCACCCATGTAGAAGGTCTCGAAGGGCGACTTCTTATACTCGTTGAACGAGCCTAAGAGTCCGAATTCCACACGTGCCATGAGTACCAGACACTTCTGTCCTGTGGTCAACGGGGTGAAGGTACGTCCCTTGAACTTCCACTTGTGGTATTCAATCCACCTGTACTTCTCTTGCTGCTCCTGTTCGTAGGTAGCAGAGAGGGTATTGTTGGCCAGGTTCTTATAGTCTTTTTTGTCGAACGACGACCAGGGCGGCGTGATGGTCAGCGAGGCAATGAACTCGGAACCGTTACGTGGGAACAGCTGGTTGTCGGTGGACACGCGTGACAGCGTCAGGCCTAAGTTGAGGTTGTTACAGTTACCGTTGTTGATGACGAAGTAACGCCAGTCTCTCAGCATGTAGCGCTGGAACGCCAATTGTGCGGTCAGCTGGAAGTAGTCGTCAGGCCAGCGCAGTCGCTTACCCCATCCAACAGCGGCACCAAACAGCTGGATATACTTGTCGTCATCCAGATAGGCATCATAGTTGACGAGGTTGTTACCGTAGTAGCCCACACCGCCATAGTAGCTGGAGAGGTTGTTCATCCATGCCGAGTTGTAGTAGGAGCTGTTCACGTCCGTCTGTTTGGAGAAGAAGGCACTGACGTTAAGCGAGTTGGGGCGTTTGCCACCAAACCAGTTAGTGGAGTATCCGGCACTGTACGACTGGTAGTACTTACCATTGGTCTGAGCTGACAGGGAGAGCTGCTCACCGTCGCCAGCAGGCAGTATACCTCGGTGCATCTTGTTCTTGCCGAAGAGGTTACGCAGCGAGAAGTTGTTGAACTTGATACCCACACGGCCAATGACACCCGTTTGTCCCCAGCCGAGTGAGAACTCCAGCTGGTCGTTGGACTTCTGCTCCAGGTTCCAGTTGATATCCACGGTGCCGTCATCGTAGTTGGGCTTGACATCGGGACTCACCTTCTCAGGATCAAAGAATCCCATGGAGGCTATCTCACGTGCAGAACGCTGCAGGGCATCCTTCGAGAAGAGGTCGCCAGGCTTAGTACGCAGTTCACGGCGCACCACTTCCTCGTAGAGACGGTCGTTACCGAAGATGCGTACATTGCTGATGTGAGCCTGCATGCCCTCGCGGATACGCATCTCCAGGTCGATGGAGTCTCCCACAATGTTGACCTCAGTGGGTTCCAGGTCGTAGAACAGGTAACCCGTGTTCCAGTACAGGTTGCCCACTGCATCCTCGTCTTCTCTGAGTCGCTTGTTCAAGAGCGTCTGGTTGTAGATGTCACCCTTCTTCATGCCGAGCATCTGGTTGAGGTAGTCGGTGGGATAGACCGTATTACCCACCCAGGTAATGTTGCGGAGATAATAGCGCTGGCCTTCGTCCACCTTGACAAAGACGTTGACATGATTCTCGTCAGCATTCCACACGGAGTCTTCCAGGATGATGGCATCGCGGAAACCCAGCTCGTTGTATTTCTCGATGAGGTTCTTCTTATCTGTTGAATAGCGTTCGTCAGTAAACTTCTTTGACTTCAGGAACGTGGAGAGCTTGCCAGCCTCGTGTGTTTTCTTGAACACACCCTTGGTAAACAGTGTACCCTTGATGCGCTTGTCAGAGAGCCAGTGGTTGCCGTCAATCACAATGTTGCGAACCTTTATCTTCTCCTTTTTGTCAATGTTCACGTCAAGAATCACCATGTTCTTGTTGGTCACGTCGTCGCGCTGCTGAATCTCTATGACGGCATTCTTGTAGCCCTTGTCGTCGAAATAGCGCTTGGCGAGAATCTTTGCACGGTCAGTCACGTTGGGGTGAAGGGGCATTCCCTTCATCATGCCTAACTTCTGCTCCAGGTCCTCACGCTCCGACTTCTTCACACCGATATAGTTAATGGTACTCACACGCGGACGTACGCCCAGCGAGAAGTGAAGGTAGATCTTGTTGCCCACCAGTGAGTCGGCGGAGATACTTACTTTCGAGAACAATCCATGTTTCCAGTAACGGCTGACGGCCTCCGTGATTTCAACTCCAGGAACGGAGATGCGCTGTCCGACGCTCAGGCCGGAAAGGCTAGTCAGCACAAAGTCGTCATAGCCCTCAATCCCATCAACGGCAATGCCTCCGATTTCGCACTGTCTTGGTGTGCCGGCATAGGAGATGTCGGGCTTCACTATGACGTCCTGGGCGTTGGCGCTTTCGCTAAATGATAAATAACAAATGATAAATGATAATGTTATCATCCACCATTTGCTTACATATTTATTATTGATTGCTATTCTCCACATGAGTTTATTGTTTGTCATTTCTCATTTGTTATTTTGAGGCTGTGCCTCGCCTTCCACCTGCGCTCCCGTCTTGCCGTAGCGGCGCTGGCGTCGCTGATAGCTCTCGAAGGCCTTGTGCAGGTCGTCAGCGGTGAAGTCAGGCCAATATGTATCGCAGAAGTACAGCTCCGAATAGGCAATCTGCCACAGCAAGAAGTTGGAAACGCGCACTTCGCCACCCGTACGGATGAGCAGGTCGGGGTCGGGCATGAAGTTGGTGCAGAGATACTGGCTGATGGTTTCTTCAGTAATGTCCTCTGCCCTGATGCCTCCCGTTTTCCAGTTCTTGAGGATGTTCTGCGGCAGTTCTTCCATATCGTGAACGTCTGTGACAATCCGTCTGACAGCCTCGGTAATCTCCCATCGGCTGGAGTAGCTCAGCGCCACAGCCACCGTCATGCGGTCGTTCTTTGCCGTATGGTCCATGGTTTCCTGTAGCCTTACCTGAATGTCGTCAGGCAGACGTTTCATGTTGCCGATTACCGTGAACTTTACGTTGTTCTTCATGAAGATCTCGTCCTCCAGCGAAGAGAGGATAAGTCCCATGAGGGCCGACACCTCGTCAGTGGGGCGGTTCCAGTTCTCGGTCGAAAAGGCATAGAGTGTCAGATACTTGACACCCAGTCGCACACACTCTTCCGTGATGCGGCGTACAGTTTCCACACCAGCCTGATGTCCGTAACGGCGTTCCTGTCCCCGTTCCTTGGCCCAGCGTCCGTTGCCGTCCATGATGATGGCCACATGCTGAGGAATATTTGTCAATGCTTCATTCATCGCTTTCACTTATCACTTATCACTTATTAGTCCTTGTCGTTATGACACGTCTTGCACTTTGCCCACAGGTCGTAGGTCACGGAAACCTGCAGCGTGCTGTAGCAGTCGGTATTCTTGAAGGCGCCGCTGCTCTTGATGCCGTAGGGGTCTTTCACTCCATCGAGCTTGTCGCTCAGCGAGAAATGCATAGCCCATTCCAGCCCTAAGTTCAGGCGTTCAGCCACTTTGTATTTGATGCCCAGGGCAAGCGGGAAGTTCACGGTGGCAGCCGAATAGTTGCCGCTGGAGAAGGTTCCTCCTATACCCAGACCGAAGTAAGGCGTCAGGGGCTTGGCCCCTCGGTATTCTCTTCCTGTGCCATATGGCCAGAAGTTATATTCAAACTTCAGGCCCGCATCAATAAGCGTGTTGCTGAAGCTCTGCGGTAGCGTCTCAGCGTCAGGATACCACGTCTTGGCACTCTTGATGTCACCCTTCAGCTTTCCGTAGCTGATGTTGAGCATCAGCCCCATGCGGGGATTCATCTTGTAGCGCCCTATGAGCGACCCCATGGGCTGCATATTCTCGGTCAGGCTACTGTTAAAGTCGCCTAAGTAAGTCACCACTCCGGCTCCACCGCCTACCTCCAGACGATATTCGGGGGCGTCCTGCGCCTTTAAGGTGAAGAATGAAGAATGAAGAATGAAGAATGCTGCGCACAGTAATACTCGCTCTTTCTTCATGCCCAGCATCAATCCTTCACCTATCGTCCTGTTCTTCATCATGCGTTGTTCTCCCACATTACACTGTTCAGGTGTCCGCGCCATATTTGGTCGGTAGACTGCTGGATGACCCATACGTGATGGTCGTCGTCAGTCAGCACCTTGACGGGCTGGGTGCTGTCCAGCCTGACAGGCAGGAAGAAGTGCGTGCTCACTGACCATGTGATGCCGTTGTCTTCCGACTCGTAGCACTTCAATTCACCGCTTACCAGACCAATGGCAAGGACGCGGCTGTCGTAATAGATCAGCGACGGCTCCCGCATCTTCGGCAGGAACATCGTAGTGTTGTTTTCGGCCCTTTCCATGTAGCTCCACTTGGGAGCGGTGGGAACGCCCGTGTAATCCACTATCTTATGCCATATCTGCGCACCGTCGTCCTGGGGGTAGGTGTCAGCGTTGCGACAGCCTATGAGCAGCACATAATCCACTTTGCTCAGGTTGCTGTAGCCATAGCACACAGAGGCCATCTCTTCCGTAGGTAGCAGCAGGGGACTCTCGTCCAACACCTCGTCGCTCCACGTCAGGCCGTAGTCAGCCGACTTCTTCAGTTGGTTATCAGCCGACAGGGCATACTGCTCCGTCGTGCTTTCGCCAACAAATGTCAGTCCTTTTGCAAGGGCCTGCTCCTTCATGGCTGCCTGCTGGGCCAGATACTCCTCGATGCTTTCTGAAAGGGCATCCATCTTGCACCATACAAAGTCGCTGCCCTCCTGCTGGTGGACGTTCACCTGAATGGTGTAGGTGGTATATTCCGTGGTATGATAGCCATAGACACGCACCTTGCGGGGCTGCGAGAAGTCAATGGAGTCGGTTGACTCGTAATAAATCAGAGAGTCGGGGTTGTTGATGCCTTCATACAATATTCCGCCGCTGTTGTAGGTAGAAACCGAACAGAGCACATGCTCCACGTCAGTACCTAAGGGCAGCGAGTCGGGGTTGAAGATGCGCTTTTCCTCAGGGTCAATGGTAAACTTGTAGCTGGAGCAGTTAATTTGTACCGTATAGACGGAGTCCTCACCCTCAGAAGAGGTTGTGTGAAGAAATTGGTCCAGTGTCCCTAACGTGAAGGCCGTAATAGCCGCATCGTTATAGGTCACCGTAGAGTTGTCATCGTCACCGCCTAAGCAGGAAGCACACAGCAGTAGGGTGGCAAGCGCAGCTGTCAGCAGACCGAAATATCTTTTCATGAATCGTTTTCGTTTAAAATTTGGCTGCAAATTTACGTACATTTCCGCAAAAAGCGGTTATTTTTCCATGAAAATTAAAGAAAATACGTGATTTGGGCTGATTTATTTTGACCTTTTAACTTAATGAATGAAGAAAAAAGAATGAAAAATGAAGATTTCAAAACAAAAGTGCGCGGTATGACTCACTCACTCCGCGCACCTTTCTCCTGGCTTGCTGTACGTTGTCTGTTGCCCCTTGTTGTATTTGTCAGCGTTATAACGCTCAACATCGTAACAACTGAAACGGTTCCCAGCAACACCATGGTCTGAAAATCTAATAACATAATCTTTACCTTAAATCTTTAACTACTAACCTAATGAATAACAAAAAAACCATAATCATCACGATTACGAGTGCAAAAGTACAGGTTTCCCCAGCTTCTGCAAACTTTTTTCTCCCTTTTTGTCTAAGGTTAGCCTTTTCTTTGACCTACGTCAATCAATGCCGGTATCAGATATTCTTGTTATTAGAAATTCTTGCGAACGCCCTGCCACTCAGGGAACTTCATCCTCAGATAGTCATCGTCCAGGAAGAGGGCTGATTGTCCTACCTGGCCTTTCAACTGCCAGTCGAGCCACTTCACAACGGCCTTGGCATAGTTGCCGCCGTGCGACTCGTAATAGGTTCCGCTGTGACCGTCCTTCGAGTTCAGCATCACCACGGGAATGTTGTCGGCTATGCGCTCGTAGTCCTTCTGTGCATTGGTATAGGCAATGTCTGCCGGGCCGCCAATCATGTAGAACATCGGCTGGTGAAGGTTTTTCAGCGACTCCTTCGTCGCACCCATCATCTCCATGTCGCCAATGCCGGTGTTCAGCATTATACAGGTCTTGATGCGCGGGTCGTAAGCCACACCCAGCACCTGGGCACCGCCGCACGACTGTCCCATCGCTGCCACATGGTCGAGCGCCAGGCAATGATAGTACTCCGAGCCGGCTGTGGCATTCTGCTCCGTCAGCCAGTCCAGCACCTCCAGCAACATTTTAGGATAGGTGCTGAAAGAAGGTACTTGAGGCTGTGGCTTCTTGTTCTTTTTGGCTTTCTTGGCGGCCTCTTCGCGCTGTCTGGCCTGCTCCTCTTGCTGAGCCTTCCGCTCCTCGGGCGTCATGGGCAGAATCTTCTCGCCGTTCGCCATGATGACGTCACCCTTGGTGGCGGGATAGGCTGACCTCAGCACGCCACGCCACTGAGCCATCACGTCTGCCTCGTCATACGGGCCAATGGCAGCAGCCACATAGCCGTAGGAAGCCACCTCGCTCAGCAACAGGCGCATCTCCACATTGTTGTTGAAACAGGCTCCGTTGGCATAGACAATGACGGGCAGGGCACCCTGACGGGCCACCACCTCTTTCAGGTTCTGCGGACGATACACCGTAAAGCCCGGACAGGAAGCATCGCCCACCACTTCTGACTTGAACGGTCCTGTACCGCCTTCTTCCACTACTTGTCTCTGAATTGTCTGGGCATTCATCAGCCCCACGCTTGCAGCGACCATCATCGCTGTCATGAATAGTTTTTTCATCATTCTAAATAAATTAAGATTTCTTGGTTTGGCAAAGTTACAACAAGTTTTCGGAACCACCAAACAATTATCAGATTATTTTCCCTTTCCCCTCCGTCACGAAGCAGGCTACAAGGCCGTAGAATCTTCTATCACCTTCATGTTTTTACTGTCCCAGAGGTACTTGTCGGTAATCTTCAGTTCGGGAATGACAGGCAGACAAAGGAATGCCATCGTGATGAACGGAGACTTCATCTTACATCCTGCCTTATGCGCCATCTCACGCAGTTGTAAACTTCGGTAAGCCACCTCATAGCCACTCAACGGAGACATCAACCCCGCAATGGGCAATGCCAGGTCGGCCATTTCATCATCAGAGATAGCTACCTGTCCGCCCTTCATCTCGATAATACGATTGATGGCTTTCACCAGGTATTCATCGCTCGACCCAATGGCTACGATATTATGACAGTCGTGTGCCACAGAGCATGCAATGGCACCGTGTGTAAGACGGAAACCACGCACCATTCCCACCACAGGGCGGGCGTTGAGTTCGTAACGGTTCAGCACAACAATTTTCTGTACCTCTGCCCATGGATATCTGGAGTCCTCAAAAGGATTGCCAGTAATCTTAACCTTTTCATGGCCTGTGTAGAGGCTGCCATCGGTAGCGCTCATGATATGGACCGTCTCAGAAACCTTGAGTTCGGTGTGGATGTCATCGACTGTCAGTGGACTGGCAACAAATTTGTTGGGATAATCGTAGGTGCCGTTGATGCCTTCGTTGCGGATGGATGGCAGCAAAGAGCCAAACGTCGTATTACAGTCGTACACCTCTATACCTTTGATGACCGTCTTCAGGACACGGAAATGAGGATGGAGCGCGTCAACGACAATGAAGTTGGCTGCATCGCCCTCTTGCAGCAGTCCCCACCTCAACCGGTAGTGACGCTGAGCATTGATACAGGCAGCCATGAGAATGTTCCAAAAGTCATAGCCTTCAGAAATGGCACGCTTGACCAGTTGGTTGATGTGCCCACGGACCAAGTCGTCAGGATGACAGTCATCCGTACAGAACATCACCATGTTGGGCGACTCTGCAATCAACGGACTAAGCTTGTCAAAATCCCTCGCTGCACTTCCCTCACGGATGATGACCATCATACCGGCCGAAACACAGGCATGTCCCTCCTCAAGCGTACTACACTCATGGTCGGTAGAGATGCCTGTCAGGGCATAGCGCAGGCGCTCGTTGCCTACCAGACCGGGGGCATGACCGTCCACGGGCTTATCATGAGCCCGTGCTGCCCGTATCTTACGCATCACCTCTGGGTCGTTGCCCAGTACACCAGGGAAGTTCATCATCTCGCCCAGCACACCGATGTCATTACGGGCCATCAACTCTTCCACACCGGCAGCATCGATTACGGCGCCGCTGGTCTCGATGCCTCCACCGCATGCCGGAACACAACTGGGGGCAGCGAAGCAATAGTTGAATGGTGACAGCCGTCCAGATTGTATCATATAGTTGACGCCCTCGATACCCAGCACATTGCCTATCTCATGCGGGTCGGCCACCACACCGATGGTGCCATGACTGGCTGCCACACGGGCAAACTCACAGGGAGCCATCATGCTGCTCTCAATATGCACATGGCTGTCGATAAAACCGGGCATCAGGTAGGGCCATTGCTTTCCGTCCTTTGGCAACTCACAACTTTTTATCTGAGTAATGCGTCCATCTTCCACCACCAGCTCGCCATCGAATATCTCGTGGCGAACTACATCAACGATATGTCCTTGATATGTCTTCATTGTCTGCAGAATGGGTAATTGCTAGTTTTATAAAATCCTTATCAAAATGATAGCCGGCGTTGCTTACGGCTCACACATTCGAAGGTGCCGAGTTCGAAGGACTTAGGACCGGGCTAAGCCTTGAATTTTCGAGAGAATTCAAACCTTTGGACCGGGCAATCTTCAAAGGGTGCCTGGGGTATCATCGTGACTGCTTACTTCTAGGCACACACGAGGATAGACCCCATGTGATTTGGCTGGAATGAGTCAACACCTCCCACTTACGGCTGCTTGCCGATATAGGCCAGGATGCCGCCATCCACGTAAAGCACGTGGCCATTGACGGCGTCGGAGGCATGAGAGGCCAGGAACACAGCAGGACCGCCCAGTTCCTCAGGATTGAGCCAGCGTCCGGCAGGCGTCTTGGCACAGATGAACGAGTCGAACGGATGGCGGCTGCCGTCTGCCTGCGGCTCACGCAGGGGAGCTGTCTGCGGCGTGGCGATATAGCCAGGACCGATGGCGTTGCACTGGATGTTGTAGCCGCCGTACTCGGAGCAGATATTGCGAGTCAGCATCTTCAGACCGCCCTTGGCAGCGGCATAGGCGCTGACGGTCTCACGTCCCAGCTCAGACATCATGGAGCAGATGTTAATGATCTTACCTTCACGACGCTCCATCATCTCAGGGATGACGGCCTTGGTCATGATAAACGGGCCCACAAGGTCGATGTCAATGACCTGCTGGAACTCCTCGCGCTTCATCTCGTGCATGGGAATGCGCTTGATGATGCCTGCGTTGTTCACCAGAATGTCGATGTGGCCCAGTTCCTTGCGGATGTCAGCCACCATCTTCTGTACGTCTTCTTCATTGGTGACGTCACAGAGGTAGCCATGAGCCTTGATGCCCTTGGCCTTGTATTCGGCAAGTGCCTTGTCCATGTGTTCCTGTCCGCGACAGTTAAACGCGATTTCTGCACCTGCCTTTGCCAAAGCCTCAGCAATGGCGAATCCGATGCCGTAAGCTGCTCCCGTAACAAGAGCCACCTTACCCTCTAAGGAAAACAAATTTATCATAATTAACTCCTAAATCCTAATTCCTAACTCCAAACTACTTCAAGTCCGTAATGAGTGAAAAGTCCTGGTCACCATAATCGAGGTTCTCACCGCCCATGCCCCAGATGAAGGTGTAGTTATGCGTGGCAGCGGCAGAGTGGATGCTCCATTCAGGAGAGAGGACGGCCTGGTCGCCACGCATCCAGATGTGACGTGTTTCGTTAACCTCACCCATGAAGTGGCAGACTGCCTGGTCCTCGGGTACCTCGAAATAGAAATAAGCCTCCATGCGGCGACTGTGAACGTGGGCAGGCATGGTGTTCCATACAGAGCCTGTAGCCAACTCCGTCATACCCATCTGCAGCTGACAGGTAGGCAGCACCTGATTGACCAGCATCTTATTGATATTACGTTCGTTAGACATCTCCAGCGAACCCATGTGAGCCACCACAGCATCCTGCTTTGTCACCTTCTTGCAGGGATATTCGGCATGAGCTGTCGTGGAGTTGAAGTAGAACTTAGCAGGCTTCTGGCTGTCCTTCGAGCAGAACACCACGTCGCGGTCACCCCTGCCTATATATAATGCCTCCTTGTAGTCGAGTTCAAACACAGCGTCACCCACCTTGATGCAGCCGGCACCGCCCACGTTGAACACGCCTATCTCACGACGAGTGGTAAAGAAGTGAGCCTTCAGGGGGTCGATGGCCTCCAGCTTCAGTTCCTCGTTCACGGGCATAGCACCACCCACCACCATGCGGTCGTACATGGAATACACCATGTTCACCTCGTCAGCAGCAAACACCTTTTCTATCAGGAAGTCACGACGAATGCGCTGTGTGTCATAGCTTTTGGCATCCTCAGGATGCGCAGCATAACGGATTTCGTAATTTGTCTTCATTGTCTTTTTCTTTTTGTTGTTTCAGATTTGAGTGCAAGACTGCGAGTAAGCGAGAGAAGAACTGAGCTCGCTCATGTTCTTCCGAGCGTAAGCAGCCTCGCCGCGTTTACGCGGCAAAGGTAATAAAAAAATTAAAGATTAAAGATTAAAGATTAAAGAAAATGAGCGTAACCGATTGCGGAAGGCTACGCTCTTTTCTGTTGTCCAAGGCGGATTCGAACCACCACAAACAGAACCAAAACCTGTTGTGCTACCATTACACCATTGGACAATCATGCTTGTTAGCGGGTGACAAGGATGGTGCAAACCGAGTGCAGAAAGCGAGCTTTCTGCCGAGGTGCAGCCCATCCTCGCAGAGGAATTCAAAGAATTCGGGTGCAAAGGTAGTGGTTTTTTACGCCACTACCAAATATTTTTGTAATTATTTTACAATCAGCAGGTAATAATTCTTCTTACCCTTCTGCGCCAGCAGGTACTTGCCGTCGATGAGGTCATCGGAAGTGACAGGACGGTTCTGGTCGGTCAGCTTCTCCTTGTTCAGGCTGACGCCGCCACCCTGCACCATCTTGCGCATCTCGCCCTTCGAGGGGAAGACGGGAGCCACGGTGGTAAACAACTCAATGGCGGGCTGACCCAGCTGGTCCTTGTTGATTTCAAATTGGGGCACACCGTCGAAGACATCGAGGAACGTCTGCTCGTCAAGCTTCTCCAGGCCTTCTTTGGTGGACTTTCCAAAGAGGATGCTGCTGGCTTCGATGGCGGTGTCGAGGGCTTCCTGCGAGTGTACCAGCACGGTAACCTCCTCGGCCAGGCGCTTCTGCAGCACACGACGACCAGGGTCCTGCTTGTGCTCCTCGACGAGGGCATCGATGACGTCCTTCTCCAACGAAGTGAAGATCTTGATGTAACGCTCGGCATCATCGTCGCTGACGTTGAGCCAGAACTGGTAGAACTTATAGGGCGTGGTGCGGGCAGGATCAAGCCAGATGTTGCCCGACTCCGTCTTACCAAACTTCTTGCCGTCGCTCTTGGTGATGAGCGGGCAGGTGAGGGCGAAGGTCTCTACCTCATTGCCCAGGGTACGGCGGATGAGTTCCGTACCAGTGGTCATGTTGCCCCACTGGTCGTTGCCGCCTAGCTGCAGCTTCACGCCGTAGTGCTGGTAGAGGTACAGGAAGTCGTAGCCCTGAAGCAGCTGATAGGTGAACTCCGTGAACGAGAGACCGTCGCGAGCTGTACCGTTAAGGCGCTGCTGCACGCTCTCCTTGGCCATCATGTAGTTGACGGTAATGTGCTTACCCACCTCACGGGCGAAGTCCAGGAACGTAAAGTCCTTCATCCAGTCGTAGTTGTTGACCATAATGGCAGCATTCTCTTCCTTCGACTCGAAGTCCAGGAACTTAGCCACCTGACGTTTGATGCACTCCTGATTGTGACGCAGCGTTTCGTCGTTGAGCAGGTTACGCTCCTGACTCTTGCCGCTGGGGTCGCCAATCATACCCGTTGCACCACCCACAAGAATGATGGGACGGTGTCCGCAACGCTGCAGGTGACGCAGCATCATGATGCCACAGAGGTGGCCTATGTGCAGGGAGTCGGCCGTGGGGTCAGTACCCAGGTAGGCTGTCACCATCTCCTTCTGCAGGAGTTCTTCTGTTCCTGGCATCATCTGTGCCAGCATTCCGCGCCAGCGGAGTTCTTCAACAAAGTTCTTTTTCATATTTAATTCTTTTGCGTTATATCGTTATTACGTTATTTCGTTATCACGTCAATTACGGCACTGGGTCATATCCCGAGCCGCCCCAGGGGTTGCATCGCAAGATGCGCCAGACGGCGAGCCAGAGTCCCTTGATGGGGCCGTGCTTCTTCAGCGCCTGACGGGCATATTCGCTACAGGTGGGCGTGAAGCGGCACGCTGGCGGCGTATAGGGCGAAATGCAGGTCTGGTAGAAGATAATCGGCAGACACAATAGCCAGGAAAGTGCCTGGGACAAACGGTGTAACAGTTTTCTCATATCTTCTCGGCTATGCGGTACAACAGGGTTTTCATGCGGTCCTCAACCACGGAGGTGGGGTAGAGCTCGTCAGCCTGCCAGATAAAGGCGATGTGTAACGAGTGGTGAGTGGTGAGTGGAGTGAGGGCATCCAGCAGGATTTGCTTGTTGAGCCGGTAGGCCTCGCGCAGCTGCCGCTTGACTCTGTTACGCTTCACAGCCCGCTTGAAATGACGCTTGGACACGCTGACCAGAATCTGAGTTCCCTCCAAACCACCTTCTTTCCACACTGCTCTCAGCGGATAGGCCACGACAGAGTGGCTATTGCCCCCTGAGAAGAGCTCCTCAACCAGCTTGCGACTCTTGATGCGCTCTTGCCTGCCGAGGGAATGTTGACTGGAGACTGGTGAGTGGTGAGCGGTCATCCGTCATCAGTCTTCTTCGTGTTCGAGCAGATAGTGTTGAAGGGCACCCGTCATAGAGGGATATTTCTCAGACGGTGCTTCCAGATCGAGACGCAGGCCAGCGTCTTTCACGGCTTTTGCCGTAGCCGGTCCGAATGTAGCAATGGCAATCTTATCCTGGTTGAAGCCAGGGAAGTTCTTCATCAGCGACTCTACTCCAGCAGGGCTGAAGAACACGAGCATGTCATAGTCGAACGTCTTGACCTCCTCAGGGGTAAAATCGTTGCTGACCGTGCGATACATGACACACTCCTCGTGGCGCAGCTTCTTGGAGTCGAGCAACTCCTTGATGCTGTTGTTGGCAACGTCGCTCATGGGCACGAGGTACTTCTCCTGCTTGTGCTTGACCATCTGGGGCAGCAGGTCGTCAATTTTTCCCGTCTCTCCGAAGAATACCTTGCGCTTACGGTACTGCACATACTTCTGGATGTATAGGGATATGGTCTCTGTGACACAAAAGTACTTCATGTCTTCAGGTATCGCAACGCGAAGCTCCTTTGCCAATGTAAAGAAATGGTCAATAGCATGACGCGACGTAAAGACGATGGCCGTGTGGTCAAGGATGTTGATTTTCTGTTGACGGAATTCCTTGGCCGTTAATCCTTCCACCTTGATAAAGGGGCGGAAGATCATTTCAACATTGAAACGCGATGCAATGTCGTAGTAGGGCGATTTCTCACTCGAGGGTTTCGGCTGTGATACCAGAATCTTCTTAATCATTGTCCTAATAATTTATCTTTAAATAACTGCCAGTTAGTACCAGGGCAATCCCAATTACTGCTAAAGGCACGATTTCGAGGGCACAAAAGTACAAAATAATTTGTAAATAACCGCCTATCCGACGAAAAAAGATGATAAAACACTTGTAAAACGTTAATATTTTCGTCAAAACAAGGATAATTGCAAAGTAGAAGATGACACTTTCTGTCGATAAATCGAAATATACCATCAGCAAAACCAAGGGGAAAAGTATCACTCCTTCGACTGAAGTGATGAGGAGTAGCGTCTTGATCCACTGCACATTTTTCTTGCTGTTGAAGAACACCAGGTTGACACACGTGTACAGGAGGGCGTGCAACAGGAAGTACGCGACAAACATGGAAAAATAGATGCCGATGAGCATGTAGTCGGAACGCAGGATGAAGGTGGTGCCGATGAACTGCTGAGTGAAGAAGTAAGCCAATATCGACAGCAGCAGACACGTCTGGGCAACCAGGAAGAACTGACAGCGCAGCTCACCGCTGGTTTCCGGCATGAATGTGTTGTCTGTACGCGGGATGTAGAAGAAGGTCTTAACCTGATGGACGACAAACGAGCGGATGTTGGCCAGCAGAATCAGCGTCACCACAAAGGACGCCAGCAGCAGAGAAGTCATCACGTTGTCGTTGTGCAGGGTATAGGGCACAGGGTCTCCTGGCATGCCGTAGATGGTCGAAACCTTGCCTGCCTGCTGAAGGCTCTGGGTAAAGAACGTCTTTTCGTAATAGATGGGGATATCGATATCGGTCAGCTTCACGCCCTTGCCGTGACCAGGAAGGTGGAGTGTGTCAGGCTGGCTGCTGTAACGTATCTCTGCCGGTTGGAAAGTAGCCTGTATGGCGGAGTCCTGCTGGGCAGGGGTAGCATCACGCGGCAGCGTGCGCAACACCTGATAGGGTGTACGAGGCTTGCTTGAGTGGACGACGGAGTCGCCAACCCGCGCAGTAACCGCTTCAACGGGCTGCTCTACATGCGTGATGGAATCCTGCGGCATATCAGTTGTTGTTCAGGCCGAAGGCTGCCTTGATATCGTCAATACGGTCCAGCTTCTCCCAGGTGAACAGCTCCACGTCAATGGTCTTCGTCTCGTGGTAACTGCTGGTGAACGTCTTTTTGACAACCTCGTTCCTGCGTCCCATGTGGCCATAGGCTGCCGTCTCCACATACATGGGCTGCCGCAGCTTCAGCGTACGCTCAATGGCCTTCGGCCGCAGGTCGAAGAGCTTTCCGATGCGGTCGGCAATCTCTCCGTCGGTCATGTTGACATGGCTGCGACCATAGGTGTTGACATAGATGTTCATGGGCTCTGCCACACCAATAGCATAGCTAATCTGTACCAGCATCTCGTCGCTGACTCCTGCTGCCACCATGTTCTTGGCAATGTGACGGGCTGCATAGGCTGCCGAGCGGTCCACTTTCGAAGAGTCTTTGCCTGAGAAAGCTCCGCCGCCGTGTGCTCCCTTGCCGCCATAGGTGTCGACGATAATCTTGCGACCTGTCAAGCCGGTATCGCCATGAGGTCCGCCGATGACGAACTTGCCGGTGGGGTTGACGTAGTACTTGATGTCATCGCCAAACAGCGCCAGCACCTTCTCTGAATGTATCTGCTGCTTGACACGCGGAATGAGGATGTTCAGGACATCGTCCTTGATGTGCTGCAGCATCCGATCGTCGTCCGTGTCAAACTCGTCGTGCTGGGTGGAGACAACGATGGTATCGATACGCTCAGGTACACCATCGTCGCTGTACTGGATGGTTACCTGGCTCTTGGCATCCGGACGCAGGTAGGTCATCACCTTACCCTCCTTACGGATATCTGCCAAGGTGTGCATGATGAGGTGGGCCAAGTCGAGGCTGACGGGCATCAGGTTCTCCGTCTCGTTCGTGGCGTAGCCGAACATCATGCCCTGGTCGCCGGCTCCCTGGTTTTCATCCTCTTCGCGATCCACGCCTCGGTTGATGTCCTCACTCTGCTCGTGAATGGCGGTAAGGATACCGCAGGAATTGCCGTCGAACTGGTATTCCGCCTTGGTGTAGCCAATTTTCTTGATGGTGTTGCGGGCAATGGTCTGTAGGTCGATGTACACCTCGCTGCGCACCTCGCCCATGATGACTACCTGACCAGTGGTGACAAAGGATTCGCAGGCCACACGGGCATGCTCGTCGTAAGCCAGGAACTGGTCGAGAATGGCGTCGCTAATCTGGTCGGCCACCTTGTCGGGATGACCTTCAGATACTGATTCTGATGAAAAGAAATATGACATCTGCTTTATTTACTATTTACGGATTTACTATTTACAATTTTTCTTTTGCGGCTGCAAAGGTACGAATAAGTGAGTAAAATACAAAGAAAAACAGCCCGTTTCTTAAGAAACAGGCCGTTTTATTGATTTTTCCAGAAAGAATTTACTCAGCAGGCATCATAACCACTTCTGCACGGTTGCCAGCAGCGAGGAGCTCCTTCATGAAGGCGCTGATGGTCTGCGGAGTCTGAGCCTGCACGACGGCCTTGTAGTCGGTGTGCATGTCGATGCCCCACTTGGTCCAGTCGCTGATGACTCCTGCCCAGTAGCCGTTGGTCTTGGCCTGATCGTCGATGTTCTTCAGCATGTACTCCTGAACCTTCTTCAGCATGTCGGCATCGCAGGTAGTGGCCAGCACGTTCATCTCTTCGCGCAGGATGCGTACGGCCTCGTCGCCCTTCTCAGGCTTCATGGGGCAGTAGCCGATGATCTGCGTCGTGGGACCGAAGTCGTCGCGGTCGGCCTGTGCGATGGCTGCTACGGTGTAGGCAGCACCAGCCTTCTCACGTATCTTGTCCAGATAAATCATCTGGAGCACCTGACCGGCGATGCTGGCACGTACAGCGTTCTCGAGCGTGTAAGGCATCTGCTTGCTGTAGGTGGCGATGACGGCGATGGCCTTCGGGGTCTCTGCCTTGTTCTTGAAGCTGTTGACGACAACGCCCGTGAAGTCGGTGCTGACATCGGGACTCTTCACTACGTTCTGGTTGCCGGGCAGCGAGGCAATGTACTGCTCGATGAGCTGACGGATGGTGGCCTCGTCGTAATTGCCGATGATGGTGAACGTGTAGGCAGCGGCATTGGTGGTGCGCTCCTTGGCAATCTGCAGAATGCGGTCGTAGTTGACCTGCTTCAGGGCCTCGACGGTGAGCGGAGCCATGCGGGGATTATGGCAGCTAACGGTAGCCTGGAGTGAGTCAGAGAAGACGACCTCCGGATTCATCAGACGGTTCTTCAGCTCGAGCTCTGTGGTCTGCATGAGGTTGTCGAACGACTGCTGGTCCTTGTTGATGTTGGTGAAAGTGAGGTAGAGCAGCTGCAGCATGGACTCAACGTCCTTCGGGGTGGATGAGCCGCTGACGTGCTGACGGTTAGTGCCCAGCGACAGCGACAGGCTGGCAATCTTACCGGCCATAGCCTTCACTAGCTCGGTGTGGGAGAAGTTACCCAGACCGCTGGCCTCGATGACGTCGTTGAACATCTTGAGGTTGCTGAAGTCGGCAGCGCCATAGAGGGCAGAACCGCCAAAGCCTTCACCGGAGAGGATGACCTGGTCTTTCTTCAGGTCTGTCTGCTTCAGTATAACGGTAGCACCGTTGGAGAGCGTGAGCTTGGTGTAGTCGAACTTGTCGTTTTTCTCTTCCTTCACAATCTTGCCGGGCTGGGGCTGGGTGGCCATGAGCGGCTCGTCCTTCACGTTATCCACGTAAGCCTCGATGGTCTCGGCACGTGCCTCGTCGATGGCCTTCTTGAAGGTCTCGGCTGTGGGATAGACGGCACCGTCCTTCTCGGTGTTGAAGTTGAGCAGCACGAGGTTCTTGTTCGTGGGGGGAACCAGCTCCTTCATCACCATGTTGATATAGTCAACGGGAATGGCAGGAACCACCTGCTTCATGATCTCGTAGGTGTAGTCGATGCTGGGGATGGGCTCGTTGGCCAGGAAGTGCTGTACATACTGGTTGACGAACGTTGCGTTGTAGCGTTTGTCCTTGTTGAGGTACTGCTTCTCCAGCGAGCTGAGGTAGTTGGCCTTGAAGCGGTTGTACTCCGTAGCGGTGAAGCCGAACTCAGCAGCACGGCGAGCCTCTATGAAGGCGGCCTTGATGGCGGCCTCGGTCATGCCGTCCTTCGGCAGCATGTCCATCTCGAAGGCATCCTCGGTCTTGGCGTAGATGTAACGGCCGTCGCCAGCGCTTGCCTGCAGGTAGGGGCACTCGGGCTTCTCGGCAAACTCCTTCAGGCGGTCATTGAGCATGCTGATGGCGGCATCCTTCATGTAGTCAGCCATCATATAGGCCATGCTGCCCTTCAGGGAGTCGGGGAATACCTCGTGCTTGAACATCATCATGACGTAGTTGTATTCCATCTCCTTGTCCTTGTCGATGACGTAGATAGGCTCATCGTTGTCGGGCACGGGCACGTCCTCTACCAGGGCGCGGTTCTCGGGCAGTACGATGCCGCTGAACAAAGCCTTGATCTTGGCCTCTACCTTATCTACATCGACGTCGCCGACGATGATGAGGCCCTGGTTGTCGGGACGGTACCACTTCTCATAGTAAGACTGCAGGAAGGGACGCTCGAAGTTGTCGATAATCTCCATCAGACCGATAGGCATGCGGTAGCCGTACTTACAGTTGGGATAGAGCTGAGGCAGGCAGCGCTCGAACATACGCTGTGAGGCGCTGGTACGCAGACGCCACTCCTCGTGGATGACACCACGCTCCTTCTCAATCTCCTCCTGCTCCAGAAGCAGACCGTCGGCCCAGTCGTAGAGAATGAGCAGACAGGAGTCAACGATAGACTCACGTGTCGTGGGGACGTTGGAAATGTTATACACTGTCTGATCGATAGAGGTGTAGGCGTTCAGGTCGCGACCGAACTTCACACCAATGTTCTCGCACCAGCGCAACAGGTCGTTGCCCTTGAAGTGCTTGGAGCCGTTGAAGGCCATGTGCTCCAGGAAGTGAGCCAGACCGCGCTGGTCATCGTTCTCCTGCAGGGAGCCCACCTTCTGGGCGATGTAGAACTCTGCCCGGTTCTCGGGCCAGTTGTTGTGGCGAATGTAATAAGTCAGGCCATTGTCTAACTTACCGATACGAACTGCCTCATCCACGGGGATGGCGGGCATTTCCTGAGCCACCATAGCTACGGTGCTGACCATCAGCAGCGCAGCTGCAACGAAAAATCTTCTTAGTTTCATTTTTTTATTTGGTTTGAAATATGAAATTTAATATATTAATGGCGCGCAAAGTTACACATTTTTTATTATTAGACGTACATTGGACGGGAAAAACTACGTAAAAGTTGCGTTTTTTTTATTCTTTATATTCCAATATGTCACCAGGCTGACAGTCCAGGGACTTACAGATAGCCTCGAGCGTGGAGAAACGGATAGCCTTGGCTTTGCCCGTCTTGAGTATGGAGAGGTTAGCCTGCGTGATGCCTATCCGCTCGGCCAGTTCCTGTGATGACATCTTTCGCTTGGCCATCATCACATCTACGTTTACGATGATTTGTCCCATAAGCTCAGATGGTTAGGTCTTGTTCTTCCTTTAACTTCAGGCCGATGGCGAATGCCTCGGCAATAATCAGACAGAACACACTGAAGATAATAGGATCGACGTATTCATCGAAGACGGTTTCCAGCTTCGTGCCCATCAGTATCAGTTCCATAGGAACACACAGTACCATAGCAATCAGCAACCGCCAGCCGGTGCTGCGCAACAGGGAGACGTTCTTCAAAGTAAACACTTGGTCGCGGTTGACGTTCAGGATGAATTTCACGAACGACACGAACGAATGGACGGACAAACAAATCACGGCAATGCAGATAGGAAATGCACACAGCGCCTCGATTTTTCCCATCGAATGTGTCTGACCGTCCCTATAGCCTTCGCTGAAGCCGCTGATCATGTCGTCTATGCTGAACGCGAACGACAGAACCACCTGTATTAACAACAGCGACAGCATTACTATACACAGAACATTCAATCTCCTTTTCATATAGTTTATTGTTAAACGATAATTAATTTCGGTGCAAAGATAAATAGTTTTTTTTGAACGGCAATGGAAAACAATGTTAATTTATCGTAAAACAATAATTTTTTATTGAATTGACTTGCTTTTCATGTTTCTTGGATGATGGTTGATGATTTCCTCTCGCAGTGTGCTCATGTCAATGTGGGTGTATATCTCGGTGGTGCCGATGGACTCGTGTCCCAGCAGCGCCTGGATGACGCGTAGGTCGGCTCCGCCCTCGAGCAGTGCCGTGGCAAAGGAGTGGCGCAGCGTATGGGGCGAGATGGTTTTCTGGATGCCTGCTTCCTCGGCCTGCTGCTTGATCATGATGAGAATCATGGTGCGCGTCAGGTGGGTTCCCCGACGGTTCAGGAACACATAGTCCTCTTCGCCGGGCTTGATTTTCAACTGCTTCCTGCACGCAAACCAGTCTTTCAATTCCTGAAGGGCTTTCTCGGAAATGGGCACTAGGCGCTCCTTCGAGCCTTTGCCGAAGATGCGTACATACTGTTCCTCGGTGTAAAGGTTGGAAAGCTTGAGATTGACCAATTCGCTGACACGCAGGCCACAAGAGAACAGCACTTCGATAATGGCGCGGTTGCGATGGCCTTCAGGTTTCGAGACATCGATGCTGGCCTCCAGCCTGTCAACCTCTTCCGTCGAAAGCACTTCAGGCAGGTGCTCGCCCAGCACGGGCGATTCCAAAAGTTCCGACGGGTCATCCTCGCGCCAGCCGTCAAGCTGCAGGAAACGGAAGAACGAACGCACGCCGCTCAGTATGCGGCACTGCGAACGGGGTCCGATGCCGATATCGTGGAGCGAGGTGGCAAAAGTCTGCAGGTCGGCCAGCTCCAAGGTGACAACGTCTTTGCCCTCATGGTTCAGGAAAAGTAGCAGTTTGTCGAGGTCACGCTGATAGGCATCGAGCGTGTTGGCCGACATGTTCCGCTGCAGCTTCAAGTACCTGACGTAGGCCTTGACCATGGAGCTTTGATCATTGATCATTGAGCTTTGAGCTTTTCTCATTCTTCATTTCGCCACGCAGTGGCGGGTAACATAATCCTGGAATGGCTGACGGAAGGCTTCGGTGACATGGATAATCTCCTCACCAATGTAGATGCAGTCGTTACGGTCGATGCTGCGTATTTTGTCGAGCGCCACGATATAAGAACGATGTACGCGCATAAAACGGTCGGCAGGCAGCATATCCTCCACGGCCTTCATGGTCATGTGGGTGATGAGCGGACGGGGCTGCGTGCTGAGGTAGAACATAACGTAGTCCTTCATGCCGCTGACATAAAGGATATCGTTAAACTGCAACTGACGCAGCTCGCCATCGACACGGATGAAGAAGCCCACCCCCATCCCCTCCCTAAGGGAGGGAATCTCCCTTTCCTTGGGGAAGGGCGGAGGGATAGGCTGTGGGCTTCTTGCTTCTGCCTTCTCCACAGCCGCCAGGAATTTGTTATAGCGTACTGGCTTGAGGAGGAAATCAACGGTGTTGACCTCATAGCTGTCGAAGGCGTACTCCTTGAAGGCCGTGGTGAAGATAATCATGGTTTCCTTGGGCAACATGTGAGCCAGCTCCAAACCGTCCATGTCGGGCATCTGGATGTCGAGGAATATAAGATCGACAGGCTGCTCGCGCAGGGCGGCGATGGCTTCCACGCTGTCAGTATAAGCACCCTTGAGTTCTAACTGCGGGGTGCGGGCTACGAACGATTCCAAGAGTTTGACAGCCAGCGGCTCGTCGTCAACAATGATGCAAGTCATTATTATTTACCATTTATTGTTATGCAGGAGTGATACTCGGTGCCGTCATCGTTCACGCCGTAGTCCCAGGTGTAGCGGCCAGGGTACATGAGGTCGAGGCGACGACGGGTGTTCTCGATGCCGATGCCTGAGCCGCTGCGGTTCTGCTCGTCCTTGGGGTAGTTGGTGTTGTTGCAGCTAAAGGTAATCTGGTCGTTGTCGGCGGTCAGGCTGATGTCAATCCTTGAGTCGCGGTTACTGCTGACACCATGCTTAAAGGCATTCTCGATGAGCGAGATGAAGAGTAGAGGTGGAAGGTGAAGTGTGGAGGGTGGAGTGTCGGGCCACTCGGTGGTCACCTTGAGCTTGTCGTTATGGCGCAGCTTCATTAGCTCCACGTAGTTACGCATAAACTCCATCTCACCTTGCAGGGGAACGGTCTCGTGGCGTGTCTCGTACATAGCGTAGCGCAGCAGGTCGCTGAGCTGGGCAATGGCATCCTGAGCCTTGTCTGCATCAATCTGCACGAGCGACGAGATGTTATTGAGCGTATTGAAGAGGAAGTGGGGGTTCAGCTGGTTCTTCAGCCACTCCAGCTCCGCCTCCGTACGTTTCTGCTGCTCCTCCTTCAACTGACGCTTGATGGCTTGGGCACGATAGACATGGTGTACCAACAGGGCGATGCCAGCCAGTGCAGTACTCATGAAGATGGCAACCAGCGCCGAGGCATAATAGCTGCTCAGCGCATAATGGCTGAATCGTTGGTCTGGCACGTGCTCCATGAATGTCTGGGAGTCGAAACGCAGGAACCAAACGTAAGTCATCCAGCCCAAGATGAGGGCATTGCCTCCCCAGAACAGCCAGCGGCGGTTATTATAGTAGCCCCAGGGCACAAGGATGAGGGTGTTGACAAAATAGATGGCGGCCGACACCCAGTGTATCCTGGCATTGACGCTAAAGGCGTCGAAGAAGCCCGACCAGCTATGCGTGGCAATGAAAGCGGAGATGGCTGGCACCATCAGGAACACCAGCCATACTGCCACTTGCAGTCCGTAGAATATGATACTTTGTCTTGTAATACTTATTTTCATGCTGCAAAGATAATTTTTTCTTAGAACTTTGAGCTTTGAGCTTTGTTAAATAATCATAACAGGTAATCATAAAATTCAAAGCTCAAAGCTCAATGTTCAATGCTCTTACATTCCTATTCCAGTTCCGGTTCCTGTTCCTTCACCGCCGGCATTGTTGATGCGCTCCTCGTTGCTCTGGTGCTCCATGTAGTCACTTTGTACGCGGCTCTGGAACATCTTCTGCTGCTTCTTTGAGTTGCCGAAGGTGTAGCTGACAGTCAGCGTAACGCTGCTCATTGGAACACGGATGAGCATGTGGTTGGTGAAGTCGGCGCCGCGGCTGAAGTTCTCAATCTCCAGACATCCACCCTTCGAGAGTCCGAGCATGCCCTGTACACCGATGTTCAGCTTGTCGTTGAGCAGCGACTTTGTGAGCGAACCGGTCAGCATGTTGAAGCCTGACGACCAGCCCTGCAGCGTGTAGCTCTTGGTAGAGGTAATGGCGAAGAGGCTCAGCTTGAAGTCGGCGGGCAGCGTCTGCTGCAGTCCTGCCATCAGGTTGCCCTGCCAGCCGTTGTTGCTCAGTCCCAGCTGGTCGCTGCTTAGGTCGCTGTAGCTCAGGCTTCCGTTCATGAAGAGACGGGTTGTCTTGAAGGGCATCCATGAGCCGTAGAGGCTGAGGCTGGTGAGGTTACGCTTTGCGGTGTTGCCGTAGGTGGTGTTCAGCAAGTTGTCCTTGTAGAAGCTGAACTGTTCGATGCCGTTGTCGCAGAACGAGTAGGTCAGTCGGGCATTCACCATGAGCTTCGTGCTGAACATATTATATACGAGTCCGATGTTGTGCGACTTCTCCACGTCGAGGTCAGGGTTACCGTATGTCAGGGCGGTGGGGTTCGTGCGGTCAACGTAGGGGTTGAGGTACGAGATGCCCGGACGTGAGATGCGCATGTTGTAGGTCAGGCCGAGGTTGCTGGTAGGAGCAAGCATATATGACAGGCTGGCCGAGGGAATCAGGTTGCCGTAGTTGGTGTCGAAGTCGCTAGTGTTGCCCAGACGGTACTCCACGTTCTGCCAGGTGTGCTCGTAGCGCAGTCCTGCCTTCAGGCCGAAGTCACCATAGTGTCCGTCGTACTCCATGTAAGCGGCGCCGATGGTGTTGTTGTGGCTGTAGTCCATGCTCATGCCCTCGTTATAGACGTCGCTCAGGTAGTACTTGGCGTCGGAGTCAGAGAGACGGGCAGAGAGCTTGGCACCGAAGTTCAGCTTGTTGAGCGACGACAGCGGTGTGGTGAAATCGGTCTGCAGGACATGTTCAATGGTATGTTCGTGGTTGTCGGAATAGCGGTTGGTGAGGTCATAGCTGGTTGAGGGTGTTGGCTGCAGGCTGTTGGCCATGTCGAAGCTGCTCCAGGTCTCGGAGTGAGTGGGGGCAGTGCTCAGCTGGTAGGTGATAGCCATCGAGCTGGTGCGCTCACGGTTGAAGAAACGCTGGTAGTCAAGGCTTCCTGTGAACGACGTGCGGCCGGTCTTCGTGTCATTATTCTGCGTGTAGCTGAAAAGACCATCTCCCATTGTGGTAGTTGACGTGGAGGGGCTCTTCACGTTCATGCTGGTGACGGATAACATGAGGTTCATGGAACTCATGGAGTCGAGCTCGTAGCCCATGTTCAGCGAACCCATCACAAATGGCATCTTGTTCTCTGAGCTGCTGGTCATCGTCATCGACGAGGCGGCATTGCCCAGCTGCTCGCGCTCCATGGTGATGTCGCTGCTGCCAGGATGGTTGTAGCTGTACATGGCATTGGCGCTGAACGACAGCTTACCCTGCTGACCGTTGGCGAAGGCACCGCCGCCATAGCCACGTGTACCAACGTTGGCACGTACCGTAGCATTATATCCGTTGAGGCTGGCCTGAGCCTCGGGCGTCTTATTCATTACGATGTTCAGTACACCGCCGGTACCCTCTGCATCGTAGGCAGCACCCGGGTTGGTGATGACCTCGATACTCTTCACGGCAGAGGCGGGCATGTTCTTGAATATCATGTTGGCGTTCTGTGAGAACATGGCATTGGGCTTGCCATCTACATAGACCTTGAAACTCGACTGACCGTTAACGGTGATGTTATCCTGTCCATCAACGGTTACCATGGGTACCTTGCGCAGCATGTCGAGCACGGTGTTGGTCTTTGAGTCCTCGTCCTCGGCCACGTTATAGGTCATCTTGTCAGTATCCATCTTCACCAGAGGCTTCTGGGCCACCACCTCTACGGGGCCGATAGACGAACGCTCCTCACTCATCAGGATGTTGCCTAGGTCGAGGGTGCTGCCGTTGGCCGTGAAGTTGTGGTTGATGGTCTTGTAACCTACGCTGTTGATGGTCAGCGTAAACTGTCCGTCGCCCTTCACTTCCTGGTTGAAGCGGCCGTCCATATCGGTGAGCGACATGGCTATGGGCTTGTCGGTCTTGTTCTTTTTGAATACGCGTACGGTGGCGTATGGTACGCTCTCCTGTGTCAGGGAGTCAATCACCATACCCTTTACGATTGTTGTCTGTGCGGTGGTCGGCAGGGCCATCATGATGGTCAGAACTGCCAGAATGTTTCTTAATGTTTTCATATCCTTTGTTTGCTTTTTATTGTTTTCTGCTGCAAAGGTATGGCAAAAAGCAAGTCGCTCCAAGAAACATTCGACGACTTCCTGTGATTTTTTCGACGACTTTCAGGACAAAGCAAAGAATAAAAGCAGCGAGGCTCCAAAATGGGAGCCTCGCGCGTACATTATTATATATGAATCCGTATTTCTTTATCTTTCATCACATATACCCTAACCAGCGCAGGATATCATTGAGATTGGCTACGACCATGAGCAGGATGAGCAGTCCGAAGCCCACGTACTCTGCCTTGATGAGGAAATCCTCGCTGGGCTTGCGGCGTGTTATCATCTCGTAAAGCAGGAACAGCACGTGTCCGCCGTCCAGTGCAGGAATGGGCAGGATGTTCATGAAGGCGAGGATGATGCTGAGGAAGGCTGTCATCTCCCAGAAGCGGTGCCAGTCCCACGTAGCAGGAAACAGGCTGCCGATGGCTCCGAAGCCTCCCAGCGACTTGGCGCCTTCTGACGAGAAAATGTATTTCAGGTCGCCCACATAGCCGGCCAGCACATGACAGCCGTACTTGATGCCGGCAGGGAAGCTCTCGAAGAAACCATACTCAATGGTCACGGGTTCGTAGGCTGACAGGGCCTTGGCATAGCTCACACCCAGCGTTAGGTTACCTTCTTCGTCGGCATTGAGCTTCGCCATCGTCGTGTCGATGCTTTCAGCATGCTGCACGATGAGTCGGACGTTGCGCAATGCTTCCTTCTCCTCGTTGGTCTCAGCAGCCATCCGACGGTCTTTCAAGACTTCCAGCTGGAAAAGGAAGTCGTTGAAGTCGGCCACTGCCGAGTCGTTGATACACAGAATCTTGTCGCCAGCCAACAGTCCGGCCTTTTCTGCGGGTGAGCCTGGGATGATGCTGTCGATGCCCATGGGAACAAGCACCTCGGCGAATCGGGGTGACGCCTTGAGCATATCCAACAGGTTCAGGTCGCCGGGCAGCTGGATGATGTGTTGCTTGCCGTTGCGCAGGACGGTGACCTGATGGGCCTCCGACAACTCACGGAACAAGTCACCGTTGTACTCCTTGAACTCCTTGCCGTCAGCGCTGAGCAGGATATCGCCATCCTGGAATCCCAATGCCTTTGCTTCGGTGTTGAACTTGAAACCATTGGTCATGTTACGCGTGGGGATGTAGCTGTCGCCCCACCAGAAGAGAATCATGGAGTAGATAAACAGCGCCAGCAAGAAGTTGACGAGCACGCCGCCTATCATGATGAGCAGACGCTGCCAGGCTGGCTTCGTACGGAACTCCCACGGCTGTTCGGGCTGCTTCATCTGCTCCTTGTCGAAGCTCTCGTCAATCATACCGGCTATCTTGCAATAACCGCCGAGCGGCAGCCAGCCTACACCGTATGTGGTGTCGCTGTTCTTGGGTTTGAACTTAAACAGGCTACCCTTCCACTTCCAGATGCTGGGGTCGAAGAATAGGTAGAACTTATCTACGCGGACGCCAAAAAGCTTGGCGAAGAAGAAATGGCCAGCCTCATGCAACAGCACGAGGAGCGAAATGGCCAGAATGAACTGTAATACTCTGATTAAAAATATTTCCACCTTTTTATAATTTACGATTTACAGATTTATTAGTTCGGAGGCCACGCGCCTTGCTTCGGCATCGGTGGCCACGTAAGTTTCGTAAGTTGGATTCTTGTCGAAGGCGACCTTGTTCATGGTCTGCTCAATCACTTCGCTCATCTGCAGGAACGAGCAGCGGTCCTCGAGGAAGGCACGGTTTACTATCTCGTTGGCAGCATTGACGATGCACGGCATGTTGCCGCCACGGTCGATGGCTTCGAAGGCAAGTGCCAGACAGCGGAACTTCTTGAGATCTGGCTCGAAAAACTCCAAGGGTGTCTTGAACAGGTCGAGTCGTTCGCTGCTCAGCGGCAGACGCAGGGGAAACGAGAAGGCATACTGGATGGGCAGTCGCATATCGGGTACGCCCAGCTGTGCCTTGACGGCACCATCCGTAAACTGCACGGCGGAGTGAACGATGCTCTGCGGATGCACCAGTACCTGTATCTGGGAGGCGCTGACGCCAAAGAGCCATTTTGCCTCAATCACCTCGAAGCCCTTGTTCATCATCGTGGCGGAGTCAATGGTAATCTTGGCACCCATGTCCCACGTGGGGTGACGCAGGGCATCGGCCTTGGTGACGGTCTGCAGCTGCTCCATACTCATCTGACGGAACGGGCCGCCTGAAGCCGTGAGGAGTATCTTCTCGATAGGATTCTGGTCCTCGCCCACCAGACTTTGGAAGATGGCCGAGTGCTCACTATCGACAGGCAGGATGGGCACGTGGTATTGCTGTGCCAATTGACAGATCAGCTCGCCTGCAACCACCAGCGTTTCCTTGTTGGCCAGAGCAATGGCCTTGCGTGCCTTGATGGCATGGATGGTGGGCGACAATCCTGCAAAGCCCACCATAGCGGTGAGCACCATGTCGATGGGGCCAGCTTCTACTATCTCGTCCAGGGCCTGTGCTCCTGCATATACCTTCACCTCAGGCACGTCTTCAAGCAGCTTTTTCAATTTTCCGTAGTGCTGCTCATTGGCAATGACCACAGCAGCAGGGCGGAACTTGCGGGCCTGTTCGGCCAGCTGCTCAACACGGTTGTTGGCTGTCAGGGCATACACCTCGTACAGGTCAGCGTGTTCTTCGATGACCTCAAGTGCCTGTGTGCCGATGGATCCCGTAGAGCCGAGGATGCATATCTGTTTCTTTTTCATTTCTATTCCTAATTGTTGATGTCACAAGTCTTGTTCTGGCTATAGCGCCAAGAGACCTTCAGGGATGTTCATGACAATCTTCCTGCCCTCTGTGTCGAGGTCCTCGATGAGGTCATCGCTGGCAGGAATGAGTGTGCCGTCTTCCAGTTCAAAGAGCAGGTTGGCGGTCGAGTCGTCAATGGCGGCGATGCGGCCTACCGACCTGTTGCTGTGCACTTCGATGATATTGAAGCCTACAAGACAGGAGAGGGTAGGAGCTTCGTCAGCGGGGGTTAATGCATGGGGGAACCACACGTCGCAGTTGGTCAGCTCAGAAGCCCGCTGCTGGGTGTCCACGTCGCAAAACTTCACCAGCGCCACACTATCGCTGCGGAAACGATACTCTTCCATGAAGAAAGGAACCAGGATGCCGTCAACTTCCACGAGCAGGTACTCGGAGTCCGTACGGTCGAAAACATCGTCCGTCAGCTGGAACGTCACTTCGCCCTTCACGCCGTGCGCCTTACCCAGCCGGCCTATCTTGTAGCAGTCTTCCTTCCTGATCATTTATTCCCTGATAATCTTTGCTCCCAGCGCGTTGAGGCGTCCTTCAATGTTCTCGTAGCCACGATCTATCTGTTCTATATTGTCAATGCGACTGGTTCCCTTGGCACTCATGGCAGCAATGAGCAGGGCGATGCCAGCACGGATGTCGGGGCTCGACATGCGCTGGGCGCGGAGCGTCAGCTTGCGGTCGTGGCCTACAACTACGGCGCGGTGAGGGTCGCACAGGATAATCTGGGCACCCATGTCAATGAGCTTATCGACAAAGAACAGTCGGCTCTCAAACATTTTTTGATGAATGAGCACAGAGCCGCGTGCCTGGGTGGCTACCACGATGAGTACCGACAGCAGGTCAGGTGTCAGACCTGGCCAAGGGGCATCGGACAATGTCATGATGGTGCCGTCAATGAACGAATCGACCACGTAGTGCTTCTGACGAGGAATGATAAGGTCGTCTCCCTCTATGTCAATCTTCACGCCCAAGCGGCGGAAAGCATCGGGAATGATGCCGAGATGCTCCAATGCCACGTCCTTGATACGGATGCCGTCGCCTACCATAGCAGCCATGCCGATAAACGAGCCCACCTCAATCATGTCAGGCAGGATGCGGTGGGTGGTACCGTGCAGCTGCTGGACGCCGTGAATGGTCAGCAGGTTCGAGCCGATGCCTTCTATCTGGGCACCCATGTTGTTGAGCATGCGGCACAGCTGCTGGACATAAGGCTCACAGGCAGCATTGTATATCGTAGTGGTGCCCTCGGCAAAGACAGCAGCCATAATGATGTTGGCTGTTCCCGTTACGGAAGCCTCGTCGAGCAGCATGTAGGCGCCTTTAAGCTTTGAGCTTTGAGTTTTGAGGTTTGAGCTTGGGGCTTTTATCTCATAGACGTTGCGGTCCTCAATGTGGCGGAACTTTGCCCCTAAAGCCTTGAAGCCCAAGAAGTGGGTGTCCAGACGGCGGCGGCCGATCTTGTCACCACCAGGCTTTGTAATGACAGCCTTTCCCATGCGGGCAAGCAGCGGACCAATCATCAGGACGCTGCCACGCAGGGCTGCACACTTCTTTACGAAGTCGTCGCTCTCAAGATAAGCCATGTTGAGGTCAGCGGCCTGGAAGGTAAAAGCCCCTCCAACAGCCCCTTCGTGGGTAACCTTCACCCCGATGTCCTTGAGTAGCTGGATGAGGTTGTTGACGTCACGGATGTTGGGAATGTTCTCGATGGTGACGGGTTCACACGTCAGCAACGTGGCACAAATCACCTGCAGGGCCTCGTTCTTGGCGCCCTGTGGGGTAATGGTTCCTTGCAGCGGATGACCGCCCTCAATGATAAATGCTGACACCTTGGATATTTACGATTTCTTCACTAATTACTATTTATATTGGTATTCAGGCGAGCAAACTCGGATTCTGATTTACGATTACCGATTTACTTTTTGCGCTTGCGCTTGCTGTCGCCCATGAACGAAGCGTCCATACGGTCAAAGCGGAAAGCGTTGAGGTCTATCTGGATGACACCGTCCGTATAGCGGGCTAGGTCGTCGGCCACCTTCTCATCGTCCATCGAGCCGTGCCCCCAGGTCATGAGGTCACGTTTCATCTGGTTGGCCGTCAGGCGTACCAGCTCGTCGCGCTCCTCACCTTCGGGCATGGTCTTGAGCTTCTTAAACAGTTCGTTAATCAGCTGGCCGTAGTGCCGCGGATAGGGATGCTCGCTGCCCTTCTGGAGCTTCATGGGCTGGGGCTTGGTATGAATCTTCTCCGCCTCACTCACGTCGAAAGGCCAGTCAATGTCCAGCTCGTGACGACTCATCAGGTACAGGTGGTCCCACAGCGTCTGCTGGTAGTTGGCACTCTCACGCACCTGTGGATTTTTGCTCTCCATCAGGTAAATGATGGATTCGGCGGCACGCTGGCGCTCTTCCTTTGTGGGCAACGATACGGCGTAGTCCACCATCTTCTGCACCTCACGTCCGTATTCCGACATAATCAACTTCTCGCGCTGGGTGTTGTAGTCTAATCCTTCTATGTTCATAATAGTTTCTTTGATGCTTTTGCTACAAAATCTTTCAGATAGAACGGCTCGAAATAGGCCACGTCCTCAAACTGCTCCTGCAGGAAGCGGCGCTCGGCCAGCGGCATCATCCACTTGGCCAGCGGCTCTACGCCCTCAATCAGGTGGGCGTTGGGATGGGCGATGACGTCCATACACTTGGCAGCGCCGTTGCCAAAGAAATAGACATGGCCTTTGTCCAGCCATTCCTTGTAGGTATCGGCGCTGACGACGTCAGCACCTACGGAACGCACAGGCTTCAAGGAACGTTTGTATAAAGCGGCATACACCTCCATACGACGGGCATCGAGCATGGGACAGAGTAAAGCACCCTCTTCCACCTTTTCACCCAGAAGTGGTCCTACGCACAGTAGCTCCAGCGTGGGAATGCTGATGAGTTTCAGGTCACGGCCGTAGCAGACGCCCTTGGCCATCGACACACCGATGCGCAGACCCGTGTAGGAGCCTGGTCCGCAGCTCACGGCTACTGCATCAAAGGGAATGGCGTGGTTGTCCGTAAACGACAGCGCCTCATCAACCATCGTGCCGAGTTTCTCTGCGTGGCTCATGCTGCCGCGTTCCACCTGGTCAAAGATGCATTGTCCGTTCTCGCTGACGGCTACGGAGCACACGTTCGTGCTCGTCTCTATATGCAGTATGCAAGCCATTGTTTTCTTGTCGTCCTTAATTTAGGGTGCAAAGGTAATAAAAAAAGTAAAAAATGACAAGTGATAAGGGATAAGTTTGCTTTCGCCTAGTAGTTTTTATAGTTTTTTAAGTCCGAAGGGAGGGAAGTTTCACGAAGAAAATGCTACCTTTGCACATTAATTTATAATAGAGAAAGAAAACATGATACAATCAATGACGGGCTACGGCAAGGCTGTCGTGGCCTACAAAGACAAGAAAATCAACGTTGAAGTGAAGTCGCTGAACTCAAAGCAGCTGGATCTCCAGACACGTATTGCACCCCTTTACCGTGAAAAGGAAATGGAGATACGTCAGATGGTCAGCGAAGCCCTGTTACGAGGGAAAGTCGATTTCAGTATTTGGATAGAGAAAGACACCGTAGTGGATGCCACGCCTATAAACGGTGCCCTTATGGAGAACTACTATCACCAGCTGAAAGACATTGCCGCCAAGACCGGCATTCCTGAACCCCAAGACTGGATCTACACGCTGACACGTATGCCCGACGTGCTGACAAAGACGGAGACGGAAGTGTTGAGTGATGAGGAGTGGGCTGTAGTTCGCGGCGCTGTGACAGAGGCGCTTACGGCATTGGTCGATTTCCGCTGTCAGGAGGGTGCTGCCTTAGAGCGTAAGTTCAGCGAGAAGATTGACAACATTGAACAACTACTTCACGACATTGAGCCGTGGGAGCAGCAGCGCGTGGAGAAGATCCGTGGCCGCATCATCGATGGCCTGAAGCAGATTCCAGAGGCTGACTACGACAAGAACCGTCTGGAGCAGGAACTCATCTATTACATCGAGAAGCTGGACATCAGCGAGGAGAAACAGCGCCTGACAAACCATCTGCGTTACTTCCGTGAGACCATGGCGGATCCGGCTGGCGGACAGGGCAAGAAACTGGGCTTCATTGCTCAGGAGATGGGACGTGAAATTAACACCACCGGCTCGAAGTCGAATCAGGCAGAAATGCAGAACATTGTGGTGAAGATGAAGGACGAACTGGAGCAGATCAAAGAACAGGTGCTGAATGCCCTTTGATTTTTTAGACAACGAAATACACGAATTTCACGAATTGAGAGAGATGAAAGGAAAAATGATTATCGTTAGTGCTCCCAGT
>JAILHP010000015.1 GCA_024695705.1 Prevotella sp. | reverse complement strand
AATCGCAGCATATTCGTCGGGCATGCCAGTGGTGCAATGCTGGAACAAGTGATTCAGACCGTCGTAGGCCTTGATGCAGTTCTTCTTGTTCTTTGGCAGCAGGCGACGCAGGGCACCAAGGTTGATCTCAGCATCCACCTGAATGTCCTTCGAGCCATTGACGGCCAAGACGGGGCACTTGGTATGACGGATATTGTCCGAGGGGTCGTAGTCAATGAAGTAGTTAAGCCACGGATTGTTCTGGGCAAGGATTGTCTCACGCACCTTTGCCATGGTCAGCTTTTCACCTGTCGCATCAGCATTACCCGCCTGCATCTGCTTCAGCAGAATGGTGTCGCCACTGACGCCAGGACCTGCCAGACTGACAATGAAATCAACCTTCTTTTGTGCGCCCAGCATGAAAGCGATGAGTCCGCCCTCGCTATGGCCGATGACGCCTACCTTGCTGAAGCGCTTGTCCTTACGCAGGAAGTCGATGCCGGCAGCAGCGTCACGGGCAAAATCCACGCTGGTGGCGTTTGCCACATCGCCGCCCACAGACTGCCCTGTAGCACGGTCGTCATAGCGCAAGGTGGCAATGCCGTTACGTGCCAGGTAGTCGGCAATGACGGCAAAGGGCTTGTGTCCCAGCAGCTCCTCGTCGCGGTTCTGCTGTCCGCTGCCACTCACCATGAGCAGACAGGGGCATGCGCCTGTCTCTCCCAAGGAGGAAGGAATGGATAATGTGCCTGCCAGCGTGGCACCGTCCTTATCATTGCGGAAAGCCACTTCCTCTGTCTGATAGGACGAGGTGTCTTCAATCACCTGTGAACGGCGACGCTCCACCTTTCCTGCCTTCATGTTCAAGGGGAACGAGAAGCCGGCCTGCTTAAACGTGCCCTGCAGCTCTTCACCCACCATGCGTCCCTGATAGGAGGCTTGCAGCATGGAGACGCTGACGGCTACCGAGTCGGCTGAGAGGTAGTCAATGGTGGCAGGAATCTTCTGGTCCGTCTGGTCGGGACTCTCCAACGTGGCGGTGCCGTCGGTTTCAATGTTCAGTACGATGGTCAGCTTCGCCATTCCTGCATTCAGCTTGCCCGAGAAGGAGCCTTGCAGGTTCTGCGCCTTCGCCGTTGAGGCGGTAAGCAGCAGTACCAACACTAAGGCCAGCAGAAACACGACGGTTCCTACTATCCAAACAATGATTCTTCTATTCATGATGTTTATTTCTTTTAGTTTTCATGCTCTGGTAAAGATACCAACACATAAGGATTACAAATATTATTCCAAGCGCACACATCATTGCCACCGGATTGAAACCAAGGAAAGCACTCAGCGTGATACCGAGGGTCATGAGTGCCGTCAGCACGGCTATGTAGCGCAGAAAACGAATGGTTACAACATACAACTCTGCAGGCGAATCGTCTGGGACGTTGAATGTCTTAGGGTGGTAAGCCAAGACAAGCATCAGTATAACGCCAAAGCCCATGACACCTGTCTGTATGAGCATGGCGACACCAGCCTCGCGTACCTTAATTAATAATATGAGGCTAAGTATGAGGGACATCAGCAACAGCACTCCACATACCAGTTCGGTAATCGTGCCTTCTTTAGTACGACATACCTGAAAGTTGATGTTATTCTTGTTCATCGGCTTTTCCTTTCTTTTTCTTCGGCAGACGCTTGGCCTTGCGCAGGGCCTCGGTGATGATCCACTGCAACTGGCCGTTGGTGCTGCGGAACTCGTCCGCAGCCCAAGCCTCTATCGCGTTCATCGTCTCTGCATCAACACGGAGGATAAAACTCTTTGTCGTCTTTTCTGCCATTAATCGTTATTTAAGTTTCGCAAGCTTCGCTTGGCTGAAAGTAACCTACTTTACTCCACAACTCCTTACTCAACTCATTTTCACATTTTAATCATTAATCTTTAATTTTTAATCTTTAATCTTCAATGGTTCAGCGTACCCGTATTCACCACCGGCTGGGCAGAGTCGTCACCGCAGAGCACGACGAGCAGGTTAGATACCATAGCGGCCTTCTTGTCATCGTCCAGTTCCACGACGTCCTCGTTCGACAGCTTATCGAGTGCCATCTTCACCATGCTGACAGCGCCTTCCACAATCTTCTCACGAGCCGTGATGATGGCAGAAGCCTGCTGACGGCGCAGCATGACGGCAGCAATCTCAGGAGCATAGGCCAAGTAGTTAATACGGGCCTCGACCACCTCGATGCCGGCCAGGGCCAGACGTTCGTTGAGCTTCTGCTCCAGCTGGTCGTTGATCTCATCACCACCACCACGCAGGGTCAGCTCATCGTTCTTGTTGTCCTCATCATCGTAAGCATACTGTCCGGCCACCTGACGCAGGGCAGCATCGCTCTGTACACGGACGAAACGCTCCAGGGCATTCATGATGCTGCGGACATCGGAGCCCACCTGTCCCTGGGCGCTTCCGGCCATTGTCTGTGAATCGACCTCGAACAAGGCCTTATACGTATCCTTCAGCTTCCACACCAGCACCAGACCGATCATCACGGGGTTACCCGTCTTGTCGTTCACCTTGATGGGCTCAGCATCGAGGTTACGGGCACGCAGGCTCACCTTCTTCTTGCCATAGAACGGATTGACCCAATAGTAGCCAGTATCGGAGAACGTGCCGCTATACTTGCCAAACCAAGTCATCACCCTGGCCTCATTGGGCTCAAGCATGAGAAATCCGCAGGAGCAGATAATGTTGGCAATAAACGCGAACGAACCGCCCAATACCAGGCAACATCCCAAGACTTCATGTCCGTTTTCTTCTGCCAACAGCACAATGCCGTAAATGGCAGCAGCAAGCAGCACCACATAAAGCAACAGATTAACGAACAGCATCAGAAAGCCATTCACCACCATTCCATTGAATTTCATTTCTTTCGTTTCCATATTCTTTCCGTTTTTAATATTGTTATTATACCTTATTATATATAGTCTCGGAAGGCTAGTTCATATTGATATCGTTTTGATATCGCAAAGATATACACTTTTTCCCATTCCGCAATGGATTTGCATCAAACTTTAACAACGATTAACAGTAAGAAAAAACAAAAAACTCTCAACACCCAACGCTAAACTCTCAACTTTTTATTACCTTTGCAAAATAAACAAACTAAGGATACAGAAATGGTTGTTTGTATTGCAGAGAAGCCTAGCGTGGCACGTGACATAGCACGCATCATCGGCGCTATGTCACAACGCGACGGGTACATGGAAGGCAACGGCTATCAGGTGACGTGGACCTACGGTCACCTGTGTACGCTGAAGGAACCTGGCGACTATACCCCGGCCTGGCGCTCCTGGGCACTGACACAGCTGCCCATGATACCGCCGCGCTTTAGCATCAAGCTCATTGAGCAGGAGCATATCACCAAGCAGTTTGCCATCATAGAAAAACTGATGCAGGCTGCCGACGGCATTGTGAACTGCGGCGACGCCGGACAGGAGGGTGAGCTCATTCAGCGCTGGGTCATGCAGAAGGCCCAGGCAAAATGTCCGGTGAAGCGACTGTGGATTTCGTCAATGACCGACGAGGCCATCCGTGAGGGGTTCGCTAAGTTGAAGGACCAGCAGGACTACCAGCCGCTCTACATGGCAGGACTGTCCAGAGCCGTGGGCGACTGGCTGTTAGGCATGAACTGTACGCGTCTCTATACGCTGAAGTACGGACAGAACCGTCAGGTGCTCAGCATTGGCCGCGTGCAGACCCCTACCCTCGCCCTCATTGTCAACCGCCAGAAAGAGATTAACAACTTCAAGCCGGAGCCTTACTGGGTGCTGGCTACGGTCTATCGCGACACCACCTTTACGGCAACAAAGGTTGTGACTAAGCGAGAGCAGACACAAACAGGTTTGGAGTCTGCCGAGCGCGAGCAAGCTCGAACGGAGTTCAAGGGTAAGTTCACCAGCAAAGAGGAAGGCGAAGAGGCGTTCAAGCAGATTGAGGGAAAGCCTTTTGTCATTACCAAAGTGGAAAAGAAAGAAGGCAAGGAACAGCCGCCACAGCTCTACGACCTGACAAGTCTGCAGGTGGATTGCAACAAGAAGTTCGGTTTCTCTGCCGAACAGACATTGAACCTTATCCAAACGCTGTACGAAAGAAAGTTCACCACTTATCCCCGCGTGGATACGCAGTACCTGTCGGACGACATCTACCCCAAGTGTCCGCAGACGATGAACGGCCTCTATCAGGTGAAGTTCGGCGGCGTGGCACCCTACGCCGACCTCATACGTCCCATCGGCGGCAAACCGCTGAAGAAGTCGAAGCGCGTCTTCGACACATCGAAGGTCACCGACCACCACGCCATCATCCCCACGGGTGTCATTCCGCAGAGCCTGAGCGATGCCGAACGAAAGGTATTCGACCTCGTGGCACGCCGCTTCATCGCCGTCTTCCTGCCCGACTGCAAGTTCTCAACGACAACGGTGCTGGGAGAGGTGGCCCTCCTTTCGTCTCCCGAGGGTGACACAAAAGCCTCCCCTCGGGGAGGTGTGGAGGGGGCCATTGAGTTCAAGGCGACCGGCAAAGAGATTCTTGATCCTGGATGGAGGGTTGTCAAAGGCAACGCGCCGGAAAGCCCAGAGAGCGCAGAGTCCGCCGACAAGGAAGAAGAAAAGACACTGCCCACCTTCACCAAGGGTGAGAGCGGCGAACACAAGCCCACGCTGACGGAGAAGATGACGACACCACCTCCCTACTACACCGAGGCTACCCTGCTGCGGGCGATGGAAACGGCAGGCAAGTTTGTGGAAGACGAAGAGCTGCGGGCTGCCATGAAGGAGAACGGCATCGGCCGTCCGTCGAGTCGTGCCTCCATCATCGAGACGCTCTTCAAGCGCCACTACATCAAGCGTGAACGTAAGCGTCTGGTGGCTACCGAGACGGGCATCGAGCTCATCGACCTCATCCGTGAGGACCTGCTGAAGAGCTGTGAGCTGACCGGCATCTGGGAGAAGAAATTGCGTGACATTGAGCACCGTAAGTACGATGCCCAGCAGTTCATCGACGAACTGAAGCAACAGGTGACCGACATCGTCAACGACGTGCTTTCAGACCCGTCGAACCGCAGGATAACGACTGAGGCCTCACCCCCCGCCCTCTCCAAAGGGAGAGGGAGCTAAAGAACTCGATTTTACAATTGTAATAAATTGAAAATCGACTCCGAGCTTGCTCGCCAGAGAACCTATAAAAAGAAAGCAATAATAACGAAGAAATTTGTAAATCGTAAATATTATGAGGTCTTATTTTTTTTCTTTAATTCTTTTATTCTTCAGCAGTGCTGTGCAGGCACAGACTGCGAGAAAGTTTACGTTGGACCTGACGCCTGACGGCAAGGCCCAGATGGTTTGTTTCCTGCCCCAGGCACCCTCAGGCAAGGCTATTGTCGGTGTGCCAGGCGGCGGCTACTCCATGTTGTCGAACACCCACGAGGGAACGCTGGCCTCCGAGTGGCTGAACCAGCAGGGCATTGCCTACTTCGTGGTGAACTACCGTCTGCCCGACGGTGACCGCACCAAGCCCATCGGCGACGTGGAACAGGGCTTCCGCATTGTCCGCGACTCGGCAGCAGTATGGGGCATCAACCCGCACGACGTGGGCATCATGGGATTCTCAGCTGGCGGACACCTGGCGTCAGTCATCTCGACACACTCCGCCTTCGATGTGCGTCCCGACTTCTCCATCCTTTTCTACCCCGTCATCTCAATGGACGAGCGGGTGTCACACAAATGGTCGTGTGTCAACTTCTTAAGTGCGGAGGGTCAGAAAGACCCGGCATTGGTTCACGACTTCTCCACACAGAACGCCGTACGCCGTCACCTCACACCGCCAGCCATCATCATCTCTGCCAGCGACGACCG
>JAILHP010000014.1 GCA_024695705.1 Prevotella sp. | reverse complement strand
TGCAATGCGGGAGAGTAGGAAGCCGCCTCCTTTCATAGAGTGAAGCCCTGTTATCACAGCGATAGCAGGGCTTCTTTGTTTGTTGATGCCTATGCTTCCCGTAGGTAAGCCTCCCCTTTCGGGGAGGTGTGGTGGGGCCTTAGGGCTCCGGTTCAGGTTCCTCCTCAACAATCGGGTTGCTGATGGGCGTCTTCTTGTAGATGGGACCGTACTTCTTGTCGGCATCCTTGTAGCCCGTAATCTCAATCTCGTCACCCCATACCAGGGAGCACTTCTCCTTGAAGGCCTTCGAGGTGATGTTGTCAAGGTCACTGCCCTCAGCCTGGAAGCGGATGCGGATGCCCTCCACCTGGGTCTCAGGACTCATGTTCTTGGCAGCCTCGATGCTCTCCAGTCCACCGTTCTTGTTTTCGGCGGTGGGATAGAAGGTTCCCAGTCCGTCGAGCTTCACGGGGACTCCCTGTGACAGCAGCTCAGGCACACACTGGCAGAGCTTGCAGAGCACACCCTCAATCACGTCGCGGGTGAAGATGCTGCCGTGGTCAGCAATGTGCTTGGCCAGACCCTTCAGGCTCAGGGTACGCTTACGCTCCAGCTCAGCATAGTACTTGCCAAACTGGTCACTCTTCTCGTTGTTGTTCTTGCGAAGGTTGACCTTCAGTTCAATACTGTTAACTGTACTCATAATTCAATTAGACTTAAAAAGTTTAACAAAAGGGTTGATTAACTCAGTTCTTCCTTGGGACTTTGCCCCGTCCTTTGAGACACTTACCCCCGGGCTTTCACATGGATAGGCCGGCACTTTCAAGTGGATACCTCGGGGCTTTCTCAGCAGGGCTTCCGTCCCTTGGATTATGTTGCAAAGTTACAAAAAATATTTGAAACCACCAAATATTTAAGCAATTATTTTTACAGGAAATTTCTACATTTCTCTCAATCATTACTCTAACTATATTTAAGGACAAAAACAGACGTGTGGTAATGTGGTAAAGGGTTAAAGGGGTAAAGTGCAATGTAGGGACGTGGCGCAGCAGAAAAAATGGAAAGAGAAGAAAGAAGGTATATATAAATAATGTATTATAAATACTATATCAATTACTATTATTCAATCCTTTTTCTATTCCCACTCTTGGGTGAGTTTACCACTTTACCACTTTACCCCAATAACCCTTGAAGTCCTCCAATGTATTCTGAAAAGTTTTCCATTGCCATTACTGTCCTCCAACAGTCTTGATGCACTCCGAAACGCCTATGTACAGGGCTTTTCCGCTTTTAGAATTGATTTAAATCAAGAAAAGATTTTCTTGGGCAGAAAATGCTCTGTCGTATTGATTATTTTTGTACCTTTGCAGAAAATCAAATAGAGTATTTATGTTAACAAAGAATTCTATTATAAATATAAAGGATAACCCCCTTCCCCTGATGGCAGGAGAACGGTCAGAGAGACTGGCTGAATTAATCAATCAGGAGCCCGCAGCACTTTCTACTGCTAACATTGCAATACTGACTGATTACTACCAGCTGGAGGTGATTGAGCGAGTGCTTAGGCAAGTGTTGCCTGAGCGTTTGGATGTTACTATCTCCATTATTTCGAAGCGTTGGCAGATAGATGTTGACGACCACATGGCGCATGTTGTGAGATATGAGTCGAATAGTCGCTGTTTTATACCATATACGGAGGACCTCCCTGCCAAGCTTCAGGAGATGAAGCAGCGCATACTCCGCCACCGTGAACTGGAACAAGGCTTCCAGCAGGATTTGCAGGCTTTGTTGGCCATGCATGATGTTAACAGCACGCAGACCCAATCCACGCCAGAACCAGCCATAGTAAAAAATCATACCGACGCTCCGCAGTTCTCGGAAGGTGACGAGGCACCGCCCGTTGAGCCTGAATACCACATGGCCGACCTGCCTTACGATGTGAAGGGAATCTTTACGTTTGATGATGACGTGACCTTCAGCATCTTCATGAAGTGCATGCACAAGGTAAAGGAATGGATTAGCAGCCACAACAAGCAGGACTGGAACGTGGTGAAGTTCGTGCTTATTCTCAGAAACGTTTTAGCCAAGAAAACCACCTTGAAGCTCTTTGCCAAGTTGCTACAGTGGGCGTTCCCGGGCATTGCCGACCAAGAGAACAACATGAAGCATCGTCAAGATGCAAGCGACAAGGATAACTATGAGCGCTACGACGACCTTCAGAAGTGCAAATGGCAAAAGTGTAAGCAGCTCAAGGAAGACGGCTCGGAGGTGGAGGACTATTTCGAAGACTTCTTCAAGTGCCTGAAGAAAGACGTGGCATGAACCTTGGCGTGAACCTTCGTGAACCTATGTTAGCCGAAGCGTGAACCTTTGAACTTTTTGGTGAACTTTTGAACCCTCCCGTGAACCTTTTCCGTGCACGGTGAACCTTCTTTGTATGTCATTATTATTCCCCGTAACTTTGTGGTACAAAATCATTTTAGTTTATACAAATATGATAAGTACACAGAAAAGTTTAACGGGGACGGCAAAGGGCCAGATCATTCCGCTCTTCCCCATCAGCAAGGAGGAATTCGTCAGCCTCGCCAAAAGTGACGAATTGAGACAGGACACCGAGTTTGTAAACCAGATTGCGGAGCAGATGTACGCTGCCTCTGACGAAGAGGAGCGCAAGCGCCTGCACGACAAGAAGCAGTTGGAGAAGAAGCGCCGCCTGCCCGTCATCGTGTTCCAGGGTACGGCCGACGACCACCACCGCCAGAATGCCTCGATGCAGCTCAACGGTGAGTACATGGCCGACTTCGACGACATCGAGGACGTCCAGCAGGTCATCAGCGAATGGAAGAACCTCTGGCCTGTGCTTGACCCCGAGCGTAACCCCTTCGAGGAGATGGCCAAGGCGCTTCGCCTGCACTTCATCGGCATCACGCCCTCTGGTCACGGCCTGCGCCTTGTGGGTGAGGCTTCGGCAGAAATCGGCGACCTCTGGGCCAATCAGGTGTGGCTGGGTCAGCAGCTCATGCTTACCCCGACGCAAGACCCGCAATGCAAGGATGCCTGCCGTGCCTCGTACATGATTACGTGGGACAACATCCTCTACATGGACGACGCGCTCTTTACTTATTCTAATATGGAGTACGACGCCCAGTTCGGACCGCAGTACCGCAACAAGAAGAAAGGCGCGAAGCGTACGGAGAAGACTCCTGCTGAGAACGCTCCCGTCAGCGCGAAGGATGTACCCGCCAAGAACGCTCCCGTTGACGTGAAAGATTCCCAGCTCACTTACCTCGGCATTCCCCTGCAGACCTACATCGACGTCTATTGGCAGCTGTTCAACAACGGCCAGACTCCCACGCAGGGCGGACGTGACACGCTGACCTTCGAGCTCTGCTGTAACCTGCGCCACATCTGCGACTTCTCACGCGACGTGCTCATCAAGGCCGTTCCTGCCTATGACGACTTCCCAGAGTGTGACCGCCTGAAGACCATCGACTCGGCACTGGCCTACGACCACGGCCCCATGCCTTACCGCATGCGCAAGGTGCTGGAAACCGTACGCCAGCAGCACAAGGACGAGCCCGAGGTGGTCAGCGCCTTCGAGGAGGCAGCCGAACAGGAGAACCAGCGTGTGGCAGCACTCGTCAGCCGTTCGTTGCCCTTCGGCGTGAAGGACAGCCTCATGGGACGTGCTGAGAACATGGTCATGCCGCACCTCACATCGCTCTTCCCGGTCATCGGCGCCGAGGCCAGCGAAGTGCGTCTCGACATCCACAGCGAAGGCTTCAAGAACCTCAACCTGCAAGCCTACATTGCCGGACTCTCGGCTTCGAACAAGGGTCAGATGACCGACCTCTTCCACCTCTGGACGCGTCACATGAAGGCACACGACGACAAGATGCGTGAGCTGGAGGCCGAGCAGGAGGCACAGTTCTCGAAGAACAAGAACAAGCAGGAGCAGCAAGAGCGCAAGCATTTCCCACAGCATCTGCAGTCGTTGCGTACGTCGATGACCGAGGTGCTCTACCGCCTGCAGCATGCCGGAGGCCGTCACCTGTTGTCCTACGGCTCCGAGAGCGACCAGCTGGCATCAGGCAAGGGCAAGACGTGGTCGGACATGTCGGTGCTGCTGCGTAAGGCCTATGACGGCGACTCCTACGAGCAGGACTTCAAGTCGGAGCAGTCCACCCGTGCCTGGATTGACCACGTGCTTTGGAACGTCATTCTCTGCGGCACACCCGATGCCCTCTACCGCATGTACCGCAACTACACCAACGGCGACATCACCCGCATCATTATCTCGCAGACGCCCGACAATACCTATGCGCCGCTCGTCATCAGCAAGCCACGCTCGCAGCAGGCCGTCGAGAACATCAGCCAGCTCACCCTGCTATTGCCCCTGATGAAGGGCGACATCACGCTGCCCCGACTCGAGAAGACCTGTCAGCAATGGTTGGAGCGTGTACGCCTGGAGTGTGCCAAGAGCGACGACCGCACCCGTGCCCGTCTGCGCTTCCGCATAGCCGTCAGTGTCATGCGCTGCACAGCCGCACTCATGCTCTGCGACTTCGGCGGTTTCCTCATCCGTGAGATTGACCGCAAGCAGCAGAAACCCGACTGGGCCGACGGTTGTCAGACAGCCGTGGAATACCTCGGCAAGCACCCTGAAGCAACAGCCCACTGGCTGCCCCGTAAGTTCCAGAAGCGTCAGACGCTGGCACTCTTCGACATACTGGCCGACTACTACATGGACAAGGTGCTCTTCTACTTCCGCGACCGCATTGAGAAGGCATCCTCTGACAAGGCTTTCGCTCCCAGCTCATCGCGTATGGTCAAGGGAAAGAACGACGACATCTACGACCGTCTGCCCCAGTGCTTCACCCTCAAGCAGGCACAGCAGGAACGTGACGACAAGGACTATGACCGCACCCGTTCGATGGTCAAGAACTGGAAGCGTGCCGGCCTCGTCAAGTCCATCGACACCGCTACCTACGAGAAGCTCCTCGACTAACCCTCCCGTGGTAATGGGGTAAGTGGTAAAGGGTTAAAGTCAACCAACAAAAAGGGCAGGTCTCGTGTGAGGCTTGCCCATCTTGTTTTGAGTACAAAAATTACTGTCTCCTGTGTACGTATTTTTTTCTGTTATTATTTTTTTTCCACTAATTATTTGGAGTTTTCAAGAATAATACTTACCTTTGCACTTGCATCCGTTCGTCACTTGCTATATAGGTAATATGTTCGGAGCACTACATATTGAGAAGTGTTTGCTGAACGCTTTGTCATTTGGTCACATTGAATGTAGGAAACTCAATAACCCAAATCAAAAGACATTGCAGAGGTAGATACTGCGGGTATGGTATTATACTGCCCCGTTTGGTGTGCAGACGGCTTAGCTTGCCGTCACGCACACCTTTGAGGGGTACAACATATTACCAACGGCGTGGGTGTCAATTCTGTTTGTTATTTGTGAGGTGTCCTACAACCTAATGTGACGACGAGCAGAGGTAAGATACCCCGCTTTTCTTTTTGTAGTTACTAACGTTTATTAAATCTGCCGATATCTGGGTATCTAATGGGCGCAACTTCTAAAAACTATGAAGAAGTTATTTGTTTGTTGTGTTCTGTGTTTGATGTCAGTAGCATCATTTGCACAGACGGAGGTAACGGTAAAGGCAGGTACACTGGTTCCGTTGCAAGTTGTAAACTACACAAAAGCCGCAGACGTAAATGTTGGCCAGAAAGTTCTGTTCAGAGTTGCTCGCGACATCAACATCGACGGTGTAACAGCTATTCCTTATGGTACAACCGTAAATGGTACGGTTTATGAAGCCAAGAAGTCATCTTGGTGGGGAACGAAAGGACGTCTGGGAATCAAAGTTACAGAAATGTATGCTCCTAATGGTGAGATGATTCCTTTGCAGAATGGTGATCTCTATGTAACGGGAAAGAACCGTACAACCCTCTCAGTCCTGTTGTTCTGTTTTGTTACCATACCTGCATGTTTCATCTGCGGCTCAAAAGCTGAAGTCATGCCAGGTTATGAAATTCAGGCAAATGTAGCTGCAAATACAGTAATTAAAGTAAACTAATGTACATGCAGTTATTGTAGGTTTTAACATACCTAAGGGCAGGCTTCGTTTAGAAACCTGCCTTTTTCTTTGGTCATTACATTACTTATTCGTACCTTTGAGACTACGTCTCTTAGATAGGATGCACCTCGGAAATGAAAATAATTCAGAAAATATTTTGCATTTCGCTCGATTTGCACTATCTTTGCCGTCAGAAAAGGAAAGAAAGGAAAAAATATGGAAGCAATTGTA
>JAILHP010000011.1 GCA_024695705.1 Prevotella sp. | reverse complement strand
ATCGAGGTTACGGCGCTCCCAATAGACACCATAAACATCGTCAACGCTGGTGACTCCCATCAGGTAGTCGAGGTTGATCTCGTAGGCAGCCTCATACTGCTCGTCCGTCAGGTTCAGCTCGTAAGCCATCTTGTCCGTCAGGAAGAGTGCCTCGTTACGTGCCTGCTCGTAACTCATGGCATGGGTAGAAACTGCCATTGTCAGCAGTGCTACCAGAGTCATCATTAGCTTCTTCATAATTGTATCGTTTTTAGTTGTTAAACTTCTTGTTATTTGTTCACGGTGCAAAAGTATGAAGAAATATACACCCCCGCAAAGGATTTTCCCTAAACCATGAGGGGAAAATCCCTATTGTTGAAAAAGGTGAGTGGTGATGAGTGATTTAATATATTGTGAAGCTCCACGTCTGGCTGTCCTTGGTAAGCACAAGGTTCTCGGAATCAAGGGTGGCTACCTTGACACGTATGTCGGTGAAGGGTTTGAAACCGAAGCGGTCTTCCACGAAGAGGGTGTCAGCCAGACGCTGTTCGATGGAGACACACTGAATGAAGATACTATCGCCCACATGCTGGAAATTGCCGAACACCTGCGTGCCCTTGTTGTCTCGGAACAGTGCTACCTTGCCAGAGAAGTTCAGGAACTGGCTGTCGGAGTTCGTCATGCGCCATTGGCCCCACAGGTCACCAGCATCGCCTCCCTCCTGGCAGGAGGAAAACAAAAAGACAAAGAAACAAAAGAATAAAACAAGTTTCCTCGTATCTCGTTTAAAGTATCTTTCCATGATAGTTGATTTTAAAGTTAAAGGTTGAACAGTCACCGTAGATGTTTCCCTTGTCAAAGGCAAAGGCCGCAGCAAACTGCCAGGCTCCCGTCTGGTAGATGCCCTGCAGCATGGCGTCGAACGAGTGGCGCTTGGGAACCAGCGGTACATAATACGTGCCCCATCCCTCACGGTAGGAGCCCTTTACCATGTACGATAGTTGGTCGGTCAGCTCTCCGTTGATGCCGACGTGCCAGGCCTTGACACGGTTGTTGCCGTACGTCATGTTCCCATCCTTATTATATATAGGAGAGGTAATGAGCGGCGTGCCGGGCGTCATGCCGTAGTGGGAGTAATTGATGTAGAAACCGTGATTGTAGTAGTTGTCGTTGCCCACCACCTTGTCTTTTATCTGACTGCGGGCGGGTTCAGGATAGTCACCGCCGTCCCAGTGGAGCGGTCCCGACTGGTTGGTGGTCTGCAGAAACTCCACCACGGCGCTGCGCACATAGCGTCGGCCTTCGGCCTTGTTGTTGTACTGCACGCCGTACAGTCCGTCCCAGCCGTTGCTCTTGCGCATGCCCGAACCGTCTTCGAAGGGGTCGTCAACGTATGCCTGCACTTGGTGTTCCTTGTCAATGTTCCAACCTATCTGCACCGTCATCGAACCGAGGTGGTTGCCATATATCCAGTCCTCATTGGCCTCGTGCTCGAAGTACTGGCTGTCGCCGAGTGGCAGTATCACGTTCCAGAAAGCCTTGAGCGTGGCGGGCTTCTTCTTCGAGACAAGCACATGGTCTTCGTAATAGTATTTCGTGCCGCCAAACTGCGCCACATGCTCAATGCCGCCAATCACGAAGAAGCGCTTCTCAGGGTTTGTGCGGAAATACAGGTGTTTCTGGTGATAGAACGAACCCTTCGTGTAGCCGTTGTTAATCTCTTCTCCCGTACGCTGGAACACGTCTTCTTTGTATTGGTTGTCCATGAACTTGCCGTATCCGAAGTCAAAATGCACCTGCAGCCAGTCGTTGGTGAAGGGCACCGTCCAGAAGTCTTTCGTGCCGACATGAACCTGAGGAATAGGCTTGGCGTTGTTTCCCTTCGTAAAGGCACCTGAAGAGAGCTGAGGGTCACGAACCACCGGCTCAATCTCGCGGCTGCCAGCCTCCACGAAGAACTCCTGCCACGACAGGTTGGCGTAGCATTGCTGCAGATACGCCTTGTGGTCGGCATGCACGGAGCCGATGGCGTCAATGGCGCCGGAGAGCTTAAAGTCGCCGCCCAACGCATGTTCCACGTTGACGGCACCACGCATATAGGCCGTGTTCGGTCTTGTAGCCAGCACATGGTGACGGTTGGCCGTCAGCTGATAAGCCGTAAAGTCGCCACTGCCTACAGCCGTCTCTGCCGTCACGTCAAACGTGACTTGCGTCTCCTGGGCCATAGCCTGGTAGCATGAAAAAAGAAAAATGATTAATGATAAACCAAAAGACCTCCTCATAACTCCAAACTCTTAACTCTTTAGAACTTCTTTCCGAAAGCTATGTTGATGAAGGTCTTGATAAGAATCTTGGCATCAAACCACCAGGAGCGGTGCTCCAGATAATAGAGGTCCAGCTCCAGTCGGCGAAGCATTTTCTCCATCGTGTCCGTATAGCCGTTATACAACGTAGCATACGAGGTAACGCCTGGCCTGATCTGATACAGGAAGACGTAGCGACGGTCATGTTGTAAAATCTGGTCAATATAGAATTTCCGCTCCGGACGCGGACCGATGAATGCCATGTCGCCGTTCAGCACGTTCCACAGCTGCGGCAGCTCGTCCAAGTGGTGGTCGCGAAGGAATTTTCCCACCTTCGTCATACGTGCATCGTTCTCGTGCTGGTACAGTGCCGGACCGTCCTTCTCAGCATCAATCTTCATGCTGCGGAACTTGTAGATGGTAAAGGGTCTTCCAAATCGTCCGATGCGTTCCTGCTTGAAGATGGCGGGACCTCCGTCCTCGCGCTTCACAGCAATGTAACAAATGAGGAAGAGCGGCGAAAAGATAATCAGGCAAATGGCTGACAGAATGAGGTCTCCAATGCGCTTGGTGTTGCGCTCAAACTCATTCATTCCGTCAGATATGTACCTGGGATTGTCCTTATCTTGGTTTAACTTGTATTTCGGAGTATATTTTTTCTTCATCCTATATGCTTTTGCATATAAAACGTTAACTATTCCTTTTTATTGTATTTTTCTTTAATAAAAAATCACTTCCGCCTATTTTTTTTCTTGGCTTTTTCTTTGGAACTTCATATGTTTTTTCGTACCTTTGCAGAAAGTAACCAAAATTCTTATCTTAAATGTTGATTTATGGAAAACAAAACACTGAAAATGAATGCCAACGACTTGGTGGCTTATCTTCAAAAGCCTGCAAAGGAGTTTACGAAGGCCGACATCATTGACTTTATCGGCTCGCACAACATCAGGATGCTGAACTTCATGTACCCTGGAGGTGACGGCAAACTGAAAACGCTCAACTTCGTCATCACGCATCAGGAATACCTGGAGATGCTACTCAGCTGCGGCGAGCGGGTCGATGGCTCCAGCCTCTTCTCGTTTATCGAGGCCGGCAGCAGCGACCTCTATGTGTTACCCCGCTTCTCGACGGCTTTTGTCGATCCCTTTGCCGAGATTCCCACGCTGTGCATGCTATGCTCCTACTTTGACAAGGACGGTCAGCCTTTGGCCTCCTCGCCTGAACAGACGCTGCGCAAGGCCTGTCGTGCCTTCCGTGAGGTGACGGGCATGGAGTTTCAGGCCATGGGTGAACTGGAGTATTACGTCATCAAACCTGACGAGCAGGTGTTTCCTGCCATCGACCAGCGCGGCTACCACGAGTCGGCGCCCTATGCCAAGACCAACGATTTCCGCACAAAGTGCATGTCGTACATTGCCCGTGCCGGCGGTCAGATCAAGTATGGCCATTCCGAGGTGGGCAACTTCCGCCTGAACGGACTGATTTACGAGCAGAATGAGATAGAGTTCCTACCCGTTCCCGCTGAGGAGGCTGCCGACCAGCTGATGATTGCCAAGTGGGTTATCCGTAACCTGGCATGGCGCGAAGGACTGAACGTGACGTTCGCCCCCAAGATTACCACTGGCAAGGCGGGCTCAGGACTGCACATCCATATGCGGTTGATGAAGGACGGCCGTAACCAGATGGCACTTACCACAGGTGAAGAGCGTGGCACCCTCAGCGAGGCAGCACGCAGGGCCATAGCCGGTATGATGGACCTGGCACCGAGCATTACTGCCTTCGGTAACAAGAACCCTACCAGCTACTTCCGTTTGGTGCCCCATCAGGAGGCACCCACGAATGTCTGCTGGGGCGACCGCAACCGCTCCGTGCTGGTACGTGTGCCTTTAGGATGGACTGCAGGAGTGGATATGTCAGCTCTTGCAAACAATGCCGATACATCGCTCACCACTTACGACTCACGACTCACCACAGAAAAGCAGACCGTGGAGATGCGCTCTCCCGATGGCTCTGCCGACCTTTATCAGCTGTTGGCAGGACTCTGCGTCGCTTGTCGTCACGGCTTTGAGATGCCCGATGCCCTCGAAGTGGCAGCACGGACCTACGTCAGCGTGAACATCCACGACGCCCAGAATGCCGCCCAGCTGCAGGAGTTGGCTCAGCTGCCTGATTCCTGTGCGGCTTCGGCTGACTGCCTGGAGCGTCAGCGTGCCGTTTTCGAGGAGTATGGGGTGTTCTCTCCGGCTATGATTGATGGTATCATTGCCCAATTGCGTGCTTTCGATGACAGAAAGCTACGCCGCGAGATAGTACATCGTCCGGAAAAGATTGCCGAATTGGTGGCAACCTATTTCCATTGCGGTTAAAGGAGAATTTCGTTGAGCGGAATCATGACGAAATCACGCTGGTACATCAGCGGATGGGGAATCTTCAAGTCTGGCTCGTTGATGGTCAGGTCATCGTAAATCAGGATGTCAATGTCGATGATACGGTCTTTGTAGGTTCTGCGGCCAGTTGACGTGCGGGTATTTTTCCTGCGGCCCATGTCACGCTCTATCTGCTGTGTGATTTGAAGTACCTCACGGGGTGTTTTGTCCGTCTCGCAGCAAATGGCGGCGTTGACAAACAGATGCTCCGATTCGAAACCCCAGGGTTGGGTAACCAAAAGAGCTGATTGGCGTACCACTACGCCAACCAGCTCATTTATTTTCTCTATGGCTGTACGGATGTTTGCCTCCTTGTCGCCTAAGTTAGAGCCAAGGCTGAAATATACCGTATGCATTAGTCGTCCAGAATCAGCATGGCATCGCCATAGCATCCGAATTTGTACTCATGCTTCAGGGCCAGCCTGTAGCCTTCCATCACGATGTCGTAACCGCCGAAGGCAGCAGCCGTCATCAGCATGGTCGATTCCGGATGGTAGAAATTGGCAATCATACAGTCGGCCATACCGAAATCGTAGGGCGGGAAGATGAACTTGTTGGTCCATCCGTCATATTCCTTCAGCAGTCCGTCGGTACCTACGGCGGTCTCCGTGGCGCGGGCCGTGCTGACGCCAACGGCACAGATGTGATGTCCGCTGCGCTTGGCCTCATTGACGATGTCGCAGGCCTCTGTGTTGATGACCATCTGCTCAGAGCTCATCTTGTGCTTGGTCAGGTCTTCTACTTCAATACCCTCGAAGTTGCCTAAGCTACAGTGTACGGTAATGAATGCGAAGTTGATGCCGCGAATCTCCAGACGCTTCAACATCTCACGACTGAAGTGCAGGCCTGACGACGGAGCAGTCACCGCTCCTTCGTTCTTGGCGTAGATGGTCTGGAAGTTCTCCTGGTCTTCAGGTGTTGCCTCGCGCTGATCGACGATGTAACGAGGCAGGGGTGCCGAACCCAGTGCAAACAGCTCGCGCTTGAACTCCTCGTGAGGACAGTCGTAAAGGAATCGCAACGTACGTCCGCGACTGGTGGTGTTGTCAATCACTTCAGCCACCATAGGGCCGTCCTCGTCAAAGAACAACTTGTTGCCGATGCGGATCTTGCGGGCAGGCTCTACCAGCACGTCCCATAGACGCAGCTCAGGGTTCAGTTCACGCAGCAGGAACACCTCAATCTTCGCATCGGTCTTCTCCTTTGTTCCGAAGAGGCGGGCAGGAAACACCTTCGTGTCGTTGAAGATGAAGGTGTCGCCAGTGTCAAAATAGTTGACCAGGTCACGGAAGACGAGGAATTCCTCAGTATCGTTTCCGTCGGCATCCTTCTTGAACATTTCCACAGTCTGGCTTTTACGGTGAATCACCATCAGCCGGCATTCGTCGCGACGATAAATCTTGTCTGTCGTTCCGTCCTCGTTCTCAAAGGCACGATAAGGGGGCTCAAGCGCCACCAGCTCGTCGGGTAGTTTAAATTTAAATTGTGATAATTTCATCTATTGTATTTACAATTTACTTATTTTCGATTTAATACCTAAAACTCAATGCTCAACGCTCAAAGCTCAACCCTCTGCTTCTCCAGCCAAACCGGAAATTCGTCCAGCGTCAGGCAGTCCTCAATGCGCACGTCGCCGGCCCTTGTGCGGCAGAGTGCCGTCAGGTAGGCTCCGCTATTGAGTGCACGGCCAATGTCGCGAGCCAGTGAACGGATGTAAGTGCCCTTTCCACACACCACGCGGATGCTCAGCTGCATCTTCTCAGGGTCGAAGTCGGACACCTCAATCTCGTCAATGCGTACAGGTTTGGCCTGCAGCGTCACCTCACGTCCCTTGCGCCTCAGTTCGTAGGCTCGGTCGCCGTTGACCTTCACGGCAGAGTAGGAGGGCGGAACCTGCATGACGTCACCCACAAACTGCTGTAACTCCTTGTCAATCAACTCACGGGTGATGTGGTCGGTAGGGTAGGTGGCGTTCACTTCGTGCTCCATGTCGTAGCTGGGCGTCGTAGCCCCCAGCTGCAGGGTAGCCGTATATTCCTTGGTGTGCTGTTGCAACCGTTCTATCTCCTTGGTTTTCTTGCCCGTACAGAGAATCAGCACGCCAGTAGCCAGCGGATCCAAGGTGCCGGCATGGCCTGTCTTTACCCGTTTCACCCCCATGCGCCGCGAGACACGCTGACGCACAAAGGCCAGCGCTCCGAACGACGTCATGCCATAGGGCTTGTTCAGGTAGATCAATTCTCCTTCCGTGAAGTTCATCAGTCAACCATTGCGAGTGTATGTCCCGTCAGCAGCAGTACGATGATGATGCCGCCCACGATGATACGGTAAATACCAAAAGCCTTGAAGCCGTATTTAGTCAGGAAGCTGACAAACCATTTCATGGCCAGCAGAGCCACGATGAATGCCACCACACAGCCCAGGATGAGCATGGTGATGTTGTGCGCCGTAGCCCATGAGGCATCCTCCTTCAGCAGGTCCAGCAGGTCGAGCAGCGTGGCACCCGCCATCGTCGGCACCGCCAGGAAGAACGAGAACTCGGCTGCACGCTTGCGCGTCAGGCCCTGAGCCATACCGCCTACGATGGTTGCCATCGAACGCGAAACGCCTGGAATCACGGATATACATTGGTATAGACCGATGTTGAAGGCCCGCTTCTCGTTGAGCTTGACGGTATCGGTGCCCTTGTTGAACAGACGGTCGCAGAACAGCATGAAGATACCACCCACCACCAGCATGATGGCCACTACCTCAACGCTGTCGAGCAGCCAGTCGAGCAGGCCCGACTTCTTGGCAGCCAGTCCGATGATGACGGCAGGCAGCACGCCCACTATCAGGAGCCAGTAGAAGTAGTACTTGTGCTTCAGCTTCCCCAGCAGCGAACTGCCAGCAGGAGCCGGCGAGTTGTCAAACTGGAAAAAGCGCTTCCAGTAGAGGCATACCACCGACAGGATGGCACCAAACTGTATGATAAACGTAAAGGCATGCACGAAGGGGTCGCCCTGGGGAATGCCCAACAAGTTTTGCGTAATAATCATGTGGCCCGTTGATGACACGGGAAGAAACTCCGTCAGTCCCTCAACAATGGCAATTATAATTGTTTCAATCCAAGTCATTGAAATTTACAATTTTACAATTTACAATTTGACAATTTGTGAATGTCATTGAACGCTCAGCCCTCAACACTCAACGCTCCCCTTTCTCCTCGTCCTTCGGCTTGCGCATGACGGCATAAATCATTGATATGAAACCAATGAAGCACACAATAGGAGCAACCACTATGCGGCGTACACTGAAGATGTCGGGGTTATACTGCTCTGCTGAGGAACCGCTGCCACTCATCAGCAGGAAACCTAAAATCACAATCGCCATTCCTACTGCCAGCAGTATGAAGTTCACGCGGTCAAATGCAAAATCTCTTCTTGAGTTCTCTTCCATATATTTCTTTTCTTAATTCTCTGTTATGTCTTCTTCAGACCCCCTGACTCAGGGGGCTATTCTATATTTTGTACAACTCTCCTGCCGTCATTTTCAGGAACCTGTTGACAGCCAGATACGCACAGAAGGCCGTGATGACAATGCCAAACAGCAGCACAGCCGCAGCCGTGATGGTCAGTTCCTCCCATCCGATGATGGTCAGCAGCGTAGGCTCCAGCACGTAAAGGCCATATACCGCACCACCCAGAATGGCGATGGCCAGCAGGGCAGCCACTACCCCCACGCCTATGGCACGGCGCAGGAACGGACGGCGGATAAAGCTCCACGAGGCACCCACCAGCTTCATTGTGTGGATGAGGAACCTGCGTGAATAGACGCTCAACCTGACGCTGTTGCTGATGAGCGAGAACGACACGATGGTCAGCAGCACAGCCAGAATCAAGAGTATCAGGCTGATTTTGCTCAGGTTCGAGTTCACCTTGTCCATCAAGTCCTCAGGATAGTTCACTTCCGATATCTTCGGTATGGAGAGCAGTTCCTTCTTCACTTGCAGCACCGAGTCGCTGTTGGCATATTCCGCCGTCAGCTGAATCTCGAAGGTGGCAGGGAAGGGGTTGAAGCCCACAAAGTCCGTGGGGTCGGAACCCAGTTCCTCGCTGTTTTCCTTTTTCGCCTGTTCCTTGCTGATATACGTTATCTGGTACACGTATGGGCGCACACGCAGCCTGTTGTAGGCCGCTCCGCGTTCCTGCTGCGTCATGTCGTCACCCAGCACTACGGTTACCGTCAGGTTCTCCTTCACATACGACGAAAGGTTACGGGCGGTGAGTACCGTAAATACCACCAAGCCCAGAAGCACAAGCACCATCGTGGTGCTGATACATAATGTTACAACCTGCAATCCATGCCGGCTGCCGGTAGTTTTCGTCTTTTTTCCCATTCCTTTTCGGTTCTAATACACCTAATTTCCTGCAAAGGTAATGCAAACCGAGCGAAATGCAAAATAAATTTTGTTTTTTTTTCATTTCCGAGGTGAAGCTTACCTAAGATTTTTATTTTTGAGATGCACCTAGTTGATTCGGATGAGCGTGGAACCGACCTGACCCAGCTGGACGGCATAGACGGCGGCAGGCAGGGCGGGCAGGCGGATGGCAATGCCATCGGTGACTGCGCGGAACACGGGACGGCCGCTGAGGTCGTAGATGGTGACGGGTGTACCGTCGTCAGCACCGTCGATGTAAAGTGTGTTACCCGAGAGGCGGAAGCTGACGCCTGCCGGCTGGTAGCGCGGGAGCTCCGGGAGGGCAGCTTCGATGCCAAGGATGTCCAGGAGTCCGGCATAGGCATCAATCTCGCCCCAGCCGTAATAGATGTTCTTGTCCGTACCCGAGAATTCCGGCTCGGGCTGGTGGCTGGTACGCTGGATAATGGCCTTGATATCCTCGGGCGTGAGGGTGGGGTCGGCCTGCAGCCAGAGGGCGACGACACCGGCGGTGACGGGCGACGACATGGACGTGCCCGACATGGCCCACATGGCATAGTACTCGCCGAAGGCGTTAGAGGCGTAGGCGGTCAGGGGTAACACCTCCTGTGCGGTGGCCTCCTGGTTGTGGTCCTTGAGGTAGAAGCTATTGAGGCATGAGATGATGTTATGACCGGGTGCCACGACATCGGGCTTGATGCGGCCGTCAATGGTCGGACCGCAGGAGCTGAACGACGCCAGGTGTCCCTCGTCGCTGCCTATGTACTTATAGGACGTACGCTGACCCTGTATGTTGGTGAGTTCATTGCGCTGGTGCATGGCGCCTACGGTGATGATGCACTCCATGTGTGCGGGAGCGCCAATCGTCCCAATCTGACAGCCGCGCGAGTTGGTCAGGCTCTCCGTGCTGAACCTCACGGTGACCTTGCTATTTACCAGGCCAAGCAGTTCCACCTGTGCCTGTTTATCCACGATGACCTTCCCGTGGGTGGTCATTCTCTCGCCATTCATGATGGTACTGGCATAGCTCTCGGTGGGATAGATGATGGTCTGATACACCGTTTTGTCGTAGGCTCCGGGAGAGGCCACGAACTGTATCTCCAATTCCGGGCTTTGCACGAAGAGCGTGTCACCCTGGAGTGCGGCAATGTCGGCCGTGTTGACGAAGAGCGTGTCGGCAATGCCGTCGAAGGTGAGTCCGAACGTGAACGGCGGCTCGTCGGGCTCGGTGCGCATGTACATGGCAAAGCCGTCAATCCCCGTGATGTAGTAAACGTCCTGATCCATCTTCACGCCTGCCTCCTTCTTTAGGTAGCTCTTGTTGTAGCCGCTGTTGCCGGCCGATGTCACGACGATGTGTCCGGGGCCGACCAGGCGGTTGAACACCTCCTCGTAGAGCGTGCCGTCATAGAGGAAACTGACACCGGAACCGAAGCTCCAGTTCACCACGCAGGGCTCACCTATGGCATCGGCTGCCTTGAAGATGTTGTAAAGCTCAATGAGTTCGAACACGTCGGTGAATTCCACGTCGATGAGCAGGTCGTCGATGCCCGGATAGTCGGCAAGATGGCTGTGCATGTAGGCATTGACGCGGTCCAGAAACTGCTGGGTAACCGACCCCAAGGGGATGTAGGCTCCCATGATGTCGGCCTCAGGAGCCATGCCGGCGTAGTGGCCGTCGAGCCCGTCGCCAGCCATGGAGCCCAGTACGTGGGTGCCGTGGTTGTCTTTGTCGGCGTTCATGCTGTGGCGGGCAGCCAGCACCTCGTTGGGTGAGCTATACACCATGCCCAGCATGTCGGTGGTGGCATCGGGGGCCATCGGGTCCCAGAACCATTTGATGCGCGAGGTGCCGTTGTCGTGGCGGAAGGCGGGGTGGGTGAAGTCGAAGCCGATGTCCATCACTGCAGCCACGACGCCCTTGCCTGTGTAGGCCTGGGGCAGGGGAGACGAGGGCTTCCACGCCTTGTCGGCTTTGAGGATCTGGGCACAGGTGTCGTTCAGCAGTTGTGCCGGGGCGTTGGCCTCCAGGCGAAGGATGTTCGGGTCGTGGCTCAGCTCGCCCAGCCTGTCAATGGGCAGGAAGGCGGCGCAGATGCCTTCGCCGAAGTCCTGCATCACCACGCCGCCCTGCCGACGGACGGCCGTAGCTTCGTCGGTTGACTTCACCAGCGTCAGCATGTACTTCCTCACTGTGCGGCCCTGAATGCGTCTCGGACCGCCGTTCTTCTTCACGGCCTGCTGCTCCTGCACGTATTGCTGCTGGAGCCAGGGCGACATCTTCGTCTTCGGCAAGCCACTTTGTGCCCCGCCGCTCATTGCGTAGCATGCAACGGCTACAATTGTTACCAGAATCCTTTTCATCTTTATATTTTATATAACGCGAAACCACCTCGCTTTATTGCTTTTAGCTTTTAGCTTTGAACTTTGCGCTCGGCTCTGCCGCTTTGCTCTGCAAAGAACTTTGAGCTTTGCGCTCGGCTTTGCCGCTTTGCTTGCTAAGAACTTTTTTCACTACAGATGCCGTACCCTCATGACCGAGGTGCCGTGTCCTCATGACCGAGGTGCCGTGTCCTCATGACCGAGGTGCCGTATCCCTTTCCTGTTGACTATAGTCACCAGACTTGTTGACTATAGTCGTCAAACTTGTTGACTGCAGTCACCAGACTTGTTGACTAGAGTCAACAGGAAAGGAAGTGGCGACATCGGAAAAAGGGAAACGGCACCTCAGTAACAGGGATACGGCACATCGGCGACAGGAGTACGACACAGCATTATTGACAATGGACTATGTTTCAGGCACATAGTTGGGATTGCGCTGGTAGATGTAGGCGTTTGCCGCCCAGATTTCCAGCAGCGGCGGGTTGTCACCTGTGGAGAGTTCCTTGAGCCATTTTTTAGCCTGATATATCGTCAAGTGCGTAATCATGATGAAGATACGACGGGAAATGGTCTTCTCCTTGTCGAGATAGTTAAACAGGAGGTTGATCATTTCCTGACGGGTAAAGACGGGTGAGCGCCCTACTACTCCGCGCGGAGCTATGTGGCGGAAGTTGGCAGGCCGCTTGGTGGCCAGTTCCAGGAACTCCTTGTCGGGCTTGAACGAGATGCCAGTCACCTCCAAGTCGTTACCCGTAATATCGTGAGGATCAGTAACATGGCGCTTGTGAGCGACACCGTTCTCGTCGATGACGGGCTTCAGTCCGATGGTGAGCGAGAACAGTCCCAGGCCGTCAAGGTGTACGCAACCGTTGAAGAAGAGTTTTTCAACGATTTCCTCCGTCAGCGTCTTGATGATGGCATCAATGGGGTACTGGGGCATGATGTGCCAACGCTTCATGTGTTCCACGAGTCCGCGGGTGTTCACGGCACCGCGCGTGTTCTGTCTTACCTGGTAGGTGGTACGTCCCTGCTCGTCGGGCTGCGGGTTGGGCAGGATGTAGAAATCGATGGGTAAAATGTCGTAAGCTTCCATAGTCTTTTGTTTTCTTAGTTATTATTCTGAGCGCAAAGATAATAAAAACATGGGACATCGAACGTGGAACATGGAAGTATTTGCTTTTCCATTTCATCTTTTTTAACGCTTGCGGACGCAAGTTTTCCGGTTTTCGGGGTTTTAACTCATAGAAAACCTTTAATTTTGCAAGTGTTATGAGAAAAAGAATGATGTGGGTAGCCATCGCCCTGACTATGGTGGCAACATCGGCCGTGACGGGCTGCAGCAGCGACAACGACGGCTCATACGAGGAGCCAAAGCCTGTCATCGACCCCGTAGAGCCCCCTACGACGTTGGAGCTGACGCGCGGCGAGCAGGAGATGGTGAACCAGAGTAATGAGTTTGCTTTCAGGCTGTTCCGCGAGGCGCGCGATGAGGTGGCGAGCCAGATACTTTCGCCCATCAGCATTACCTACGCCCTCGGCATGCTCAACAACGGCGCGGCCGGCGAGACGCTGGCGCAAATCAACCAGGTGCTGGGATTTGGCGACACGGGTGCCGACGGCATTAACGCCTTCTGCTACAAGATGCTGAATCTGGCGCCTACGCTCGACGAGCAGACGAAGGTGATGATAGCCAACACCATCTACATGAACAAGCCCTACGTGCTGAAGGCTGGCTTCGTGGAGAAAGCCAAGACATTCTACAACGCCGAACCGGAGACGCGCGACTTCCACGACGGCGAGACGATGCACGTCATCAACAAGTGGGCCGCCGACCACACGGAGCAGATGATAAAAGAGGTGCTCAACGAGGACACGTTCAACCCCGATGCCGTCAGCTATCTGCTCAACGCCATCTATTTCAAGGGCTGCTGGACCAGCAAGTTCGACAAGGCAGAAACGCAGGATGAGGAGTTCCGTTATGCCGGCGAACCGGAGGCTTTGGTACGGATTCCGATGATGCACCAGACCGCCAGCTTCGAGTTTGCCGAGACCGACGACTGCCTGGCGCTTCGACTGCCCTACGGCAACCGCTCGTTCCAGATGACGGTGCTGCTGCCCAAGGCAGAGACCAATGCCTTGCCCAAGGTGCCCACCGCCGAGGAGTGGCAACAGCTGAACCAGCAGTTTGTCAACGCCAAGGTGGATGTGAAGCTGCCCCGCTTTGAGACGAATACCGACATCGACCTGAAGGACATCATGAGCAAGCTCGGCATGCCTAACGCCTTCGATGACGGCAGGGCCGACTTCAGTAACTTCTGCGACGTGCCGACCTTCATCGAACTGATGAAGCAGGTGGCCAAGATCAAGCTCGACGAAGAGGGCACCGAGGCGGCTGCCGTCACCGTCGTCGGAGAAATGGAAAACGCCGTATTTAACCCCGAGCACATCGAGCCCATCATCTTCCACGCCAACCATCCCTTCCTCTACGTCATCAGCGAACAAAAGACCGGCGCCATTTTCTTCATCGGTCAATATACAGGGCATATAACCGGACGTGACTCCTAACAGTAACGAAGAGCAACGCTTAGTCAAGCAGCTACAAAACGGTAACAAGGCAGCCGCGCGGGAGTTCTTTTCCCGCTACGGCGACTGTCTTGCAGGCGTTTGCTCACGTTACATCGTAAACGAGGAAGACCTGAAGGAAGTGTTCCAGAACGCGCTCATCCACATCTTCTCCCACATTGCCCGCTTCGAGTATCGCGGGGCAGGCTCCCTCAAGGCATGGGCCACGAAGGTGGTGGTCAACGAGTCGCTGAAGTTCCTGCGGACAAAGAGCCGCCACGAACTGCTATTCACAGAGGTGGGAACATCGAAGACCGTCCAGTTTGCTGCGATGCCATCGCAGCCCGACGACGACACCGAAGCCCCACCCCTCAGCGACATTCCGCCCGACGCCATCCGGCAGATGCTGAGCCAACTGCCGACAGGCTACCGCACGGTGCTGAACCTCTACGTGTTTGAAGGCAAGAGCCATCAGGAAATAGCCAGCCTGCTCGGCATCAAGAGAGACAGCTCAGCCTCGCAGCTGCACAGGGCGAGAGCCATGTTGGCCAAGATGATTAAGAAATATAACGACGATAATCCCCCACGACGATGAACGAACAATGGACAGAACAGTTGCGACAGAAGATGGCAGACTACCAACGGCCTGCCCCTGAGGTGTCGTGGGACGAGATTGAACAGGCGCTGACTGCAGGCCGGACGGCCAGGACGCGCATGCTCTGGCTGCAGCGAGTGGCTGCGGCAGCCGTCGTGCTGCTGATTGCCGCTGCCGCCTATTGGACTATAGATAAAGGACCACAGACTGCAGAGAACAGACTACAGACTACAGATAATAAACTACAGGCTACAGAGTCAAAGCTCAAGGCTGCGATTAAGCGAGGACAGAGCGATGCATGCATCAGCTCTGTCGAGCGTGAGCAGGCTCGGCCGCAGGTCAATGCTCAAAGCTCAAAGCCTGAAGTAAGAAGAACAGAAGAGCCTGAACTAAGAATAGAAGAGCCTGAAACAAGAACAGAAGAGTTTGAAGCAAGAAACGAAGAGCCTGAAGTAAGAAATGAGGAGCCCAATGTTCAAAGTTCAATGCACAATGCACAACACACAATGCACAATGGTCAAAGCTCAATGGTCAATGGTCAATGGTCAATGGTCCAAGCTCAAAGCTCCAAGCTCACCGCTAAGGTCTATATGTCGAACATGAT